>JAIVIY010000061.1:7399-8713 GCA_020200285.1 Novosphingobium sp. | reverse complement strand
GGAGAAATGGACCCTGAAACAAGTTCAGGGTGACGAGGTGTGGGAGGGTCGGCGGCGTGCATCGAGAGGACCGACCGTGCCCGAATTCCGCCTGATCGACGTCGGCGAGGTGGCGTTGCGCTGCGCCATCGAAGGCACCGGCCCGCTCGTCATCATGGTCCACGGCTTTCCCGAGAGCTGGTACTCGTGGCGCCACCAGCTCGGCCCCGTCGCCGCCGCCGGGTTCACCGCCTGCGCGCTCGACGTCCGCGGTTACGGCGGCTCGGACAAGCCCCACGATGTCGCGGCTTACGCGATGGAGCGGATCGTCGTCGACCTCGTCGGCGTGGCCGACGCGCTTCAGCCCGACGCCCCGGCGATCCTCGTGGGGCACGATTGGGGCGCGCCGATCGTGTGGAACTCGGCGCTGACCCGGCCCGACCGGTTCTCGGCGGTCGCCGGGCTGTCGGTGCCCTTCAGCGGCGCGCCGCAGCGGCCGTTCACCGAGGTGTTCCGCGAGCATTTCACAGCCAAGGGCCGGTTCTTCTACCAGGAATACTTCCAGGAACCCGGCGTTGCCGAGGCCGAGGCCGAAGCCGATCCGCGGCGCTTCATCGAAACGATGATGTACTCGATCTCGGGCGACGTCCCGCCCGGCGCCTATTGGGACAAGCCGCTCGGCGCGACCTTCCTCGAAGGTCTGCCCGAGCCGCGGCCGGTGCCGTGGCTGAGCGAGGCCGACCTCGACTACTACGAAGCCGAGTTCAAGGCCTCGGGCTTCCGCGGGCCCTTGAACCGCTATCGCAACCACGAGCGCGACTACGAGTGGCTCAGGCCCTGGCAGGGCAGGACGCTCGACCAGCCGTGCCTGTTCATCGGCGGCGACCGCGATCCCGCGACCACGCTGTTCGGCGCGGTCCCCGATCCGGTGGCGATGATGCGGCTGTTCGCGCCCAAGGTCGAGGGCCACGTGCTCGAAGGCTGCGGCCACTGGACCCAGCAGGAGAAGCCCGAGGAGGTCAACCGCCTGCTGGTCGACTGGCTGCGGCGGCTGTAGCGCCCAAGGTTGGCGCGTGGGCTTCGACAACCCCGGATCAGGTCCGGGGCTGAGCGGGATTGGGAAAACTTCCGCTCGGCCTGAGCTTGTCGAAGGCCGCGCGGCCGACGAAACCATTTTCCTACAAGCTGCTGGCTGTGTCATGGCGATGCAATGCCTGCTCGCCCCCCCTCGCCCCGCGTCCGATCGCCTTCTCTATGGTCAGTGCGAACATTGGGACCATTCGGAGAACATCGGCGTTGCCGTCGAAGGTCCATCCTCCTTCACACGTCTGCCCT
>JAIVIY010000061.1:0-7343 GCA_020200285.1 Novosphingobium sp. | reverse complement strand
GTCGGCGCGGGCGGGGCGGCGGCGCTCAACATGTGGTGGGAGGCCGACCTCGACGCCGGGATGAAGCGCACCGCGCGCCGGCCCTTGCCCGCGGGGCGGATGGACCCGACCTCGGCGCGCGACTTCGGGGTGGCGCTGTCGGTCGGCTCGGTGCTGACGATGGGGGTCGCGGTCGGCTGGCTGGCGGCCGCGCTGCTGGCGGTGTCGATCGTCTATTACGCGGTGGTCTATACGATCTGGCTCAAGCCACGGACCCCGCAGAATATCGTCATCGGCGGCGGCGCGGGGGCGTTCCCGCCGCTGATCGGGTGGGTCGCGGCGACCGGCGAGATCGCCGCCATGCCGCTGCTGCTGTTCGCGATCATCTTCATGTGGACTCCGCCGCATTTCTGGGCGCTCGCACTGTTCGTCCAGAGCGACTACGCCAAGGTCGGCATCCCGATGCTGCCGGTGGTCGCGGGCGAGGCGGCGACCCGGCGGCAGATTCTGGTCTACGCGGTGTTGCTCGCTCCGCTGGCCGCCGCGCCGTGGGCGATCGGCGGGACCGGCGCGGTCTATGGCCTGGCGGCGATTGCGCTGTCGGCGGCGTTCGTTGGCTTCGCGTTGCCAGTGGGTTTGCGAACGTCGGCTCCGGGCGACGCGATGCGGCCGGAAAAGCGGCTGTTCGGGTTCTCGATCCTCTACCTGTTCGCGCTGTTCGCCGCGCTGGTTGCGGATCGGCTGGCGACGGTGCAGGGGTGGCAGGGATGACCCCGACCGACCCCTCCGATGAAGTCCGCGCCCGCCAGCGCAGCCGCAACCTGGTGATGGGGCTGGCGCTCGGCTTGATGGCGATCCTGTTCTTTGCGGTAGCGATCGTCCGCATGGGGCAGGGGGGATGAGCGACCCGTCGCGCAATCGCCGGACCGCTTTCATGGCGCTGGGCGTCGCAGTGGCGATGCTCGGGCTCGGCTACGCCTCGGTCCCGCTCTACCGGCTGTTCTGCCAGGTCACCGGGTTCGGCGGCACCACCCAGCGCGTCGGCGAGGCGCAGGCCGCCGAGGTCAGGGCGGTCGCCGGCAAGAGCATCGTCGTCCGCTTCGACGGCAACGTCGCGCGCGGCCTGCCGTGGAAGTTCGGTCCCGACGAAGTCACCCGCACCGTCGCCATCGGCGAGCGCTCGATGACCACCTTCCATGCCAAGAACAACTCGGCGCGCTCCATCACCGGCACCGCCACCTTCAACGTCATGCCCGAGCAGGCGGGCAAGCACTTCAGCAAGATCCAGTGCTTCTGCTTCACCGAGCAGACGCTCAAGCCCGGCGAGGAAGTGCGGATGCCGGTGATCTTCTACGTCGACCCGAAAATCCTCGACGATCCGAGCGCGAAGGACATCGGCGAGATCACCTTGAGCTACACCTTCAACGAAGCTCGTTACCCCGCATCCAAGCCTCTGGACCCGTCCGGGGCGGCGCGATAAGGGCTTGACCGAACACCAAGGGGGAGCCCGCAGATGGCCGGCGCCAAGAACCACGATTATCACATCCTGCCGCCCGACATCTGGCCGCTGATCGGCGCCGCCGCGGCGGTGACGCTGACCTCTGGCGGCGTGCTGACGATGCACGAGATGGCGTTCGGCAAGTACCTGCTGCTGCTCGGCGCGTTCGGCGTGCTGCTGACGATGTACGCGTGGTGGACCAACGTCGTGCGCGAGGCCAACGGCGGCGATCACACGCCGGTCGTCCAGCTCCACCTGCGCTACGGAATGATCCTGTTCATCGCCTCGGAGGTGATGTTCTTCGTCGGCTGGTTCTGGGCATGGTTCGATTTCTCGCTGTTTCCCTCGACTTTGAGCGAAGTGGTCGGCGGGACTTGGCCGCCCAAGGGGATCGAGGCGGTGATGGACCCGTTCGACCTGCCGCTGCTCAACACCCTGATTCTGCTGTGCTCGGGCACCACGGTGACCTGGGCGCACCACGCGCTGATCCATGGCGACCGCGAGGGCCTCAAGACCGGGCTGTGGCTGACGGTCATCCTCGGCGTGCTGTTCACCAGCATCCAAGCCTACGAATATGCCAACGCGCCGTTCAACTTCGGTGAGAACACCTACGGTTCGGCGTTCTACATGGCGACGGGCTTCCACGGCTTCCACGTGCTGGTCGGGACGATCTTCCTGATCGTCTGCTTGAAGCGCGCCTACAACGGCGATTTCACCCCGCGCCAGCACTTCGGGTTCGAGGCGGCGGCGTGGTACTGGCACTTCGTCGACGTGGTCTGGCTGTTCCTGTTCGTGGTGGTTTACGTCTGGGGCGGCTGGGGCGCGCCGATCCATTGAGCGCCGACTGGCACCTCGCCCAGATCAATATCGGTCGCCTGGTCGCGCCCCGGGGCGATCCGCGTGTCGAGCCGTTCTTCGCCGCGCTCGACCGCATCAACGCGCTGGCCGAGGCCGCGCCGGGCTTCGTCTGGCGGCTCCAGGACGAGAGCGGCAACGCCACCGGCATCCGCTTTACCCCCGATCCGCTGATGGCGCTCAACATGTCCGTATGGCGCGACGCGCAATCGTTGTTCGATTTCGTGTATCGCAGCGCGCACACGCCGGTCATGGCGCGCCGCCGAGAGTACTTCGCGCGGTTCAACAGCGTCTATCAGGCTCTATGGTGGATCGAGGCGGGCACGATCCCGACGATCAACGACGGCCTCGCCAAGCTGTGGCTGCTTGAGCAAAACGGGCCGAACCTCCAGGCCTTCACTTTCAAAACGCAGTTCCCGGCTCCCGACGGAGCGGGATCGCCGATCGATCATCGCCCCGATCCGTGGTGTGTCGGAACCGCCTGAACTGCGAGGCGCCGTGAAGCGCATTCCCGTGGTGCCGACGCTAGTCGTCGCCGCAGCAGTTGCGACAATGATCGCGCTGGGCGTGTGGCAACTCGAGCGCCGCGCCTGGAAGGAGGCTCTGATCGCCCGCTGTCGCGCTCGGCTGGTCGCGCGATCCCGCGGTGCGGCGCTGGGGCGGCGGGGAAGCGCTCGGATTCGTCGCGCCGGGCGCGGGCAAGGCAGTCCGCCTGATCGCCGCGCCGCCGCTCGCCGGGCTCGAGCCGCTCGCCCGCCCCGACCCGCGCGACATTCCCAACAACCACCTCGCCTACGCCGTGCAATGGTTCTTCTTCGCCGCGGTGGCCGCGGTGATCTACGCGCTGGCGGTGAGGAAGCGCCTTGCCGCTAGGAACCCTCGCAGCTAACCGCGCCGCACATGGATTACGTCTCGACCCGCGGCGGCGCGCCGCCGCTCGATTTCGCCGGCGTCACGCTGGCCGGGCTGGCGGCGGACGGCGGGCTCTATGTGCCGCGGGAATGGCCGCGGTTCTCCGAGGTCGAGATCGCATCGCTCACCGGCCTGCCTTACGCCCAGTTAGCCCAGCGGGTGATGCAGCCGTTCGTCGGCGACAGCCTGACCCCCGAACGTCTCCTCGCCTTGTGCGAAACCGCCTACGGCCGCTTCGCCCACGCCGCGGTGACCCCGCTACGTCAGCTCGACGAGCGCCACTGGCTGCTCGAGCTGTTCCACGGCCCGACGCTGGCGTTCAAGGACATTGCGCTGCAATTGCTGGGGCTGCTGTTCGAGGAGTTCCTGAGCCGCACCGGCGCGAACCTGACGATCGTCGGCGCGACCAGCGGCGACACCGGCTCGGCGGCGATCGACGCGGTCGCCGGACGCGAGGGCGTGACGATCTTCATGCTCCACCCGAACGGCCGGGTCAGCGACGTCCAGCGCCGGCAGATGACGACGGTGCGCGCGACGAACGTCCACAACATCGCGGTCGAGGGCGCCGATTTCGACGCCTGCCAAGCGATGGTCAAGCGGATCTTCGCCGACCCGGCGCTGACCGATCGCTTCGCCATCGGCGCGGTCAACTCGATCAACTGGGCGCGGCTGATGGCGCAAGTCGTGTACTACTTCGCCGCCGCGCTCCAGCTCGGCGCCCCCCATCGGAAGGTCGCGTTCAGCGTGCCGACCGGCAACTTCGGCGACGTCTTCGCCGGCTACGTCGCCGCGCAAATGGGCCTGCCGGTAGAGCGGCTGGTGGTCGCGACCAACGTCAACGACATCCTCCACCGCGCGCTGGCGACTGGGGACTATTCGGCGCACGGGGTCGAGCCGACGATCGCCCCGTCGATGGACATCCAGGTCAGCTCGAACTTCGAGCGCCTGCTGTTCGACCGCGGCGGCCGCGACGGCGCGGCGCTGGCCGCTCAGATGGCCGGCTTCGAGTCGACCCGAGCGATGCAGCTGACCAATGCCCAGCGTCAGGGAGCCGCCGCGCTGTTCCGCAGCTCGCGGGCCGATGCCGGCGGCATGTCCGAAGCGATGCGCTGGGCCAGCGAGGCGGCAGGCGAAGTGATCGATCCGCACACCGCCTGCGGCCTTCACGCCGCGCGCGCGCAGGACGATCTGGATCCCGCGGTCCCGGTCGTCACCCTTGCCACCGCCCACCCGGCGAAGTTCCCCGACGCGGTCGAGCGCGCCACCGGGCAGCGGCCGCCGCTCCCGACCCGCGTCGGCGGCTTGTTCGAGCGCGAGGAGCGCTGCGTCGAGCTGCCCGCCGACTACGCGGCGGTCGCCGCCTACGTCGCCGAGCACGCAATCCCGCGCGGGTGATGGCCGCGCTCGCCTCATCGCCGCTGATCCTGGCGGGCGAAGGCTGGTCTGACTACGCGTTGCTCGACAGCGGCGGCGGGCGCAAGCTCGAGCGCTACGGGCCCTATCGCTTCATCCGCCCCGAGGCCCAGGCGCTGTGGCGGCCGCGGCTGGCCGAGTGGGACTCCGACGGCGAGTTCGTGCCCGCGTCCGACGAGGATGGCGGCGGCCGGTGGCGCTTTGCCCGCGAGGTGCCGCGCGAAGGCTGGCCGCTCGCCTGGCGCGAGGTCCGCTTCACCGCGCAATGCACCCCGTTCCGTCATCTCGGCTTTTTCCCCGACATGGCTCCGGTGTGGAAGTGGATGGGCGAACAATTGGGCGAGCGGTCCGACGCGCAGACGCTCAACCTGTTCGGCTACACGGGCGTCGGCACGCTGGCGCTGAGCGCCTACGGCCCCGTCACCCACGTCGACGCGTCGAAGAAATCGGTCGCGCAAGCGCGCGCCAACGCTGCGCTCTCGGGGCTGGAGGACCGTCCGATCCGCTGGCTGGTCGACGACGCCGCCAAGTTCGCCGCGCGCGAGGTGCGGCGCGGCAAGCGCTACGACGGAATCATCCTCGACCCGCCCAAGTTCGGGCGCGGTCCCGAAGGCGAGGTGTGGCGGCTCGAGGAGCACTTGCCCGCGTTGATCGCCGATTGCCGCCGCCTGCTCGACGCCGAGAGCCGCTTCCTGTTCCTCACCGTCTACGCGGTGCGGATGAGCGCGCTGGCGATCGCCGGGCTGCTCGCCGAGGCGCTGGCCGAGCTTCCGGGCGCGATCGAGTTCGGCGACCTGGCGGTGCGCGAGGATGGCCCCCACGCCCGCCTCCTCCCCACCGCGATCTTCGCGCGCTGGCGCAACGGCTGAGTCCCCGCTAGGCCCGCCCTCATGTCCGACAGCCTGATCCTCGAAGTCGCCGAGTTCGAGCACGATGTGCTCACCGGGATCTATTCGGAGGAAACCGGCCGCCCGCAGCCGCTGCGCTTCACCATCTCCGCGCGGCTCAAGCCCGCCCCGCATTACGGGCCCGACACGCCGCTCAAGGCCAGCAAGAACTACATGGATCTTAAGTTTGCCGCGTCGGAGGCGCTGCCGCCGGGGGTTCATTTCAAGCTGATCGAAGCGGTCGCCGACCAGGTCTGCGAGACGCTGTTCGTCCAGGACGCCCGAATCGAGGCGGTCACGGTCAAGATCGTCAAGCTGGCGATCAGCGAGAAGGACGAACGGATAGGCATCACGCTGCACCGCGAGCGGCCAAGGGACGGCGACTCCTGATGGCGCGGCCGCGCCGTCGCTGCTGGTCAACTCGGCTTCGATCTTCCGCGACGACCGGCTGGCGACGCTGACCGCCGCATCGCTCGACGCTCACATGCGCACCAACCTCTACGCGCCCTTGCTGCTGACCCAGGCTTTCGCCAGCGCGCTGGGCGAAGCGGAAGGCAGCGTGGTGATGCTGCTCGACCAGCGGGTACGCAACCCGGTGCCCGATCAGCTCGCCTACTCGCTCGCGAAGCAGACGCTCCACGCGAGCTTGCGCAACCTTGCCCGCGAGCTCGCGCCGCGGGTGCGGGTCAACGGCGTCGCGCCGGGCCTGGTGCTGCCGACCGCGGATTACGACGACGCGCAGTGGGAGCGGCTGCGCGGGATGATGCCGCTCGAACGCCTGCCGACGCCCGAAGACATCGCCTCGGCGGTGGTCTGGCTGGCGCGCGCGCCCGCGGTCACCGGGCAGACCCTGTTCGTCGACTCCGGCGCGAACCTTGAGGCGTACCCGCGCGATTTCGTGTATCTGGGGCGCGAATGACCCCGCTCGTCGACGCCTTTCAGCGCCCGATCACCTACCTGCGGCTGTCGGTTACCGACCGCTGCGACTTGCGCTGCGCCTATTGCATGCCCGAGCGGATGACCTTCCTGCCCAAGTCCGAGGTGCTGACGCTCGAGGAATTGCGGTTGCTGGCGCTGGCCTTCGTCGCCCGCGGGGTGCGCAAGATTCGGCTGACCGGCGGCGAGCCGCTGGTCCGCCGCGATGTGATCGAGCTGGTCCGCGCGCTGGGGCGCGAGGTTGGCGAAGGTCTCGACGAGCTCACGCTGACCACCAACGGAATGCGCCTCGCCGAGTTCGCGCCCGCGCTGGCCGACGCCGGCGTGCGGCGGGTCAACGTCAGCCTCGACACGCGCGACCGCGCGCTGTTCGCGCAGCTGGCGCGGCGCGATGGCTTGCCGCAAGTGCTCGCCGGGATCGCCGCGGCGAAGGCGGCGGGTCTCGAGGTCAAGCTCAACACCGTCGCGCTCAAAGGCCTCAACCGGGACGAGCTGCCTTCGCTGATCGAGTGGGCGCATGGCGAGGGCCACGCGATCACGCTGATCGAGGTTATGCCGCTGGGCGAAGTCGAGGGCGACCGCTTCGACCACTACCTGCCGTTGAGCCAGGTCCGCGAACGGTTGGAGCAGCGCTGGACGCTCACCCCCAGTTCGCACCGCAGCGGCGGCCCGGCGCGCTATGTCGAGGTCGCCGAGACCGGCGGGCGGCTCGGCTTCATCACCCCGCTGACCCAGAATTTCTGCGGCGGCTGCAACCGCGTGCGGGCGACCGCGACCGGCCAGCTCGCGATGTGCCTCGGCGGCGAGGGCCAGGTCGACTTGCGCGCCGCGCTGCGTTCGGGCGAACCGCAAGCGCTCGACGC
>JAIVIY010000173.1 GCA_020200285.1 Novosphingobium sp. | reverse complement strand
TGCGCGGCGACTACGCGGCCGACGATGACCGCAAGGGCTGGTTTTCCCCGGCGCTGGCCGAGGACTTGTCGGGCCTGCCGCCGACGCTGCTGCTGACCGGCAGCCTCGACCTGTTCTTCGACGAGGACCTCGACTACGCCCGCCGCCTGGTCGACGCCGGGGTTCCGGTCGAGCTGCACAGCTACCCGGGCGCGATCCACGGCTTCAACATCGTCCAGGAAGCCGCGGTCAGCCAGGCTTTCGCCCGCGACATCCTCGGCGGGATCGCGCGGCTGCTGAAGCTTCAGCCCGCCTGAGCGCGGCCCCGCTCCATCACGGCGCGGCGGCGCGCCTCGACGTCGCTCGCCTTGACCTGGCGGTTGGCCGCGGAGGAGACCCGGTGCTCGGTCGCCAGCGCCTCGCCGAAGCTCTGCGCGTAGCCCTCGTCGATCAGCTTCTTGTAAGCCTGGACCATCGCCGGATCGGCGCCGGCGATGTCGGCGGCGAGCTTCTTCGCAGCCGGCAGCAACTCGGCAGCGGGAACTACCCGGTTGACCAGGCCCCATTCGCAAGCCGTCTGCGCATCGAGAAAGTTGCCCGAAAGCGACAGCTCCTTGGCGCGGCTGATCCCGATCGTCCGCGACAGCTTCTGCGACAGGCCCCAGCCGGGCATGATCCCGACCCGCGCGTGGGTGTCGGCGAAGCGCGCGGTCTCGGCGGCGATCAGGATGTCGCAGGCCAGCGCCAGCTCGAACCCGCCGGCGATCGCCACCCCGTTGATCGCCCCGATCACCGGCTTGCGGCACTGCTCGACCGCCCTGACCGGGTTGGCCAGCGCATCCTCGGCGTTGGCCGCGCCGAGGTTCGAGGTGTCCGCGCCGAGCTCCTTGAGGTCGAGCCCGGCGGTGAACGCGCGCTCGCCCGCGCCGGTGAGGATGACGACGCGGATGCGGTCGTCCGCGTCGAGCTCGCGCATCACTTGCGCGAGCTGCGCGCGCAACCCGCGCGACAGCGCGTTCATCGCCTCGGGGCGATTGAGCGTGACCACCGCGACACCCTCGTCGCGCTCGACCTTGACCAGCATCCTCAACCTCTTGCTCGAACTTGAGCGGGTTAGGGTCTGGGCTTTCCTAGCGCAAGCGGACGACGTTGTCCGAGACGCGCGGGTCGCGGCGGTCGCCGCGGTACTGGCTGGCCATCGGCTCGTCGGCGGCCTCGTGGACCTCGCATTCGCCGAAGCCGTTGAAGCCGGTGCGCATCGCCGCGCCGTAAGCGCCGAGCATTCCGACCTCGATGTAGTCGCCCGCGCCGGTGTCGGCCGGCAGCCCGAACGGCCCCTCCATGTGGTCGAGGTCGTCGCAAGTCGGGCCGTAGAAGCTGAACGGCTCGACAGCGCCGTCCGCCTCGTCGCGCAGCAGCTTGACCGGAAAGCGCCAGCCGACGTGCGCGGCGTCGAACAGCGCGCCGTAGGCGCCGTCGTTGATGTAGAGCTCGCGCCCGCGGCGCTTCTCGACCCGCACGATCAGCGAGTTGTACTCGGCGCACAGCGCGCGGCCGGGCTCGCACCACAGCTCGGCCGAGTACGAGATCGGCAGCGATTCGTACGTGCGGTCGATGATCGCGAAGAAGTCCTCGAGCGGCGGCGGCTCCATCCCCGGGTAGATCGAGGGAAAGCCCCCGCCGACGTCGACCACGTCGACCAGCACCGAGGCGTCGACGATCGCCGCGCGGACCTTCTCCAGCGCCTGGACGTAGGCGTGCGGGGTCATCGCCTGGCTGCCGACGTGGAAGCACACGCCGAGGCTGTCCGCCGCCTGGCGCGCGGCCTGGAGCAGCGCAGGCGCATCGGCCAGCTCGACGCCGAACTTGGCGGCGAGGCTGAGCTCGGAGTATTCGGACGAGACCCGCAGCCGCACGCACAGCGTGAGGTCGTCAGGTCCGCCGGTCGCTTCGACGATCTTGTCGAGCTCGTCCTGGGTGTCGAGGCTGAACACCTTGCAGCCGTGCTGATGATAGGCCTCGCGGATCGCGCTGGGGGTCTTGACCGGGTGCATGAAGCACAGCACCGCCTCGGGCAGGGTCGCGCGGACCAGGCGCACCTCGGCGATCGAGGCCACGTCGTAATGCGTGACCCCGGCGTCCCACAGCACCTCGAGCAGGTCGGCGGACGGGTTCGCCTTGACCGCATAGAGCGTCCGGCCCGGAAACTTCTCGAGGAAGAAACGGGCGGCGCGCCGCGCGGCGTGCGGGCGGTTGAGGATGACCGGGCGGTCCGGCGCGGTGGCGCGGACTACAGCCGATGCGTCTGGAAAGATGTGCAACTCAAGGGACCCCCAAACGGTTAGTTCGACAAGGCTGCCTTGCGGTTTGGAAGTCCCCATGGGGCAGCGAGGGGCGGCTAATAGACCCCCCGGCCTGAACTGCAAGTGAAAAACGGGCGATTCGGAGCTGTCTCAAGATCGGCTGAATAACCCACGGTTTCCGCGGGGTTTGTCAGCTCAGGCGGTCGCGGAAGTCCTCGTAGCCGAACTTGCGGACTTGCTCGAGCGAATCGTTGTCGCTGTCCCACAGCCAGATCGAGGGCAGCGGCACGCCGTTGAAGGTGGTGGTCTTGACCATCGAGTAGTGCGCCTGATCGAGAAACGCGAAGCGCCGCCCCGGCTCGCAAGTAAAGGGCAGGCGATAGTCGCCGATCACGTCCCCGGCGAGGCACGACGGGCCGCTGAGGCGGGTCAGCTGAGTCCCCGCGGAGGCGGGGACCTCAGGATATTGTCCGCTGAGGTCCCCGCCTTCGCGGGGACTCACGAGCTCTCCCAGTATCGCCGGGCGATAGGGCGCCTCGATCACGTCGGGCATGTGGCAGGTCGCCGAGACGTCGGTGATCGCCAGCGGCATGCCGTTCCAGTGCGTGTCGAGGATCGTGCCGATCAGGATGGAGCGGCGCGAAGTCCTGCTCGCACAATGTGTGGAAATGGAGCCCGTCGACCCCTTCCATGTGCTCGTCGGTCAGCTGGTCGACCGGGAAGCCGAGCCGGCTGTGCGGCGCGCACGGATCGTAGCGCGGCACCTCGCCCTCGGCGTGGAGGGGATTGATGCGGAGGCCGATGTCGAACGCCGCGCCGCCGGCGCGGGCCAGCGCGATCTGCGGCACGAAGCGCGCGAGCTGGCCGGGCGAGTTGAAGATCACGTGGTCGGACAGCCGGCAGATCTCGGGCAAGTCCTCGCCCTTATAGGCCGCGCAATATGTCGCGATCTCGCCCCCTCGAACACCAGAAGCGTAGTGCTCGGCGGCGAGCAGCGCTTCCCACAGCCCGGAGGTGCAGACCCCGTCGAGGTATTCGCCGACCAGCGGCGCCACCCGCCACATCGAGAACGCCTTGAGCGCCGACAGCATCTTGATGCCGGCGCGGTCGCGGATGTCGGTGAGGACCGCCAAGTTGGCGCGCAGCTTGGCGGCGTCGACGACGAACGCCGGCGAATCGACGCGCGAGAGGTCGAAGGTCGCAAATGCCCCGGGATCGCCGGCTCTGGTTTCCAATCATCCGCTCCCTAGCGCGCGGGCTTCGACAGGCTCAGCCCGAGCGGGTCTTGGTAAAACATCCGCTCAGCCTGAGCTTGTCGAAGGCCACGCGCGGACGGTCAATTTGCGTCAAAACCCCAGCGGCCCGCCGAGCTCCTTGACCTGCCACGGCAGCCCCTGCTTGCCGAGCATGTCGAGGAACGGGTCGGGGTCGAACTGCTCCATGTTGAACACCCCCTCACCCTTCCACGCCCCGGTCAGCATCATCGCCGCGCCGACCATCGCCGGAACGCCGGTGGTGTAGCTGACCGCCTGGTTGCCGGTTTCGGCGAAGGCCTCCTCGTGGTCGCAGATCTGGTAGATGTAGAACGTCCGCTCCTCGCCGTCCTTGAATCCGGTGGCGATGTCGCCGATGTTGGTCTTGCCCCTGGTGGTCGAGCCGAGCGAGGCGGGCTCGGGCAGCACCGCCTTGAGGAACTGCAGCGGGATGATCTCCTTGCCTTCGTAATGCACCGGATCGATCCGGGTCATTCCGACGTTCTGCAGCACCGTCAGGTGGGTGATGTAGGCCTCGCCGAAGGTCATCCAGAAGCGGATGCGCTCGAGCTCGGGCAGGTGCCTGGCGAGGCTCTCGAGCTCCTCGTGATACATCAGGTACATCGTCTTGCGGCCGACGCCCTCGAAGGCGAACTCCTGCCTGGTCGAGAGCGCCGGCGTCTCGATCCACTTGCTGTTCTCGTAGTGCCGCGCCGGCGCGGTGACCTCGCGGATGTTGATCTCGGGGTTGAAGTTGGTGGCGAAGTGCTGGCCGTGGTCGCCGCCGTTGCAGTCGAGGATGTCCAATGTGCGGATCGTGTCGAGCTTG
>JAIVIY010000006.1 GCA_020200285.1 Novosphingobium sp. | reverse complement strand
AGCCAGTCGCGGCGCTCGAAGAGCTGGGCCGCGCCCAGGGTCCGGCCCGCGGCTTTCGCCGAGCGCTCGAGAGGACGGTGGCCCACGGCTTTGCGCTGATCGCGGAAATCAAGAAAGCTTCGCCGTCCAAAGGATTGATTCGGGCTGATTTCCACCCCGCCGAGCACGCCCGCGCCTACGCCCGCGGCGGTGCCGCCTGCCTGTCGGTGCTGACCGACAAGCCCTATTTCCAGGGCCACGAGGACTATCTGATCGCCGCGCGCCACGCGGTCTCGCTGCCGGTGCTGCGCAAGGACTTCATGGTCGATCCGTGGCAAGCGCTCGAAAGCCGCGCGATCGGCGCCGACGCGATCCTGATCATCGTCGCCGCGCTCGACGACGCGCAGATGGCCGAGATCGAGGCGGCGGCGCTCGAGCAGGGGATGGACGTCCTGGCCGAAGTCCACGACGCCGCCGAGATGGACCGCGCGGCCCGCCTCAGGTCGCGGCTTATCGGGGTCAACAACCGCAATCTCAAGACCTTCGAAACCGATCTTGCGACGACTGAGCAACTCGCGCCGCTCGCCCCCGAAGGCGCGCTGCTGGTCGCCGAGAGCGGCATCGTCACCCACGCCGACCTCGAGCGGCTGACCAAGTCCGGCGTGCGCGCCTTCCTCGTCGGCGAAAGCCTGATGCGCCAGCGAGACATCGCCGCGGCGACGTGGGCCCTGCTCGGCAACTAGCGCTGTCCTACAGCGCCCGCATCGTGCCATAGCGTTCGGCGATGACGATCGCGCGTTTCTGTTTCGGTCTGCTGAGCGGCTGCCGCGGAGGGGCAGATTTTTTTGCTTCAGGACTGTGGTCCAGGCGGTCCACGCAGCGCGCACCAAGGTGCGCCCGTTGCCCCTGACCCACCTCGACGAATCGGGCGCGGCGCGGATGGTCGATGTCGGCGGCAAGCGCGAGACCGCGCGCTCGGCCATCGCCACGGGCCGCATCGCGATGTCGGCGGAAGCGCTCGCCGCGATCAGCGACGGCGCCGCGCCCAAGGGCGACGTGCTTGCTGCGGCCCGCATCGCCGGAATCATGGCGGCCAAGAAGACCGCCGAGCTGATCCCGCTCTGCCATCCGCTCGCGCTCGACGCCGTCACGCTCGATTTCGCCTTCGTCGCGGACGGGGTGGAGGCCACCGCCAAGGCCTCGCTGACCGGCCGCACCGGGGTCGAGATGGAAGCGCTGACCGCGGTCTCGGTCGGCTTGCTGACGATCTACGACATGGCCAAATCGCTCGACAAGGCGATGACGATCGGTCCGATCCGGCTGGTCGAGAAGACCGGCGGCAAGTCGGGCGACTGGCGCGCCGAATCGCCCGAATGACCCCGCCGCTGCCGCTCGAGGAGGCGCAGGCGAGGCTGCTAGCGCTCGCCCCGGCGCTGCCGGTCGAGCACCACGCGGTTGCCGATTGCGCGGGCCGTTACCTCGCCGAGCCGCTGACCGCGCGGCGCACCCAGCCCGCGGCGGCGATGTCGGCGATGGACGGCTACGCAGTGGGTGGCGGCGGGCCGTGGCGCGTGGTCGGCGAGAGCGCGGCCGGGCGGCCGTTCGCGGGCTTGCCGGGGCCAGGCGAGGCGGTGCGGATCTCGACCGGGGCGGTGATGCCGGAGGGCGCCGACCGCGTGCTGCTCCAGGAGGAGTGCGACCGCGACGGCGTCCGGCTGGTCCATCGCGAGGCGACGCCTCCGCCGGGCCGCCATGTCCGCCGCGCCGGGCTCGACTTCGCCGCCGGGGACGAGCTTTTGGCGGCGGGAGCGCGGATCGGCCCGGCGCAGCTCGCGCTGGCGCTGGCAGCGGGGCATTCTCATCTGCCGGTGCGCCGCGCCGCGCGGCTCGCGCTGCTCGACTGCGGCGACGAGCTGGCCGAGCCGGGCGCTGCCGCCGAGGCCCACCGCCTGCCCGCGAGCAACGCCGCGATGCTCGCAGCGCTGACCGCCGGGCTGCCGGTGGAGGCGCGCATCGCCGGGCCGGTGCCCGATCGGCTCGACGCGCTGACCGCGGCGCTCGAAGCGGCGGGCGACGCCGACGTCATCGTGACCACCGGCGGCGCCTCGGTCGGCGACCACGACCTGGTCCGGCCCGCGCTCGAGGCGATCGGCGCGGAACTCGCGTTCTGGCGGGTGGCGATCAAGCCGGGCAAGCCGCTGCTGGTCGCGCGGCGCGGAACCCAGGTAATCCTCGGCCTGCCCGGCAACCCGGCCTCGGCCTACGTCACCGGCTATCTGTTCCTGCTGCCGCTGCTGCGCGCGGCGCTGGGCGCGGCGGTTCCCCTGCCCCGGCCGATCCCGGCGCGGCTGGCGGCGGCGCTCCGCCCCGGCGGCCAGCGGATGGAATTTCTCCGCGCGCGCTGGGCCGACGGCGAGGTGACCGCGCTCGCCGAGCAGGACAGCGGCGCTTTGCGCACGCTCGCGCACGCCAACGCGCTGATCCGCCGCGAGATCGGCGCCCCCGCCGCGGCCCCGGGCGCGACCGTGCCGGTCTATTGGCTCGGGAATGCCGGTATCGCTTGACGGAAGCTCGACAGTTGCTTAATTGTTCCGTGTTCGTTCGCTCTTTGGCGAATGCGGGCAGGAGATTTCGGCGATGCTCACGCGCAAGCAGCACGAGCTGATCACCTTCATCCAGAACCGGCTCGAGGCGAGCGGGATTTCGCCCTCGTTCGAGGAAATGAAGGAAGCGCTCGACCTCAAGTCGAAGTCGGGGGTGCATCGCCTGATCTCCGCGCTCGAGGAACGCGGCTTCATCCGCCGCCTGCCCAACCGCGCGCGCGCGCTCGAGGTGATCCGCACTCCGGAAGGCTCCGTGGCGAAGGCCGCGCCGCGCGCCGCGAACGATGCGCTGACGCCGTTGCGCGGTGGCGCTGCGCCCAAGGCCGCGCCGGCCAACGACGTGATCGAGATTCCGCTGCACGGCCGGATCGCCGCGGGCGTGCCGATCGAGGCGATCGAAGGGCAGTCGATGCTGCCCGTCCCCGCCGCGCTGCTCGGCGCGGGCGAGCACTACGCGCTCGAGGTCTCGGGCGATTCGATGATCGAGGCGGGGATCCTCGACGGCGACTACGCGCTGGTCCGCCGCACCGACACCGCGCGCGACGGCGAGATCGTCGTCGCGCTGGTCCGCAACGAGGAAGCCACGCTCAAGTACTTGCGCCGCGAGAACGGGATGATCCGGCTCGATCCGGCCAACGGGGCCTACGATCCGCAGATCTTTCCGCCGCACGAGGTCCAGGTCCAAGGCAAGCTGGCCGGGCTGTTGCGCCGCTATCACTGATGCGGAGATCAGAAGTCAGAGGTCGGAGCCTTCCTCGGCTGGCCTCTGATCTGCGATCTCCGATCTCCCGTTTCTGAGCGCCACCAGCCGTGCGCGCCCTGGCTCTCCGCAACCGAGGTCACCCGGCCCGAGGCGAGGTCGAACGCCAGCCCGCCGGTGCGCGCGAGCAGCAAGCGGTCGGCCTTGAGCTGGCGCGGGCGGCAGTAGAACGGCAGCCGGCGGTCGCTGACGACGATGTCGGCGCGCTCGCAGGCGGCCAGCAGCGCGCGCGGCTCGACGTATTCGCGGTTGCGGCTCAGCAGCAGCGTGGTCCGCCGGCCTTGGCGCTCGAGCGCTACCACGCAGAACTCGCGGCTGCACGACGCGCCGGGCCAGCGCGCCAGCGGGGTCGGGACGACGTCGAGCCCGGCGAGCTCGCGCAAGTTGTCGGCGGCGAAGTCGCTGCGGCTCTCGCGCAGCACGTATAGCTCACCGCGCTGGCCGACGATCGCCACGTGGCGGCCGTCTCCGGTGACCAGCACGTCGGGGCTCGACAGCCGGGTCAGCAGCAGCGCGCCGAGGGCGACCGGAGCCAGCCCGAGCAGCCGCACCCGCCCGCTCCACAGCGCCAGCCACAGCCCGCCCGCGGCGAACAAGGCGAAGTGCCAGCGCTCCATCGCCGGGAGCAGCTTGACAGAGCCGGGCTGGTCCGCGGTGAAGTGCGCGATCGCCAATAGCAGCTCGAGGCTCTTGCCCGCCGCCCACCACGCCGGCGCACCGAGCCCGGCGAGGTCGAGCAGCAGCGCCAGCGCGATCAGCGGCATCGTCACGAACGTGGTCAGCGGGATCGCCACGACATTGGCCAGCGCGCCGTACACCCCGGCGCGGTGGAAGTGGAACAGCCCGATCGGCATCAGCGCCAGCTCGATCACCACCCCGGTCAGCAGCAGCATCGCCAGCAGCCGCGCCGCCCGCATCACCCAGGCTTCCTCGCGCGGCTTGAGGAAGCGCTTGACCGGCGCGGCCGAGTGGAGCGCGACGATCGCGATCACCGCGGCGAAGCTCATCTGGAAGCTCGGGCCGACCACCGCCTCGGGCCAGAACAGCATGACAACGAACGCCGCGACAGCGACCATCCTCAGGCTCAACGGGTCGCGGCCGAGCGCCAGCGCGAGCAGCACCAGCACCGCGCCGATGCAACTGCGGATCGTCGGCACTTCGGCCCCGGTCAGCAGGGTGTAGCCGATCCCGGCGAGCGCTCCCGCCGCCGCCGCGAGCAGCGGCAGCCGGACCCGCAGCGCAAGCCACGGCCACAGCGCGAGCAGGCGGATCGCCAGCACATAGGCGGCTGCGACCACCGCGCTGACGTGCAAGCCGCTGATCGACAGCAGATGGGTCAGCCCGGCGTCGCGCATCGCCTCCTCATCGGCGGTCGCGATCGCCCCGCGGTCGCCGCTGGCGAAGGCCGCGGCGATCGCTCCGGGCGAGCCGTCGAGCCGCTCGCGGACATGGCGCGACAAGCCGTGCTGGAGCCGGTCGAGCAAACCCCCGCCCGCCGCGGGCCGGACGATCTCGGGCTTGCCCAACGCGCTTCCGGTCGCCGCCAGCCCCTGGAACCACGCGGCGCGGGCGAAGTCGTAGGCGCCGGGAAGCATCGGCGGCGCCGGCGGCATCAGCCGCGCCTTGACCCTGATCACCGCGCCCTCGACCAGCCCCGGCGCGTCGTTCTTGAGCGGCACATTGAGCCGCACTTGCGCGACCTCGCGGCCCTCGATCCCGCGCGCGACCAGCGTCAGCCGCACGCGGTCCTCGGCGCCGCGCTCCTGCCGCGCGACGATCCCCCCGGTCAGCGTCGTCACTTGCGGGCGCTCGAGCGCGGGCGCGCCGACCAGCGCCGATTTGGTCCACACCGTCGCGGTCCCGGCGGCGAGCATCAGCGCCATGGCGACGACCGCGATCCGCGCTCGGGGATGCGCGCCGTCGCCGCGGAACGCCGCCAGCCCGGCCAAGGCCAGCCCGCCACAGGCCGCAGGGCGGCGGGAAGCCCGCGGTCGTCACCCGCTTCGCCCCCTCGCCGACCGGCTACCTCCACATCGGCGGCGCGCGCACCGCGCTGTTCAACTGGCTCTACGCGCGCCACCACGGCGGCAAGTACCTGCTGCGGATCGAGGACACCGACCGCGCCCGCTCGACCGAACCGGCGATCGCCGCGATCCTCGACGGGCTCGCGTGGCTCGGGCTCGAGGGCGACGAGCCGCCCGTCTATCAGTTCGCGCGGGGCCGGCGCCACGCCGAGGTCGCGCAGGCGCTGCTCGACACGGGCCACGCCTATCGCTGCTACCTCACCTCCGAGGAGCTCGCCGAGCGCCGCGCCGCCGCGCAGGCCGAGCGCCGTCCGTTCCGGATCGCCAGCGAGTGGCGCGACTGCCACCCGACCGATGCGCCGACCGACCGGCCGTTCGTCGTCCGGATCAAGGCGCCGCGCGCCAATGAGCGTGGGGGCGAGACGGCGATCGAGGACGCGGTCCAGGGCCGCGTCGCGGTCGCCAATGCCGAGCTCGACGACTTCGTCATTCTCCGCTCCGACGGCACCCCGACCTACATGCTCGCCGCGGTGGTCGACGACCACGACATGGGCGTGAGCCACGTGATCCGCGGCGACGACCACCTCAACAACGCCTTCCGCCAGTTGGCGATCATCCGCGCGATGGACTGGCCCGAGCCGACTTACGCCCATGTCCCGATGATCCATGGGTCCGACGGCGGCAAACTCTCCAAGCGCCACGGGGCCACCGGGGTCGACGCCTATCGCGACGAACTCGGCTTGCTGCCCGAGGCGGTGTTCAATTACTTGCTGCGGCTCGGCTGGGGACACGGCGACCGCGAGATCCTGAGCCGCGACGAGGCGGTCGCGCTGTTCGACCTGGCCGGCGTCGGCAAGAGCCCGTCGCGGTTCGACACCAAGAAGCTCTTGAATCTCAACGCGCACTACATCCGCGAGGCCGACCCGGCGCGGCTGGCCGCGTTGCTCGCGCCGCGGCTGGCGCAAGTCGCGCCCGGATTTGCGCCCGAGCGCGATCTGCCCAAGCTGGTCGAGGCGATGCCCGAGCTTCAGCCGCGGGCGCAGGACCTCGACGAGCTGGCGCGCGGCGCGGCGTTCCTGTTCGCGCGCCGCCCGCTGGCGCTCGACGCCAAGGCCGAGGCGCTGCTGACCGCCGGGGCCAGGGCGCTGCTGGCCGATCTGCTCAAGCCGTTGGAAGCGCAAAAGGACTGGACATCGGCTGGGCTGGAAGCCACTCTCAAGGCCGAGGCGGAACAGCGCGGCCTGGGTCTGGGCAAGCTCGCGCAGCCGCTCCGCGCGGCGCTGACGGGGCAGACGACTTCGCCGGGCATATTCGACGTGCTGACCTTGCTGGGCCGCGACGAGGCGCTCGCGAGAACTCGCGACCAGGCCGCGGCGAACCCGGGGGCGGCGGCAACCTGACAGGAGGGCATGGGCGTGAGCGACAACCCGGTATCGAATGGGCCGGCAACCCCGAACGCGGCGGTGCTCAACGCGGGCGGCAAGGAAGTGCCCTTGCAGGTCCGCAGCGGCAGCGTCGGCCCCGACGTGATCGACATCCGCAAGCTCTACGCCGACACCGGCATGTTCACTTACGATCCCGGCTTCACCTCGACCGCCAGCTGCGACAGCGCGCTGACCTATATCGACGGCGACGAGGGCGTGCTGCTCCACCGCGGCTATCCGATCGGCGAGCTCGCCGAGCATTCGAGCTTCATGGAGGTCAGCTACCTGCTCTTGAACGGCGAGCTTCCGGCCAAGGACGAGCTCGACACGTTCACCCGCACGATCTGCCGCCACACCATGCTGCACGAGCAGCTGATGCAGTTCTATCGCGGATTCCGCCGCGACGCGCACCCGATGGCGATCATGTGCGGCGTGGTTGGCGCGTTGAGCGCGTTCTACCACGATTCGACCGATATCTCGGACCCCAATCACCGCCGGATCAGCAGCCACCGGCTGATCGCCAAGATGCCGACGATCGCCGCCGCGGCGTTCAAGTATTCGGTCGGGCAGCCGTTCGTCTATCCCGACAACACGCTGAGCTACACCGGCAACTTCCTGCGGATGACCTTCGGGGTCCCGGCCGAGAAGTACGAGGTGATCCCCGCGGTCGAGCGCGCGCTCGACCGGATCTTCATCCTCCACGCCGACCACGAGCAGAACGCCTCGACCTCGACCGTGCGGCTCGCCGGGTCGTCGGGCGCCAACCCGTTCGCCTGCATCGCCGCGGGGATCGCCTGCCTGTGGGGCCCGGCGCACGGCGGGGCCAACGAGGCCGCGCTCAACATGCTCCGCGAGATCGGCACCCCCGACAAGATCGCCCACTACATCGAACGGGCCAAGGACAAGAACGACCCGTTCCGGCTGATGGGCTTCGGCCACCGCGTCTACAAGAACTACGACCCGCGCGCGACGGTGATGCAATCGACCGTGCGCGAGGTGTTCGACGCGCTCAAGGTCACCGACCCGGTGTTCGAGACCGCGCTCCAGCTCGAGGACATGGCGCTCAACGACGACTATTTCCGCGAGAAGAAGCTGTTTCCCAACGTCGACTTCTATTCCGGCGTGATCCTTTCGGCGATCGGCTTCCCGACGACGATGTTCACCGCGCTGTTCGCGCTCGCCCGGACGGTCGGCTGGGTCGCGCAGTGGAACGAGATGATCAGCGATCCCGGGCAGAAGATCGGCCGCCCGCGCCAGCTCTACACCGGCCCGACCGAGCGCGCCTACGTCCCGCTCGACAAGCGCTGAGGAGGCCGCACGATGAAGCTGGTCCTGCAGATCCTCGGGGTCGCGCTGATCCTCGCCGGCGGGTTGTGGGCGCTCCAGGGCGCGGGAATCGTGATGTGGCCGGCGGAAAGCTTCATGCTCGCCGAGCGCGAGTGGGTGCTCTACGGGCTGCTCACCGTCGCGGTCGGCGCGCTGCTGCTGTGGCTGGCGCGGCGTCGAGCCTGATCAGCCGGCCGGCAATTCCAGCGTAAACCGCGCGCCCTCCCCCGGCGTGCTCGCCACGCTCAGCTCGCCGCCCATCGCGCGGGCGAGCCGGCGCGAAATGTAGAGGCCGAGCCCGCTGCCGCCGTCGCCGCTGCGGCCGAGGCGCTCGAACTTGTCGAACACTTTGGCCTGCTGCTCGATCGTGAGCCCCGCGCCCTCATCGGCGACGGTCACCGTGGCGGGTTGGCCCCGCTTCTCCACGGTGAGGCGCACGGTCGAACGCGCGGGCGCGTAGCGCAAGGCGTTTCCGAGCAAGTTGAGCAGAACCTGCAGCACGCGGCGCCATTCGCCGATCGCCGGCAGAGTTTCCCCGGGGGCCGGGACCTCGACGACGATCCCGCGCTCCTGCGCGCGCACCGCGAGCAGCCCCGCCGCCCGGCGCGCGGCGTCGGCGAGGTCGATGCGGTCAGGCGCGGGCGCGAAGCCGGGATCCTCGATCGCATCGAGGTCGGCGAGGTCCTCGACCAGCCCGAGCAGGTGTCGCCCGGCTTCGGCGATGTCGGCGGCGTAGTTCGCGTACTCGTCGGCGAGCGGCCCGGCGAGCCGGGTGCGGATCGTCTCGGCGTTGGCGATGATCCGGTTGATGGGCCGGCGCAACGCCGGCGCAAGGTCGCGCCCGAGCAGGCCGTCGAGCGCCTCGGGAACCGCGTCGGCCGCGCGATCGGGCGCGTCGGCAGCGGGCAGACGGTCGATCGCGGTCGGGACCAGGTAGAGATCGAACCCCGCGGTCTCGCCCTCGCCCGGCGCCGGAACGAGCTGGGCGCGCCATTGCCCGTCGATGCCGTCGGCCTCGACCGTCGCCCCGTCGAGCAACCGCCAGTGCAGCGGCTGGCGGTGCGCCGCGCCGGGCAGGCTCACGAAGTCGGTCCAGGCGCGGCTGAAGCCGGCGCGCATCGCCGCGGCCAGCGGGGCCAGGCGCTCGCTTCCCCGCGATACCGCGAGCACCGCCTGGCGCGCGTCGAGCCGGGCGTGGAGCTCGGCGATCTGGGCGAGCAGCCCGGCATCGTCGCCCTGGCCCTCGCTCCAGCCATCGCCGGGCATCTGCGCCAGCGGGCTCACCCGCCAGTTGCTGAGCGCGATCGCGCAGCCGTCGCCCTCGGGGGTCATCTCGACCCAGGCGGAGACCGCGTGCTCGCCGTCGTGCGCGTCGATCGTGCGCGCCAGCGGGGTCCGCGCATGCCACGCGCGGCGCGACAGCTCGAGCAGCGCCGGCACCGCGATGGTGCCTGGAAGCTCGCCGCCGCAGGCGCGTTGGAGCGCGGCGAGCGCCTCGTCGGCGGCGATCAGGGTGTCGCTGCCCTCGCATCGCCCGCGCGCGACGATCACGGCTCCCGCCGCCATCTCGGTCACGCCGGAGCCGGGCCGCCCGCGCCGGCGAGCAGCGCGGCGGCGCGCTCGGCGCTCAGCGACGCGAAGCCTTCGGGCAGAGCGAAATCCGGATGAAGCGCGAACAGCGTGCGCTCGATCGCCGCCGGGCGCGCGCCGCCCGCCAGCAGGATCAGCGCCAGCCGCGGCGCCTGGGCCTCGGCGGTGACGAGCACCGCGGCGTCGCGATCGATCCCGGCAGCGCGAGCCAGCGCGGTCACGAACAGCGCCCCCCCGGCATGAGTCAGGTCGAGCGCCTCGCCGCCGACGTCCGCGGCCACGCGCTCGAGCAGCGCCAGGCGGTTGGCCGGCTCATCGGCCCCCGCGTGCGCCGAAGCGCCGAGCGACAACGCCGCGTCGAGCAGTTCGCCGGGCAAGTCGGCCGGGGCCAGCTCGCCGCGGCGCTGCGCCTGGACGAAGCGCGCTTGCGCCGCGATCAGATCCTTCGCGGTCGCCGCGGTTTCGGGGTCGGGTGAGGCGATCCGCGCCTGGAGCAGCGGCGGCAGCACCGGGTCGAGCGACAACCGGGCCGCAAGCCGCTCGGCGAGCTCGAATTCGAGTGCGAGCGCATGAGCATGGCGGACCAGCGTGGGCTCGGAGATCAGGCGGTCGGCGAGCTCGACGGTCGCATCGTCGTTGGCGGGCCCGCCCGCCTCGACAAGCCGCCACGCGAGATCTTCGAGCTGGCCTCGGACTTGCGCGACCAGACGGTCGCTGAACAGCGCGGGATCGTCGCTGGCGAGGAGGCCGCGCAGGGTCGGGGAAACCCCGGCGAGCGTCCGCTCGGCCGCCGCCAGCCCGGCGGCGAACCTGCTCTCGACCTCGCCTTCGCGGATCGCGGGGAACGCAGCGCTGGTCATCCTGGGAGGTTTAGCGCGAACACGGTTAAGGCGGCGTTAGCCGCTCGGGAGCGCGCGGCGCGCCGTCCTCGGGCTCCGCCGCGCCCGGCCGGGGCTCGTGCGCGGCGGCCAGGCCCAGCGCGAGCACGCCCAAAACCCCCGCCATCAGCGCGACGTCGAAGAGCACGCTGAGGCTCGCGCCGGCGAGCGCCGCGGCGAGCACCAGGCGGTCCTCCAACCAGCTCTTCCACCGCCGCCCGGAGAACACCGCGGCCATCAGCCGGAGCAAGCCGAGCAGGGTAAGCGCGATGAACGCCCCGTGCAGCACCGCCGAAGGCGCGCTCGGCGCCAGCGTGAAGCGCCAGGCGATCGCCGCGGCGAAGGCGCCGTCGAGCGCAAGGTCGAACGCCGCCTCGGGATCGAACCACGCCGGACGCGCCGGGGCGCGCTCGCCGTGGACCCGCGCGAGGATCGCCGCGCCGCGCCGCGTCAGCCAGGCCACTCCGAGCCCGACGAACGCGGCGGGATAGGCGCCGAACCACGCGGCGAGCAGCGCGATCAGCGCCAGCGCCCCGGCTCCCAGCGTCAGCACGCTCGGCCGGGTCCCGGCGTGGAGCAGCGCCGGGCCGAGCCATTCCACCAGCCGCGCCGCGAGCCACCGCGCCGGCCCGCCTCCGCCGCCATTCTCGGTGTGCCGGCGCAGCCACTGCGGCTCGAGCCGGTGCGCCTCGGCGTCCGAGCGGATCAGCGTCCAGTTGCCGCTGCCGACCAGCGCCTGGGGCAGCACGACCTGCCGCAGCGAGGATTGCACCGCGATCCTCAGCAGCGCCGAGACCGGGTTCCATTCCTCCGGCAGCTCGGCCAGCCCGGCCGCCAGCCGCCCGGGGAGCCGGAGAATCCCCGCTCCGGCATGGTTGAGGTCGATCCGCTCGTAGCCCGCCGCGACCCCGCTCTCGACCGGCTGGACGACGAGCCCGCTGCGCCCGCCGAGCAGCGTCGAGACCGCCTCCGACGAGGCGACCACGCCGTCGGCGAAGACCAGCAGCTCGTCGTCGGGGCGAACCAGCCGGGCCAGCGCGCGGCCGTCGGCGGCGACCTGAAAGCTCGCTCCGCCGCGCTCGGCGGCATGCTGGAGGGCGATGACCTCGCCCGGCAGGCCGTCGGCGAGGCAGATCACGCGCTCGCAACCGAGCGCCAGCGCCACGCCCAGCTGGTGCTGGACCACGCTGCGCCCGCCCATCCGCAGCAGCCCGCGCGGGGTCCCCGCGCCATCGGTGCTCGGCTCCAGCGTTGACAGCAAGGCGACCCGCACCCGCGCGCTCCCGTGAATGTCCGGAAGCCGGTCTAGCGGCAATGCGGGAACGAGGCCAGCGCGGCGCGGGAAGCTGCGCCGCCGACGCGTCAGACGGTCACGACCAGCCCGCGCAAGTGCGCGTCGATCCGGCGCAGCACGGTCGGCTCGCCCGGCGCCGCCTCGACCGCTTCTTCGGCCAGGGCGGCCAGCGCTTCGTCGTGGAAGCTCGAAGCGAGGCCTTTGAGGCGCAGCGCTGCGATCCGCCAGTTGCCGTCGCAGCGCGAGCGGCGCAGCAGGTCGAGCTGGCGCTCGGCGCTTTCGCTGAACGCGCGGCGCAGCTCGCGATAGAGGGCTTCGTCGCCGCCAGCGGCGGCGGCGATCGTCGCGTCGAGGGCTCCGCCGAGATAGGCCATTCCTCTGCCTAGACCCGACAAGGTTAAATCGGGGTTTATCCGCCAAGGGCTTATGGTATCTTCCTGGCATGACGGGGACCCCACGCATCGTTTCGCTCGAGGCCGGCGCGCCGGCACCGGACGACGTTCTCGAACTCGACCAGCCGCTTGACGAAGCGGTCGACTGGTCGGCGCCGCCAGAAGCGGAATACTGGGCCGAGCCCGAGCCGCTGCCGCGCGAGAGCTGGATCGCGCCGGCCGTTGCGGGGGTCGCGGCGCTGGCCTGGACCGGGTTCTTCGCCTGGGCCAACTGGGCCGCGCTGAGCGCACCCGCGGCCCCCGCGCAATGGTCTCAGTGGCTGGCGACGTGGTCGCTGCCGGTGGTGCTGATCCTCACCGGGCTGTTATTGTTCCAGCGCTCGAACCGGCGCGAGGCGGGCCGCTTCACCGACATCGCCCGCGCCCTGCGCGACGAATCGGCGGCGCTCGAGGCGCGGCTGACGACGATCAACGGCGAGCTCTCGCTGGCGCGCGAGTTCATCGCCGCGCAGAGCCGTGACCTCGAGTCGCTCGGCCGGATCGCGGTCGAGCGGCTGTCGCAGAACGCCGATAGCCTAGCGGCGCTGATCGGCTCCAACAGCGCTCAGATCGAGGCGATCGGCGCGGTTTCGGCGACCGCGCTCGAGAACATGGACAAGCTCCGCGGCCAGTTGCCGGTAATCGCCAACTCGGCCAAGGACGTCACCAACAACATCGGCAACGCCGGCCGCACCGCGCACCTCCAGCTCCAGGATCTCGCCAACGGCTTCAACCGCCTCAACGAGTTCGGCCAGGCCAGCGAGCGCCAAGCGACGATCGTGCGCGACCAGGTCGGCGCGGCGATCGCTGAGTTCACCCGCCAGGCCGAGCAATTGGGCGAGATCGCGCAAGCGCGCTTCGCCGCTCTCGCCGCGTCGGGCGAGGAGTTCCGCCAGCGGCTCGACGGCGACGAGATCGCCGCGCTCGCCTCGATCCGCCAGCGCGCCGACGCGCTCGCGGCCGAGCTCGACAGCGCGCGCGCGGCGTCCGCCGCGCATGAGGACCAGGCCGCCGAGGCGCTCCAGGCGCGCCTGGCAATGATCCGCGAGGACAGCGGCGCGCTGGCCGCGATGATGCGCGAAAGCGAGCAGGCCGCGGTCGAATCCTGGCGCGGGCATGTCGCCGGGCTTTCGCTTCAGGCGCACGACGCCTGGCGCGAGGTCGCGCGGATCGAGCAGGAGGCGCTGAGCGACGCCGAAGCGCGGCGAACCGCGCTGGGCGAAGCGATCGACGCGCTCCACGCCTCGCTCAAGGCGGGGATCGACACGCTCGACGGCGAGCTGGTCAACCGCCGCGCCGAGCTGGAGATCGCCGGGCGCAGCGCGGTCGAAAGCTTGCGCAGCCGGTTCGCCGAGATCGACGCGGCGATCCGCGGCCAGCGCGAGCGCCACCTCGAGCAATCGCGCGAGATCGGCGAGCACGCCGCCCTGATCGGTGGTCAGCTCGAAAGCTTCGCGCAGACGCTGGCCGGGCTCGGCGCGCATGGCGACGAAGTCCGCGCCAAGCTCGACGAGGGGCTCTCGCTGCTCGCCGACAAGCTCGTCGCCAGCCGCGAGGCGCTGGCCGGGACCGACGAGCGGATCGCCGCGCTGACCGAGGGCAGCGTGCGGCTGCTCGAGCTGATCCAGGCCAGCGCCGACCACACCCGCGAGCAGTTGCCGACCGCGCTCGGCGACAGCGAGGCGCGGCTCGAAGGGCTCGACGCCAAAGTCTTCGCGATGCGCGACGCGCTGGCGGATGCGACGAGCCGCGGCCAGGCGCTGTCCGACTATGTGATCGCCACCCGTGAAAACGTCGGCGAGACCACCAGCGAGTTGGCCGGTCTCCACGACGGGCTCGAGGACAAAGCGATGGCGCACCGGGCCCAGCTCGCCGCGATCCGCAACGACATCGCCCAGGCGCGCAGCGAGAGCGAGGCGCTCGCCGCGCACGTCCAGGCGACGCTGCAGTCGGCGATCGAGCGGCTGGCGACCACCGCGCGCGAAACCGCGACCGGGCTTGCCGACCACTCCGACGGCGCGATCGACGCGATCGCCGGGTCGCTCGGCGAACGCAGCAAGGCCGCGCTCGACCAGGCGATGGCCGGGCGAGCCGACGAACTGGTCGCCGAGCTCGAGGCCGCGGTCGGCCGCGCCGCCGGGGCCAGCCGCGAGGCGACGGTGCACTTGCGCGACCAGCTCGCCCGCGTCGACGAGCTTGCCGGCAACCTCGAGCGCCGCGTCAGTCAGGCGCGCGAGCGCGCGGAGGAGCAGATCGACAGCGACTTCTCGCGCCGCGCCGCGCTGATCACCGAAAGCCTCAACTCGGTGGCGATCGACATCGCCAAAGCGCTCTCGGCCGACGTCGCCGACACCGCCTGGGCATCGTACTTGCGCGGCGACCGCGGGATCTTCACCCGTCGCGCGGTGGCGCTGCTCGACGGCGGCGAGGTCCGCGCGATCACCCAGCACTACGAAGCCGAGCGCGCGTTCCGCGAGAACGTCAACCACTACATCCACGATTTCGAGGCGATGCTGCGCAGCCTGCTGTCGACCCGCGACGGCAACGCGTTGGGCGTCACGCTGCTGTCGTCCGACATGGGCAAGCTCTACGTCGCGCTCGCCCAGGCGATCGAGCGGATCAGGGCCTGACCGCCGCCAACCGCGTTCCGGCGCAACGACCGCCCATTCCATGCGTTTGACCAGCGGCGCTCGCCGTTACGGAGGACTGTATGGATCGCGATCGGGAACGACTGAGCACACTCGAGCAGCTCGACGAATGGCTGTTCGCGCCGATGCTGGTGCTCAGCGTGATTTGGCTCGGAATCGTCCTCGTCGAACTAATCGCGGGCAGCACCACATTGTTGGAAACCCTTGGCGTCGCGATCTGGGTCGTGTTCATCGGCGAGTTCGCGGTCCGCTTTGCGCTCGCGCCCGACAAGGCCCGGTTCCTGAAGGCGAACTGGCTGACGCTGCTTGCCCTGATCGTCCCGGCGCTGCGGCTGGTGCGGATGGTTGCGATCGCCCGCGCGGCTCGCGTCCTGCGCGGCGTGCGGCTGGTGCGGATCGTCAGCACCGCCAACCGCAGCATGAACGCCCTGCGCAAGACGCTCGCCCGCCGGGGCTTCGGCTATGTCGCGCTGCTCACCTTGCTCGTTCTCGGCCTGGGCGCGGCCGGGATGCTGAGCTTCGAGCCGGCGCGTGAAGTGCCCGGCGGCTTCACCGGCTACGGCGACGCGCTGTGGTGGACCGGCATGCTCCTCGCCAGCCTCGGCAGCGACTTCTGGCCGGCGACCACCGAAGGGCGGGTCCTGTCGCTGCTGCTGACGCTCTACGGCCTGGCCGTGTTCGGCTACCTGACCGCGGCGTTCGCCAGCTTCTTCATCGGCCGCGACGCGGAGGAGCCCAGCGGTCCGGTCGCGGGCAGCGACGATTTGCGCGCGCTACGCGACGAGGTCGCCGCCTTGCGCCGCGCGCTGGAGCATCGCGCCTAGCCGCTCGCGGGAACCCGCCCGAACAAGGTGAGGGCCTCCGCACCGAACCAGCCATAGACGTAGTTGGCGTAGTAGATCGCGAACAGCACCGTCGCGACGACCGTGGTGCGGATCACGATCCGCCGCGGGTCGAAATTGGCCGGCGCGCCGTCGGCCTGGCCGGGGACCAGCGGGTCGCCGGTCTCGTGGTGGCTCCGGACCCCGAACGGCAGCACCAGGAACACGCTGAACGCCCAGAACAGCACGTATATCGCCAACGCCGAGGTCCACTTCATCTCACGCCTCGCGCAATAGCACCTGGACCGCGGGCTTCTTGCCCGACCAGCGCTGCGCGGCACGGCGGGTGGCGAGCCGGACCGCCTCGCTGACCGCCTCGCGGTCGCGCGCCTTGCCGCCCTTGAGCGAATGCACCGCGCGCTCGATGTCCGCGCGCGCCTCGGCGGCGAACTCGTCCATGTCTTCGTCGAGCGGCAGGCCGAGCGCGGCGATCTCGATCCCGGAGGCGAGCCGGCCGTTGCCCGAGACCGCCAGCGCCACGGTGACCACCGCGTTGGCGGCGATCCGGCGGCGAACGACCATCGCCTCGCCGTCGGCCGGGGCGATGATGTCGCCATCGAGCACCAGCCGGCCGGCGCGCACTTGCAGGATGCGGCCCGGCTTGCCCGGCGCGAGGCGGCAGAGGTCGCCGTTCTGCTGGACCACCGCATGGGGGATGCCTTCGGCGAGGCCGAGCCGGCCCTGCTCGCGCATGTGCCGCATCTCGCCGTGGACCGGCACCAGCACTTCGGGCCTGAGCCAGCTGTAGAGCGCCTGGAGCTCGGGTTTGCCGGGATGGCCCGAGACGTGGATATGGCTCTGGCGGTCGGTGACGATGTCGATTCCGTTCGCCGCAAGCTGGTTCATGATCCGTCCGACCGCAATCTCGTTGCCGGGAATCTGGCGGCTCGAGAACAGCACGACATCGCCCGCGTCGAGCGCCAGCGGGTGCTGCTCGGCGGCGATCCGGGCGAGCGCGGCGCGCGGCTCGCCCTGGCCGCCGGTGGCGAGGATCATCACCTCGCCGCGCGGCAGGTCCATCGCCTGCTCGAAGTCCACGCGCTCGGGCAGCTTGAGCAGGTAGCCGCTGGACTGCGCGGCGCGGATGATCCGGTCGAGCGAGCGCCCGGCGACGCACAGCCGCCGCCCGGTCGCCTCGGCGACCTCGGCCAGCGTCTGCAGTCGCGCGACGTTGGAGGCGAAGGTGGTGACCAGCACCCGCCGCCCGGCGAACTCGCGCACGGTCGCGAGCAAGCCGTCGCGCACCGCGCTTTCCGAGCCCGACGGCTCGGGATTGAAGACGTTGGTCGAATCGCAGACCAGCGCGAGCACGCCCTCCTCGCCGATCGCGGTCAACTCGGCGGCGCTGGTCGGCAGGCCGACCAGCGGCTCCTCGTCGAGCTTCCAGTCGCCGGTGTGGAAGATGCGGCCGTAGGGGGTGTCGATCAGCAGCGCGTTGCCCTCGGCGATCGAGTGCGCGAGCGGGATCCAGGTGATCTCGAACGGGCCGAGGCTGAGGCTGCCGAGGTTCTCGACCACGATCAGCTCGACCGTATCGAGCAGCCCGGCTTCGGCCAATTTGTCGCGCACCAGGTAGGCGGTGAACGGAGTCGCGTAGAGCGGCACGCCGAGGTCGGCGGCGAAATAGGGCACCGCGCCGATGTGGTCCTCGTGCGCGTGGGTCAGGACCACGCCGAGCAGGTCGTCGAGCCGCTCCTCGATGAACTCGAGGTCGGCGAAGACCAGGTCGACGCCCGGATACTGCGGATCGGCGAAGCCCATCCCGAGGTCGACCATCAGCCACTTGCCGTCGCAGCCGTAGAGGTTGACGTTCATCCCGATCTCGCCCGAGCCGCCGAGCGCGAGGAACAGCAGTTCGTTGCCGGGGGTCATCTACCTTCGTCTCGTCATTGCGAGCGTAGCGAAGCAATCCAGGCGATTGCGCGCGATGCTCTGGATTGCTTCGTCGCTGCGCTCCTCGCAATGACGAACCGTGCGTGAGGCTATCCGTTCCGCGCCCGCTCGGCGAGGATCGCCAGGCCGGTCAGCGTCAGGTCGGTGTCAACGTGATCGAAGATCCGCGTGTGCTGGTCGAACAGCACCGCCAGCCCGCCGGTGGCGATGGTCTTGGCCGGGCGGCCGATCTCCGCGCGCATCCGCGCGACCAGCCCCTCGATCAGCGCGACGTAGCCCCAGAACACCCCGATCTGCATCTGGTCCTCGGTGTTGGTGCCCAGCACCGAGTTGGTGGTCGGCTTCTGAATCGCGATCCGCGGCAATTTGGCCGCGGCGGTGACCAGCGCCTCGAGGCTGAGGTTGATCCCCGGGGCGATGATCCCGCCCTTGTAGGTCCCGGCGAAATCGACCGCGTCGAAGGTCGTCGCCGTGCCGAAATCGACGATGATCAGGTCGCCGGGATGCGCCTCGTGCGCGGCGACGATGTTGACCGCACGATCGGCGCCCAGCGAGCGCGGCTCGTCGATGTCGGCCTGGAAGCCCCAGCCTTTGGGTCCCTGCCCGGCGATGATCGGATTGAGCCCGAAATACTTCTGCGCGAGCACGTCGAGGTTGTGCATCGCCCGCGGGACGACGGTCGAGACGATGATCTGGTCGATCGCCTCGCGCGCGATCCCCTCGATCTGCATCAGCTGGAGCAACCACACCGCGTATTCGTCGGCGGTGCGCCGCGGATCGGTGGCGATCCGCCAGCGCGCGCGGATC
>JAIVIY010000093.1 GCA_020200285.1 Novosphingobium sp. | reverse complement strand
GGCCGGCGATGAAGTCGGCGACGCCGACCTCGGTCGCCCTGGTGTTGGCCTCGTACTTGCCCACGCCTGCCTCCCTTGCCGCTGTCGCTCGTCTGCCATAGAGCGCGCGCCGAGCGAACGGGGAAAATGCCGATGTCCGATGTGAAGAAGGTCGTGCTCGCCTATTCGGGCGGGCTCGACACCAGCGTCATCCTCAAGTGGCTGCAGGTGACGTACGGCTGCGAGGTCGTCACCTTCACCGCCGACTTGGGCCAGGGCGAGGAGCTCGAGCCGGCGCGGGCCAAGGCGCGGCTGATGGGGGTGCCCGACCAGCACATCTACATCGACGACTTGCGCGAGGAATTCGTCCGCGACTTCGTCTTCCCGATGATGCGCGCCAACGCGCGTTACGAGGGCGACTACCTGCTCGGCACCTCGATCGCGCGGCCGCTTATCTCCAAACGGCTGGTCGAGATCGCGCACGAGACCGGCGCCGACGCGATTGCGCATGGAGCGACCGGCAAGGGCAACGACCAGGTCCGCTTCGAGCTTTCGGCTTACGCGCTCGATCCCGGCATCAAGGTCATCGCCCCGTGGCGCGAATGGGACTTATCCTCCCGCACCGCGCTGATCGCCTGGGCCGAAGCGCACCAGATCCCGGTGCCCAAGGACAAGCGCGGCGAAGCGCCGTTCTCGACCGACGCCAACCTGCTCCACACCTCGAGCGAGGGGAAAGTGCTCGAGGACCCGTGGGAGGAAGTGCCCGACTACGTGTTCAGCCGGACGGTGAACCCCGAGGACGCGCCGGACGAACCCGCGTACATCACGATCGAATTCGAGAAGGGTGACGGGGTGGCGCTGAACGGCTCGGCGATGAGCCCGGCGGCGCTGCTCACCGCGCTCAACGAGCTTGGCCGCAAGCACGGCGTCGGCCGGCTCGACCTGGTTGAGAACCGCTTCGTGGGGATGAAGAGCCGCGGGATGTACGAGACCCCCGGCGGGACGATCTACGCCGCGGCGCATCGCGGGATCGAGAGCCTAACGCTCGACCGCGGCGCCGCGCACCTCAAGGACGAGCTGATGCCGCGCTATGCCGAGCTGATCTACAACGGCTTCTGGTTCGCGCCCGAGCGCGAGATGCTCCAGGCGGCGATCGACCATTCGCAGGCCAGGGTGAACGGGACGGTGCGGGTGAAGCTCTACAAGGGACTGGCGAGCGTGGTCGGCCGCAAATCGCCCGACAGCCTCTACTCCGAGCGCCACGTGACGTTCGAGGACGACGCCGGGGCCTACGACCAGAAGGACGCCGCCGGGTTCATCAAATTGAACGCCCTCCGCCTCCGCCTGCTGGCGCAGCGTGACCGTTAGGCTCCGTTATCCACCGCTATGTCGCAGCTTGTGGATAAGTTGCGATTTTGTGACTTGCGCGACTCGGGCGCGGGGCGCAGCATGCTGGGGTCGAGAGCGAAGAAACTTCTGCGGATCGGGGCGCAAGCCTTTGAAAAGCAGGCAGGATTTTTGCAACCGATGCGGCTCTAGCCGACGCTGCGACACCGCGCCGAAAGGTCTTCGGACCGGACGGAAACGGAGTAACGCGCGGCGGCGAAAAGCCGGCAGGGCAGCCGCCGGCGCTGGCGGACGCAGACGACGGAACGAAGGCTTCGGCCGGAGTTTCGAAACGCGGCGAAAGTTCAGCGCCATCAGTGGCTGTCCGGATCTTCCCTCGGGAACCTGCGGCGCTTCGGCGCCGCCCCCGGGGGAACGATTCGCGCCCGCATGGGCGCGGCGATCGATGGTTGCCGGTCCTTCTGGACCGCCGGAACGGTTGCGACGGATAGCCCACCCCAAGGTTTCGGCCGATGGACGGGCGGCTCAGATCACGCGGCGAGCGATCGCCGATGTGCATCGGAAAGCAATCCGCCACCTCCCACCCGGAACGGCAATCGCCAAATCGGTTGTTCGCCCTTGCGAGCGAGAGTGGGGCCCGGGAGCGATCTCGGGCCTCATTTGCGTCCGGCGAAGCTAAAGCCGGCGCGGCTCGTCGCCGGCCATGACGTGGCTGCAGCCGAGCGCAACCGGGTCGTCCGCCGCGTCGAGCGCCGCAACTGTCCGCCAGCCGACCGCGCGAAGCCGGGCCGCCGCCTCGCGGTCATGATCGAGCGGCAGGAACAGGCTGTCGCGGCCGCCGTCGCCGACCGCGTCCTCGACCAGCGCATCGGGATAGAGCGAGAACCCGGTGGCGACCTCGCCCTCGCCGCTCTCGCGCGCGATCCGGTACGTGCCGCCGCGCCCCAGGTTGCCGCGCACGCCATCGGCGAACAGTGTGAAGCCGAACCACGACTGATACTCGAAACCATGGCGCTCGGTCGGGTCGAGCGTGATCCGCGCCCCGCCCGCCAGCCGCGCGGCGATCTCCCGCAGCGCCTCGATCCGGCTCGCCAGCGCCCCGCCGGCATCGACCGTGGCGAGCTTGTCGATGGCCTGCTCGAACGGGCCGGTGGCATAGAGCAGCGGCAAGTACGCCTCACCACCGACTGCGACCAGGCCGCCGGCATCCTTGGCGTCGAGCTCGCGCCGCACCGCCTCGATGCTTGGCGCGGGCAACGGCAGCGCCTCGGCCACGAGCGTGTCGACCAGGTCGGGCAGGGTGAAATCGACGGTGATCCCGGTGGCCCCGGCCGCGGCCAGCGCCTCGATCGCCAGGCCCGCGATCTCGGCCGCGGCGGCGACCGAATCGCGCCCGATCAGCTCGGCGCCGACCTGCAGCCGCTCGCGCGCGGGATCGAGCCCGTCACCGCGGATCGTCGCCACCTGCCCGGCGTAGCACAGCCGCAGCGGCCGCGGCGCCGCCGCCAGGCGGGTCTCGGCGATGCGCCCGACTTGCGGGGTGATGTCCGAGCGCAGCGCCAAGGTGCGCAGGCTCGCCGGATCGACGAAGCGGAACATCCGCCGCGTGCGGATGCCGCTCATCCGCGCGGCGAGGCTGCGCTCGAACTCGATCAGCGGCGGGACGACGCGGTCGTAGCCGTGAGCGTCCATCGCATCGAGCATCGCCCGCAGCACGCGCTGCCCCGCGACCGCCTCGGAACCGAGCCGGTCCTCGAGCCCTTCGGGCAGCAGGTCGGGATCGCTGTCGTCCATTGCGCGCGCCTTAGTGCTTGGGGCCGCTCAAGTCGAACGCCGCCGACCCCGCCCAACAATTCTAGAACGCCAGCGTCCTGACCGTCTTGACCCCGGGCAGCTTGCACGCCGCGTCGAGCACGCTCTCGGGGATCGCCTGATCGACGCTCAGCAGCAGCACCGCCTCGCCCCCGGCGGCGCGGCGGCCGAGGTTGAAGGTGCCGATGTTGATCCCGCTCTCGCCGAGCAGCGTCCCGATCCGGCCGATGAAGCCCGGCGCGTCCTCGTTGACGATATAGAGCATGTGGCCTTCGAGCTCGGCCTCGATCCCGATCCCGAAGATCTCGACCAGCCGAGGCGCGGTGTTGCCGAACAAGGTGCCGGCGACCGAGCGGTCCCCCTGGCTGGTGGCGACGGTCACCCGGACCAGCGTGTGGTAGACGCCTTCCCGGTCGTGCCTGATCTCGCGCACGTCCATCCCCCGCTCCTTGGCGAGATACGGCGCGTTGACCATGTTGACCGTGTCCGAGAAGCGCCGCATCAGCCCGGCGAGCACCGCCCCGGTGATCGGCTTGACGTTCAACTGCGCCGCCGCGCCTTCGACCTCGACCGAGATCGTCGGCAGATTGCCGTGGGCGAGCTGGCCGACCAGGCTGCCGAGCTTCTCGGCCAGCGCCATGTACGGCCGCAGCTTGGGCGCTTCCTCGGCGCTGAGGCTCGGCATGTTGAGCGCGTTGGTGACCCCGCCGTTGACCAGGTAATCGGCCATCTGCTCGGCGACCTGGAGCGCGACGTTGACCTGCGCCTCGTTGGTCGAGGCCCCGAGGTGCGGGGTGCAAATGAAGCCCGGCGTGCCGAACAGCGGCGAGTCCTTGGCCGGCTCGGTCTGGAACACGTCGAGCGCCGCGCCGGCGATGTGGCCGCTGTCGAGCCCGTCCTTGAGCGCCGCCTCGTCGATCAGCCCGCCGCGCGCGCAGTTGACTATGCGCACGCCCTTTTTCGTCTTCGCCAGGTTCTCGGCGGACAGGATGTTGCGGGTCTGGTCGGTCAGCGGAGTGTGGAGGGTAATGAAGTCGGCGCGCGCCAGCAGGCCGTCGAGCTCGACCTTCTCGACCCCCATCTCGACCGCGCGCTCCTCGGTCAGGAAGGGATCGTAGGCGATCACCTTCATCCTCAGCCCCAGCGCGCGGCTGGCGACGATCGAGCCGATGTTGCCCGCGCCGATGAGCCCCAGCGTCTTGCCGGTGACCTCGACCCCCATGAACGCGTTCTTCGGCCACTTGCCGTCCTGGGTCTGCTCGTTCGCCTCGGGAATCTGCCGGGCGAGCGCCATGATCAGCGCGATGGCGTGTTCGGCGGTGGTGATCGAGTTGCCGAACGGGGTGTTCATCACCACCACGCCTTTGGCCGAGGCCGCGGGGATGTCGACGTTGTCGACCCCGATCCCGGCGCGACCGATCACCTTGAGGCGCGGCGCGGCGTCGAGCACCGCCCGGGTGACCTTGGTCGCGCTGCGGATGGCGAGGCCGTCGTAGTCGCCGATCCGCGCGATCAGCTGCTCGGGCGTCTCGCCGGTGATTTCGTCGATCTCGCAGCCGCGCTCGCGGAAGATCTGCGCAGCGTTGGGGTCCATCTTGTCGGAAATGAGCACGCGGGGCTTGGGAGTGGTCATGTTGATTCCTTGCTTGAGTCCCCGCGAAGGCGGGGACCTCGGTCGGCTATGCTGGATCCGGAGGCCTGAGGTCCCCGCCTTCGCGGGGACTCACGTCAGGATTTCAGCGTCGCCCAAGCCCAGTCCAGCCACGGCCCGAGCGCCTCGATGTCGGCGGTGTCGACCGTCGCGCCGCACCAGATGCGCAGGCCCGGCGGGGCGTCGCGATAGCCGGCGATGTCGCAAGCCGCGCCCTCGGCTTCGAGCAGGCCGGCGAACGTCTTGACGAAGTCGGCGTCGGCGCCTTCGACCGTCAGGCACACGCTGGTCTTCGAGCGGCTTGCCGGATCGGCGGCAAGGTGGCCGAGCCAGTCGCGCTCGGCGACGATCCGGTCGAGTGCTGCCGCGTTCGCGTCCGAACGCGCCTGCAGGCCTTTGAGCCCGCCCACGCCCTTCGCCCACTCCAGCGCCCAGATCGCGTCCTCGACCGCGAGCATCGACGGCGTGTTGATGGTCTCGCCCTTGAACACGCCTTCGTTGAGCGCGCCTTTCGAGACGAGCCGGAACACCTTGGGCAGCGGCCAGGGCGGCGTGTGGCTCTCCAGCCGCTCGGCCGCGCGCGGGCCGAGGATCAGCACCCCGTGCGCGCCTTCGCCGCCGAGCACCTTCTGCCAGCTGAAAGTCGCGACATCGACCTTGTCCCAGGGAATGTTGTAGGCGAACACCGCGCTGGTGGCGTCGGCGAAGCTCAGCCCCTCGCGGTCGGCGGCGATCCACTCGCCGTCGGGCACGCGGACGCCGCTGGTGGTGCCGTTCCAGGTGAACAGCACGTCGTTCGTCCAGTCGACCTGGCCGAGATCGGGCAGCGCGCCGTAATCGGCGCGGATCACCGTCGGATCGAGCTTCAATTGCCTGACCGCGTCGGTTACCCAGCCCTCGCCGAAGCTTTCCCAGGCCAGCGTGGTCACCGGCCGGGCGCCCAGCATCGTCCACATCGCCATCTCGAACGCGCCGGTGTCGGAACCGGGGACGATGCCGATGCGGTGCGTATCGGGCAACTCGAGCACCTCGCGCATCAGGTCGATGCAATGCTGGAGGCGCTCCTTGCCGATCCCGGCGCGATGCGAGCGGCCGAGCGAATCGGTGGCCAGCTTGGCGGCGGACCATCCGGGCGGCTTGGCGCAGGGGCCGGACGAGAAATACGGGCGCGCAGGCTTGCGCGCCGGGTTGGCAGTGGCAGTCATCAAACTCTCCTTGCAGAGAGCACGCGCGGCGTTGGGACCGCGTGGCCCGCCGGCGCTCATAATGTTGCGCCGCAGCAAGTCAAGGCTGCCGGGAATTTCGCGGGGGGATGGTCAGCCTGAAAGAACGAGATGGCGGATGAGGTCCTCGCCGGAATCGCCGATCGGCGGCATCGAGGCGAGGAAGTCGTGCATCTTGCGCTCGCCCAGCGGGGTCAGCGAGAGGTACTTGCGCCGGCGGTCGGTGCGGTCGGGCTTGCGCTCGACCAGCCCGTGGGCTGCGAGCAGGTCGATGTAACGCAGCGCGGTCGCGTCGGCCGCCTGCGACGACAGGCAGACCGCCTTGATCGAGCGCAGCTCGTTGGCCCGCGATGCGGCGTAGAGGTCGAGGAGGATGTCCCAGGCCGGCTCGCCGAACAGTTCGTCGGCGAAGAAGTCGGTGCGGCGGGCGCGCTCGCGGTGCAGCGCGCGCGCGAGATCGCCAAGCTGCCTGCGCTCGCCGTTGTAGCGGTCCGCCGCCTGACCCCCCTCGGTCATCGCCAGCATCGCCCGCGCCAGCGCGCGCAAGCTGCTGATCATGCCGGGCGGATCGTTGGCGCGGACCAGGGCGCGGCCGGGAAGCAGCGCGTCGAGGTCGACCGGCGAGCTCATCGGCGCCGCGCCTCCGCCCCGCCGGGCCTAGCCGGCCGGGGCGGCATCGGCGCCCGCTTCGAGCCACAGGCGCACCGCCTCGGTGCTGTGACGGGCGCTGAGCTTGGCGAGCGCGTTGGTGCGGTGAATCTCGACCGTGCGCGGGCTGATCCCGAGCGCGCGGCCGATCTCCTTGTTGGTCAACCCCCGCGCCATCTGCCCGATCACCTCGCGCTCGCGGGCCGAGAGCCGCTCGATCCGCGTCCGCGCGTCGAGCTCGCGCTGATGCTGGGCGCGCAGCCCCGCGGCTTCCGAGGCAACCGCTTCGAGGACCCGCGACAGCTGCTGCTCCTCGAACGGCAGCGGCAAGTAGTCGAGCGCGCCGTCCTTGATCGCCTGGACCGCCTTGGCGATCGACGGATTGGGGCTGGTGGCGATGATCGCCAGCCACCGGCCCTCGCGGTTGAGCAGGCCCCGCAGACCCGAGACCCCGCCGCCCACGGCGTCCTCCAACGCGACCACCACTCCTCCCTCCGGGGCGTGGGCGGCGAGCTCGGCGGGGTCGGAATAGACTTCGGCGTGGTGGCCCAGGGCGTAAGCGCAGCGCGCGATTTGCGCGCGCCGGGCGTGGTCGTCGTCGAGGACATGGATGGCGAGCCGAGCGGCCATGGCCACTGCATCGTCCGTCCGGCCCCCGGCTTGCCAGCGAGGAACGCTTGGTTTGGGACGTTTAGTCTAAGGGCAAACCCCTAGTTCCACGTGCATCCCAATGGACGGCCAATACCGCAGTCCGCTCCGTTTCGGAGGTAACTCCTAGCCGATTTCCCCTACTCCGCGGCCTCAGACCGTTTCTCCTCGTCGAAGCTGTAGTTGGGCAACGAGTAAAACGCGTCGCGCAACGCGGTGCCCCAGCTGGCGGAGAGCATCTTGAAGTAAGGGTCATTGGCGAGGACGCGCCGCTGCTGGAGCGGCTCGAACGTGTCGCGCTCGATCACCAGCATGTCGAGCGGCAGGCCGACCGAGAGGTTGGCGGCGAGCGTCGAATCGAAGCTGACCATCATCAGCTTGACCGCGTCCTCGAAGCTCATCGCGCGGTCGTAGCCGCGCAGGATGATCGGGCGGCCGTACTTGGTCTCGCCGATCTGGAAGAACGGGGTGTCGAAGCTCGCCTCGATGAAGTTGCCCTCGGGGTAGATCAGGAACAGCCGCGGCTCCATCCCCTTGATCTGGCCGGCGACGATCATCGAGGCGGTGAACCGTGGCCCCCCACCCGGCCCGCTCAAAGACTGGCGGGTCTGGATCACGTCCTGGAGCAGGTTGCCCGCGAGCGTCGCCACCTGGAACATCGTCGGCGCCTCGAGCAGCGACGGGCGGCGCTCGTTGGGGGCCTTGGTGCGCTCCTCGAGCTGGCTGACCACCGCCTGGGTGGTGGCGAGGTTGCCCGCGGTCATGATCGCGATGATCCGCTCGCCGGGGATGCACCAGTGGAACATCTTGCGGAACACCGAGATGTTATCGACGCCCGAGTTGGTCCGGGTGTCGCTCATCATCACCAGGCCCTTGTCGAGCGTCATCCCCACGCAATACGTCATCGCCCCAGTCCTCGTTTGCGCCGCGCCGTGCCGCTACTGTTCCACGTGTTGCTGCTCGACCGCAAGCCGGACATGCATCGCATGGTCGCGCGCGCCGTAACTTATCCCCGTTACCGGCGCCGCCTCGCGATAGTCGCGCCCGGTGGCGACCCGCACGTAGCGCCGGTCCGGGCTGATCCCGTTGGAGACGTCGAACCCGACCCACCCCAGGCCGTCGACGTGCGCCTCGGCCCAGGCGTGGCCCGCCTCCTGCTCGACCCGGTCGTTCATCATCAGGTAGCCGCTGACGTAGCGCGCCGGCACCCCCAGCATCCGCGCGCAGGCGACGAAGATCTGGGCATGGTCCTGGCACACCCCGCGCCCGCTGCTCAGCGCCTCCTCGGCCGAGGTTTCGACATCGGTGTGCCCGGAAGCGTATTCGACCGCCTCGAGCACGCTCGCCGAAAGGCGATGCAGCGTGGCGACGCTGTCGTCTTCCGCCGGCAAACCCGAAACCAGCGCGCGCATCCGGGGGCCAGGTTGGGTCGCGGGCGTCTGATCGAGGAAATGCCACAGCGGCAGGTGGCCGGCATGACGGCCGATGACCCCGGCCTGGTCGGCGGTCTCGACGGCTCCGGCGCAGGCTATGGTCAGCTCGCGGGCGCCGGGAAGCACCGAGATCAGCGTGGTGCGGTTGTGGTTCTGGTCGTCGTATTCGGCCTGCGCCGTCCCTCCTTCGAGCGTCATCGACCATTCGACGATGCGTTGGCCCGAGGTCGACTTGGGCGTCAGCCGCAGCCGCTGGAGGCCGTGCGTGACCGGCTCGTCGAAGGAGTAGCGGGTCAGGTGATGGATCGAGAGGCGCAAGGGGACCGACCTTTTCGGGCTTACTCGGTGAAACGGTAATCGCGCTGGATCTGCGCGGCGATGGCCTGGTTTCGGGCGATGAAACCGCCGATGAACTCGTGCAGCCCGGCGTCGAAGATCTCGTCGATGTCGCCCTCGCGCAGCCGCTCGTCGGCCTCGTCGAGCATCGCGTGGCATGGCGCGGCGTTGCCGTAGTCGCGCGCCAGGCTGCGCAGGTTCGAGCCGACCTTGGTGTAGCAGAACGCCAGGCTGCGCGGGAACCGCCCGTCGAGGATCAGGAACTCGGCGATCGAGCGCGGGTCCATCCGCCCGGCGTTGAGCCAGCGATAGGCGCGCTCGGCCGAAACCGAGCGCAGCACGTTGTCCCACTGGACGTTGTCGAGGCTCGAGCCGACATAGGAAACCGCGGGCAGCAGCACGTAGTACTTGACGTCGAGAATCCGCGCGGTGTTGTCGGCGCGCTCGATGAACTTGCCGAGTCGCGCGAAGTTGTAGATCTCGTTGCGCAGCATCGTCCCGTCCATCGCCCCGCGGACTTGGGTCGACTGGCGGCGGACGAGGTCGAGCACGCTGCCCAGCGTGCTTTCGCGCACCGGCCGGGCGAGCGCCTCGGACAGCCGCATCCAGGTCTCGTTGGTCGCTTCCCAGACCTCGCGGGTCAGCCCGGCGCGGACCATCCGGGCGTTGGTCCGGGCGAGCTCGATCATGTTGAGCACGCTCGCCTCGTTGCTGCGGTCGCGCAAGATCCAGTTGAACACCTGGATTCCGGCGTAAGTCCCGTTCCGCGCCTCGTAGGCGCGGCGCTGGCCGGTGGTGACGATGACCGAGCGCCATTCCTGCTCGCTGGTCGCGACATCGCGGGTCAGCGCCATGCGAAACCCCGCCTCGAGCAGTCGCGCGGTGTTCTCCGCCCGCTCGAGATAGCGGAGCATCCAGAACACCCCGTTGGCGGTGCGGCCTAGCATGAGGGCGAGCCGGGCATCAGTCGTTGAGCACCCAGCTGTCCTTGGTTCCGCCGCCTTGCGACGAGTTGACCACCAAGCTGCCCTTACGCAACGCGACCCGGGTCAGCCCGCCCGGGGTGATCTCGATCCCCGCCGGCGAGACCAGCACGAACGGGCGCAAGTCGACATGGCGCGGGGCGAGCCCGGCCTTGGTGAGGATCGGCACCGTCGACAGCGCCAGCGTCGGCTGGGCGATGTAGTTTTCCGGCCGCGCCTTGAGCTTGGCGCGAAACGCCTCGATCTCCCGGCGGCTCGAGGTCGGGCCGATCAGCATCCCGTACCCGCCCGAGCCGTGGACCTCCTTGACCACCAGCTGGGCGAGGTTGGCGAGCACGTAAGCCAGCGAATCCGGTTCGGCGCAGCGCCAGGTCCTGACGTTATGAAGCAGCGGCCTCTCGCCGGTGTAGAACTCGACGATCTCGGGCATGAAGCTGTAGATCGCCTTGTCGTCGGCGATGCCGGTGCCGGGCGCGTTGGCGAGCGTGATTCCGCCGGCGCGGTAGATGTCCATGATCCCCGACGGGCCGAGCTTGGAGGCGGCGTTGAAAGTCAGCGGATCGAGCCATTCGTCGTCGACCCGGCGGTAGAGGACGTCGATCGGCTGGTAGCCGCGCGTGGTGCGCATCGCGATCCGCCCGTCCTCGACGCGCAAGTCGCTGCCCTCGACCAGCTCGGCGCCCATCTGGTCGGCGAGGAACGCGTGCTCGAAGTAGGCCGAGTTGTAGATCCCCGGGGTCAGCACCGCGACCACCGGATTGTGCTTGCCCGCGGCCGCCGGCGCGCAAGCGGCGAGGCTGCGGGCGAGCTTGCGCGGGTAGTCCGAGACCTCGCGCACCCGCATGTGGGTGAACAGCTCGGGGAACATCGCCATCATCGTCTCGCGGTTCTCGAGCATGTAGCTGACCCCCGAGGGGGTGCGGGCGTTGTCCTCGAGCACCACGAACTCGTCCTCGCCGGTGCGGACGAGGTCGATCCCGACGACGTGGGTATAGACCCCGCCGGGCGGGGTGAACCCGACCATCTGCGGCAGGAACGCCTCGTTGCCGCGCAACAGCCGATCGGGCAGCCGGCCGGAGCGGACGATCTCCTGGCGGTGGTAGAGGTCATGGAGGAAGGCGTTCAATGCGCGGACCCGCTGCTCGATCCCGCGCTCGAGCCGGCGCCACTGCGCGCCGCTGACGATCCGCGGGATCATGTCGAACGGGATCAGCCGCTCCTCGGCATCGCCTTCGCCATAGACGTTGAAGGTGATCCCGGTGCGGCGAAAGGTGCGCTCGGCCTCGCTGCCCTTGCGGTTGAGCACCGCCGGATCCTGCTGGCCGTACCACTCGCAGTATTGCGCGTAGGCGGAGCGGACTCCGCCCTCGGCGTCGTGCATCTCGTCCCAGGACGAGACCGGCTTCAAGCGCTGTGCCCCATGCCCGGTCAGACTGCGCCGAAGACGCGTGGAGTCAAGCGCTTGCGGGCAGTGGGCGTCGCAAGGCGCGATGCTAGCGCTCGAGCAGCCGCGCGACCTCGAAGACCACTGCCGGATGGCTGGCGAAGCCGATATGCGTGCAGCGCAGGGCGACCGCGGCGTCGCGCTCGCCGCGGCGGCCGCGGGCGGCGCGGGGGCTGACGATGCCGTCGCGCGCGCTCCACAGCGCATACGTCGGAACCGGCGGCTTGGCCGCGTAGTCGCCCGCGATCGGCGGCTCGGAAACGTCCTGGCCGGTGATCCAGTGATAGGCGCGCCACGCATTGTTGGCGTGGATGTCGCCCGAGAACGGGGAGCCCATCGTCACCACCAGTCGCACGGCGTGCGGCACCCGTTTTGCCGCCTCGCGTGCGTAGATGCCGCCCAAGCTCCAGCCGACCAGCGCGACCGGCTCGCCGATCCGCTCGGCCGCCGCCTCGATTCGCGCGCACAATATGTCGAGCCGTTCGGGCGTGCCGCCGAGGTTCCATCCGAGGCCCCAGTCCTCGACCGCGTGGCCCGCGGCGGCCAGCCCGCGGCGCAGCGTGCGCATGCGGATCGGATGCGTGCCGAAACCGGGCAGCAGCATCACCGCGCCGGGGCGCGCGCAGACCGCCGGCCGCTCGCCGCGCAGCGCGCGCCACGCCCGCCAGCTCTCGTAGTGGCTGCGCAGTTCGCCCAGCAACAGCCGCCACGGCGGGCTTCGCACCCCTTCGGGCTGGGGCTGGCGGGCGAGCGCGTGGCGGCGCAGCAGCTCGCCGCGCAGCGTTGCGGCGCCCTGGGTTCGGGCCCGGGCAAGGCGGAGCGCGAGATCGGCCATATCAGGCCAAACACCCTACCCCCGCCGCCGGTTTCCCGAAAGCGTCATGCAGCGGGACCGACAAACCGGCGATTCATCCCGCTTGGGCAGGACAATCGCCGGTCCGGGTGGTCTCCATCTCCATCGCGATCGTGGCGTTGCCGATCGGCGACTTGTCGTTCTTCTGCTCGACGTTGACATTGACCTTGCTGCCGGTCGGGCCGACCGTGCCGTTGAGCGTCATCCGCGCGCTGCCGCCCTCGCCGGTGTCGCAGACCATGATCGCGTCGATGGCGTTGGCCGAGGCGTCGAAGCGCTCGTAGGTGCAGTCGCCCTGCTTGCCCTTCTTGAACATCTCCTCGAAGCCCTTCTCGCTTTCCGCCTCGGTCAGGCAATAGCTGAGGTCGTTGTTCTGACCTTCCATCATCTTGCGGATCTGCTCGACCATCTCCTTGGGCGCGCCGGGGACGTCGAACCGGGTGATCTTGGTCGACTGCTTGTACTGGCCGGGCTCGGGCCGTTCCATCTGCGCGGCCTCCTGCTTGGCCTCCTCCATCGTCTTGGGACCCTTGTCGGCGCCGTCGCAGGCGGACAGCGCGAGAGCGGCGCAAAGCGAGACGGCGCAAGCCGCGGCGGCACGGATCATGGAACGTTCCTCCCCTTCGAAGGCGGTCGGGCCGCTGCGTGGAGCCCAGCTCTAGCAGCGCGCGCGGGAACCGCCAAACCAACCGCTGTCCGCGAGCCCGCAAGCCGCGGGAACCCGCTCGGCCTTGACGGCTTGTCCCCGATGAAAGCCGGGAGAATCGCGCCGTGACCGCACCGTCCCACTCGCTCCGCGGCGCGGCGCTCGGCTGCCTGCTTCCGGCGCTGCTGAGCTGCGGCGGCGGCGGTAGCGGCAACGGCGGTGGCGGCGCGCCGCCGGCAGCCAACCGTCCGCCGGTGTTCACC
>JAIVIY010000060.1:3225-6496 GCA_020200285.1 Novosphingobium sp. | reverse complement strand
GGGGGGATGATCGCGCAACTGGTCGCGGTCGAGCACCCTGAGCGGGTGCTGTCGCTGACCTCGATCATGTCGACCACCGGCAACCCGACGCTGCCGCCCGCCAAGCCCGAGGTCATGGCGGCGCTGCTGACACCGGTCGCCCCCGACGCCGATCTCGAAGCCGCGGTCATGCGCGGGGTATCGCTGTGGCGAACGATCGGCAGCCCCGGCTATCCCGCCGACCCCGGGCGGCTGCGCGGCAACGTCGAGCGCGATTATCGGCGCAGCTTCCACCCGACCGGCCCGGCGCGGCAGATGGCGGCGATCATGGCCGACGGCGACCGCCGCGCGCGGCTGGCGCGAATCACCGCGCCGACGCTGGTCATCCACGGAACAGACGACCCGCTGGTCCCGGTCGAAGGCGGCCGCGACACCGCCGCCAGCATCCCGGGCGCCAGGCTTAGGGAGATCCCCGGCATGGGCCACGACTTGCCGCTCGAGCTGGTCGACGAGATCGCCGGCGCGATCGCCGAGCGTGCGAAGAGCAAGGTTAGCGCTTAACGCGGCCCACCCCTAACCCCTCCCGCAAGCGGGAGGGGAACGCCGTCCGATCGAGCGACCGAAAGCCCCTCCCGCTTGCGGGAGGGGTTGGGGTGGGTCAGTCGCCGAGCGCCAGACGGATGGCTTGCACCACTCCCTCCACGTTGTCCCGCACCTCGATGTTGGAAAAGTGGAGCACGCGGTACCCCGCCTTCCTCAGAGCGGCGTCCCGCATGAGGTCCCGCTGCGGAGCGACGTCATGCGAATACCCGTCCACCTCCACGATGAGCCTTCCCCGCCGGCAGATGAAGTCGGCGAAGAAACCTTCGACTTTGAGCTGGCGAACGAACTTGGCGCCCAGTTGGGAATTGGACAGGTAGCGCCACAGCTTGCGCTCCATCGGCGTTGCGGCGTTGCGCACCGCCGGGCGCGTGCCGTGTCGCGATCCCTGAACGTTGGAACGGTCAAATTACTGACCCACCCCTAACCCCTCCCGCAAGCGGGAGGGGGACACCGTCGCTCCAGGTCCCGAGCGCACTCCCCTCCCGCTTGCCCGAGGGGTTGGGGGTGGGTCAGTCCGCCTCACCCCCAGCCGAGCGTCCGGCCGAGGAAGATCAGCGCCATCGCGCCGAGGATCGAGGCGATCCAGCCGGCGCTGCTGAAGCCGGCGCGGCCGCGGTTGACGATGAGGCCGGCGAGCAGCGAGCCGGCGATGCCCAGCCCGATCGTCCACAGCCAGCTCATGCCGACTTCGCCGGGGTAGAAGAACCGCGCGAGGACGCCGACGATGAGCCCCGAGATGATCGCGCCGATGATGCTGAACATGATGGATCGCTCCCTGATTGGATCGCGCATCCTGACGCGCCGCGCCGGATCGGGCAAGCCGCCTCGCCGTCCGACCCGCTTGTCCACAACCATGTCACGAAACTGAAAAAAATCGGCGCGGGCCAACATAGCCCCTTGCGCCTTGCGAAAGGCCAGTCGGACCCACGCGTCGCTGCGTTGCAGCACAAGCCATGCTGCGCCGAAACGAATCGGGCTTGCGACGAACCGCGTGGTTATCGACGGCTTTACCCTCTTGCGCCCATTTCTGGTTGAGGCACTATGGATGGTGGTCGGGCTGCGGGGGCGCCTCAAAACCTTGTGCCGAAGGTGACGCACGCGTTTTGCGTGAACCCCGTCGCGCGCGTGCCGCCGGAAGAGCGGCAGCGGGCTCGAGCGAGCGGGTCTGGGGATAAAAGTCCCCTCGGAACGGCCCGGACATGCTATGGTGGGGGTTCGCCCGCCGAGTCGAACAGATGCGGAACATGCGAGATGCATGGACGCATCCGGGATCGAGAAGTTGGGGCGGCCCGAACGGCCGAGGGACGGGGTCGGGATGATGGATTTTGCAACGAGGGACGAGGTCGCAGTGTCACAGCACGATATGGGGTTCGCCCCGGAGGCGGATAGCGCGACGCTCGAACGCCAGGAGTCGAAGCCGGCGATGACGATGGACAAGGCGAGCGGGAGAACCGACGCGGGCTCAGACGAGCTGGTCGAGGCTATGGCCGCGAGCGCGCTGGCGGCGGTGGCGGCGGCGGCCAAGAACGACGATTCGAAGGCGATCCGCGACCGCCGCTTCGCGATTGAGACCGACCCGATCCGCGACGCGCTCTTGACCGAATTCGGCAAGGACACGCTCGACGACCGCTATCTGCTGCCGGGCGAGACCTATCAGGATCTGTTCGCGCGCGTCGCCGACGCTTACGCCGACGACCAGGACCACGCGCAGCGGCTCTACGGCTACATCTCCAGGCTGTGGTTCATGCCCGCGACCCCGGTGCTGTCGAACGGGGGCACCGGCCGCGGCCTGCCGATCAGCTGCTACCTCAACTCGGTCGACGACAGCCTCGAAGGGATCGTCGGCACCTGGAACGAGAACGTCTGGCTGGCCAGCCGCGGCGGCGGGATCGGCACGTACTGGGGCAACGTCCGCGGGATCGGCGAGCCGGTCGGGCTCAACGGCAAGACCAGCGGGATCATCCCGTTCGTGCGGGTGATGGACAGCCTGACGCTGGCGATCAGCCAGGGTTCGCTGCGGCGCGGCTCGGCCGCGGTCTATCTCGACGTCAGCCATCCCGAGATCGAGGAGTTCCTCGAGATCAGGAAGCCCTCGGGCGACTTCAACCGCAAGGCGCTCAACCTCCACCACGGGGTGCTGGTCAGCGACGCGTTCATGGAGGCGGTGCGCGCCGGCGGCGAGTGGGCGCTGACCAGCCCGAAAACCGGCGAGGTCCGTGGCAAGGTCGACGCGCGGTCGCTGTTCCAGAAGCTGGTCGAGACCCGGCTGGCGACCGGCGAGCCCTACATCGTGTTCTCCGACACGGTGAACCGGATGATGCCCGCGCACCACCGCGAGCTCGGCCTCAAGGTCTCGACCTCGAACTTGTGCTCCGAGATCACGCTACCCACCGGGCGCGACCACCTCGGCAACGACCGTACCGCGGTCTGCTGCCTGTCGTCCTTGAACCTCGAGACCTGGGACGAGTGGCATTCCGACGACATGTTCGTCGAGGACGTGCTGCGCTTCCTCGACAACGTCCTCCAGGACTACATCGACCGCGCCCCCGACGAGATGGCCCGGGCCAAGTACTCGGCGATGCGCGAGCGCAGCGTCGGGATGGGGGTGATGGGCTTCCACTCGTTCTTGCAGATGAAGGGCATCGCCTTCGAGAGCGCGATGGCCAAGGCGTGGAACCTCAAGATGTTC
>JAIVIY010000060.1:0-3195 GCA_020200285.1 Novosphingobium sp. | reverse complement strand
CGATCGCCCCGACCGCCTCGATCAGCATCATCTGCGGCGGCACCAGCGCCTGCATCGAGCCGATCCCGGCCAACATCTATACCCATAAGACGCTGTCGGGCAGCTTCGTGGTCAAGAACCCGTACCTTGAGAAGCTGCTCGCTTCGAAGAGCAAGGATTCGACCACCGTCTGGAACGCGATTCTCGAGCGCGGCGGCTCGGTCCAGCACCTCGATTTCCTGTCCCCTGAGGAGAAGGCGGTCTACAAGACCAGCTTCGAGATCGACCAGCGCTGGCTGCTCGAGTTCGCCGCCGACCGCACGCCGTACATCGACCAGGCGCAGTCGCTGAACCTCTACATCCCCGCCGACGTCGACAAGTGGGACCTGGCGATGCTCCACTTCCAGGCGTGGGAGAAGGGGATCAAGAGCCTCTACTACTTGCGCTCGAAGAGCGTCCAGCGCGCCGGGTTCGCGGGCGGGGTCGAGGCCGACAACACCGCCGACCTGCCGCGGATCGAGCTGGCGGCGACGACCGACTACGACGAGTGCCTGGCCTGCCAGTAGGCGGCCGGCGGGGAGGGGGAAACCGATGACCGTGCTCGCGCTGCTCGCCGCGGCGGTCGTCCTCGGCGCGCTCACCCAGTCGCCGCGGCGGCGGGGCTGAGCCCATGCCGCCGATGGCGCCGCTGCCGCTGTGGCTGGCCTGGGGGCTGGCCGCGGTCTTCGCCGCATTGACGCTCCACGGCGGCTGGCGCGCGCTGCGCTCGGAGGCGACCGAGCCCCGCCGCCGCGCTCCGCGGCCGGGAATCATCGAGTTCGGCATCGGCCTCGCCGGGATCGCGCTGCTGCTGCCACAGAAGAACGCCCCCGCTCACGCGGAGGCGTCTTCCGGCCGCGGTGGGCGGCCTATTCCCGAAGGGGGCGGGAATTTCCCGGAGCCGGGGCTACTCCTCTTCGATCATCCCGTAGGCGGTGGCGGCGGTCGCGCTGAGGCGGACCTTGTCGCCCTCGACGCCGGCGACGAGATCGCAGCTGATGAAGTGATGGTGGCCTTCGTGCCCGCCCATGCCGCTGTCGCGCTTGGTCAGCTTGATCCGGCCGCCCTCGACGGCGTCGACCGTGCCGAGGCGGACGCCGTCGGCGCCGATCACTTCCATGTGCTCGCGGATCTCGCCGGCCCGTCCGCTCGAGCCGGGCTCGAACTGTGTCATCTGCTCGTTCGCGCTGTTCTCGCCCGAGGCCATTTCACCGTATTGTTCCGAGGTTCCGGCGTTCTGGCTCTGCTGGTCGAAGGCCGCGTTGGCCCCGGCGAAGGCGCCGCCGGCTTGCTGCTGGCCCGCAGCGTCGGGGGTCTCGGTCTGCCCCTGCTGGCCGCCGCCCCAGCGCTCGCCGCCGGTCTGCTGGTCCGAGCCGCCGGGCGCCCCGACGCCCATGCTGCCGCTCGCCCCGGTGACGTTGCGCGAATCGTCGGGCTCGAGGCTGCCGTGGTCCTCGCTGGCGTTCTGCTGGCCCTGGACCGCGGCGTTCTGCGGATCGAACTGGGTGCGCTGGCCGGGGTCGCGCGGGTCGCTGCCCGGCTGGCTGAAGCGGCTGCTGTCGGACATTTAATTTCTCCTGTGAGACCAATGGCTTCCGGCAACGAGAGGACCACCGGAGCGTCACTGCCAACAACCCGTGGCGCGCCGCTCCGTTCCCGCCGCGCGCCGCCGCTTCGCCGCGCGCGAACGCACAGGGCTGTCCACCGTCGCGGGGCCGCCCGCGCTTTCGCGAGCCGCCGCCAATCCCTATCTCGGGAGCCGGCCCGCCGGCTCCTCGGTGCGGCCCGGAGGTCGCCGTGATTCCGTCCGCTGCCATGCTGCTCGCCGCCGCGCTGGTCTTCGCCGCGGGGCTGTGGCTCGCCGCCCGGCCGTGGCAAGCGCGCCACTGGCGCCGCGACGCCGAGACCGCGCACGAGACCCGCCGCAGCCTATACGAGGCCCACATGGGCGAGGTCCCGCCGTGGGCCGACACGGTCGACTATCCGCCCGAGCCGCGCGCGGTCCGCTTGGCCCGCCTCTACCGGCTCGCCGGGGCGCTGCTGATGGCGATCGGCGCCGCCTTGCTCTATAACCGCTTTGCCCGCCTGGGAGTGATCTGATGCCCCTGCTCGAAGCCCGCAAGACCTACAAGCCCTTCGAATATCCGTGGGCCTACGAGTTCTGGAAGCGCCAGCAGCAGATCCACTGGATGCCCGAGGAAGTGCCGCTGGGCGAGGACTGCCGCGACTGGGCGCAGAAGATCTCCGAGCACGAGCGCAACCTGCTCACCCAGATCTTCCGCTTCTTCACCCAGGCCGACATCGAGGTCCAGGACTGCTACCACGACAAGTACGGGCGGGTGTTCAAGCCGGTCGAGATCAAGATGATGCTCGCCGCGTTCTCCAACATGGAGACCGTCCACATCGCCGCCTACAGCCACCTGCTCGACACCATCGGCATGCCCGAGAGCGAGTACGGCGCGTTCCTCGAATATCAGGAGATGCGCGACAAGCACGATTACCTCCACCAGTTCGGGGTCGACAGCGACGAGGACATCGCCCGGACGCTGGCGATGTTCGGCGGCTTCACCGAGGGGCTGCAGCTGTTCGCCAGCTTCGCGATGCTGATGAACTTCCCGCGCTTCAACAAGATGAAGGGGATGGGCCAGATCGTCAGCTGGAGCGTGCGCGACGAGAGCTTGCACTGCGAGGGCATCACCAAGCTGTTCCACGCCTTCGTCAAGGAGCGCGACTGCTTCACGAGGACGGTCAAGTCCGACATCCGCGAGATCTGCCACGAGGTGGTGGCGATGGAGGACGCGTTCATCGACCTGGCGTTCGAGATGGGCCCGGTCCCGGGGATGAGCCCCAAGGAAATCCAGCGCTACATCCGCTACATCGCCGACTGGCGGCTCGGGCAGCTCGGCCTCAAGCCGATCTACATGATCGAGGACCACCCGCTGCCCTGGCTGGCGCCGCTGCTCAACGGGGTGGAGCACGCCAACTTCTTCGAGACCCGCGCGACCGAGTATTCGAAGGCCGCGACGCGCGGCAACTGGAACGAGGTCTGGGCGAGCTTCGACCAGCGGAGGAAGGCGAAAGGCGGGGTCGAGGCGGCGAACGAGGCGGGGGAGAGCGACGGCGCGGCGAGCGAGCCGGACATGTTCGGGGATGGAGTTGGGAGCGTGGCGGCGGAGT
>JAIVIY010000059.1:1922-5194 GCA_020200285.1 Novosphingobium sp. | reverse complement strand
CCTCGCGACCCAGCGGGTCGGAGGGCGGCCGCCGATTTGAGTGCCTACTCCGCCGCTTCGTCGAGTTCGGCCTTCTCCGCCGCCTGCCGCGCCCACATCTCGGCGTAGAGGCCGTCGCGCTTGAGCAGTTCGAGGTGGCTGCCGGCTTCGGCCAGTTGGCCCTGGTCGAGCACCAGGATGCGGTCGGCGTCGGCGATGGTCGAGAGGCGGTGCGCGATCGATATCGTCGTGCGGTGCTCCGCCAGCTCGCGCAGCGTGGCGAGGATCTCCTGCTCGGTGCGGGTGTCCAATGCGCTGGTCGCCTCGTCGAACAGCAGGATCGGCGGGTTCTTGACCAGCGTCCGGGCGATCGCCACCCGCTGCTTCTCCCCGCCCGAGAGCTTGAGGCCGCGCTCGCCGACTTCGGTGTCGAGGCCTTGCGGCAGGCGGTTGATCAGTTCGGAGATCGCCGCCCCTCTGGCCGCGGCCTCGACCTCCATCATCCCTGCGCCGTCGCGGCCGTAGGCGATGTTGTAGCCGATGGTGTCGTTGAACAGCACGCTGTCCTGCGGGACGATGCCGAGCGCGGCACGCAAGCTCGCCTGGGTGACCTGGGCGATGTCCTGCCCGTCGATCAGGATGCGACCGCGCCACGGATCGTAAAAGCGGAACAGCAGCCGGGCGATCGTGCTCTTCCCCGCGCCCGAGGGCCCGACGATCGCCGCGCGGGTTCCCGCCGGCACCTCGAACGACAGCCCGTGGAGGATCGTGCGGTCCTCTTCGTAGCCGAACCAGACGTCCTCGAACGCCACGGTCGGGCGGTGAACGACCAGCGCCGGCGCGCCGGGGGCGTCGGTCACCTCGACCTCGGTGTCCATCAGCCGGAACATCTCGGCCATGTCGATCAGCCCCTGGCGGATCGTGCGATAAACCATGCCGAGCATGTCGAGCGGGCGGAACAGCTGGGTCAGGTAGGTGTTGACGAACACCAGGTCGCCGACCGTCAGCCGCCCCTGCGACCAGCCCCAGACGGTGTAGGCCATCGCGCCCGCCATCAGCAGGTTGAGGATCGTCGCCTGGGCGATGTTGAGCAGGCCGAGGCTGTTCTCGCTCTTGACCGCGGCGTCGGCCCATTCGCGCATCGCCCGGCCGTAACGCGCCTCCTCGCGGCCCTCGGCGCCGAAGTACTTGACCGTCTCGTAGTTCAATAGCGAGTCGACCGAGCGCGCCAGCGCCTGCCCGTCGAGCCGGTTCATCCGCTCGCGCAGCTTGGTCCGCCACTCGGTGATCGCACGGGTGACCCAGATGTAGGCGACCACCGCGGTCAGCGTCGCCGCGACCAGCCCGAGGCCGAAGTTCAGCCAGAAGATCACGGTCACCGCGATCAGCTCGATCACCGTCGGGGCGATGTTGAACAGCAGGAAATAGAGCATCACGTCGATGCTCTTGGTCCCGCGGTCGATGGTCTTGGTGACCTCGCCGGTGCGCCGGGCGAGGTGGAAACGCAAGGACAGGCGGTGGAGGCGGTGGAACACGTCGACCGCCAAAGCCCGCGTTGCGTCCTGGCCGACGCGCTCGAACACGATGTTGCGCAAGTTGTCGAACACCACGCCGGCGAAACGCCCGCCCGCGTACGCGAGGACGAAAGCGAGCGCGAGCTGGAGCGCGGGCTCGCCGGGGACCGCCATCCCGTCGACCGCGCCCTTGTAGAAGAACGGCAGCGCCAGCACCGTCGCCTTGCCCGCGAGCACCAGCAGCAGCGCTCCGGCGATCCGCCACCGCAAGCCGGGGTTGTCGCGCGGCCAGAGGTAGGGGATGAAGCGCCTGATCGTGCCCCAGCCGTCATGGCGCTCGGCTCTATCGCTGGCGGTATCGGGCGGCATCGCCCGCGTCAGATAAGCGCTGGCCGACGCGGCGCCAGCGTTAATTCACCAGCGCCCAGTCACCAGCGCCAAGTCACCAGCGATTGCCGTTGATCGCGATCCTGTCCCGCGGCGGCAGGTCGAAGAAGATCTTCCGCGTCTCGAAGTCGATCGCCACCCGCTGGAACGCACGCAACTGACCCATGCCGAGCAGCAGCGCGGGCTTTTCGTGGAGTCCGAGTTTCTTGAACGGCGGGGCGTCGGCGAAGGCGACCGGCATCTGCGTGAGGTCGAGGTCGCCGATGCGGATGCGCCGGGTGAAGACGATCTCGGCCATGATCCGCTGGCCGGTGACCGAGGTCAGCTGGGTCTGCCCGCTTTCCCGGCGGCGCGAAAGCGCTCGCTGCAGCGCCCGGTTGCCGATCGAGTTCTGCGCGCCGGTGTCGATGATGACGTCGGTCTTGACCCCGTCGACCACGGCATTGGTCATGATCAGCTGGTCGCCGCGGCGGCGGGCGCGGACGATGATCTCGTAGCCGCGGTTGCCGCCCAGCGCCCTGGCGTCGTCGACCGCGATCAGGTTGCGCTTGAAGTCGATCAGCACGCGCTGGTTCTGCAGCCCGTCGAGGCCGATGATCCCGTCGGCGCCGATGTTGCTGCCTTCGAGCAGCGGCGCTGAAAGGTCGTAGAAGCTGCGGCTGCCGAGCTTGACTTCCTCGACGTCGACCAGATCGACTGGGAGCGAGCCGGCGACCCCCATCAGCGTCGCCCGGCCGTTGGGCACCAGCCCGAGCCGCTCGGCCAGGCCGCGCGCCAGCACGGTGCGCTCGGCGCCGGTGTCGATCAGGAAGTCGTAAGGCCCGTGCCGCCCGATCCGCACCGGCACCGTCATCCGCCCGTGGCCGTCGCGGTCGGTCTTGATGACATCGACCGCCGAGGCCTCGGTCGCGGCGTTCTGGCCCGCGGCGATCGGCAGCGCGGTCAGCAGCGAGAGCGGCGCGGAGGCCGCGATGAACCAATGGGGCATTCGTCCCTCTCCTTGGTTTCAGCTTATACCACTGGCGTCTCACCAGCGCCATGAGCCATCGAGCCTCGCGCATTGGCGATTGGTTAACGCCGCGGTGATAGGTCGGCGCGCGATGTTCATGCTTCCCGACCGGGCGCTGCGCAAATGGCGCGAGCGCCGCCACGCGCGGCTGGCGCAAGCGGTGCTCGAGACGCCGCCGGTGCGGGTGCGCGACGACGGTTTGATCGTATTCTCGATGATCGGGACGCGGGTGCTGCTGCCCTACCTGGTCGCGGCGAAGTCGCTGCACCAGCGACTCGGCGGGCGCGGCCGGTTCGCGGTGCTCGACGACGGTTCGCTGACCGCCGACGACCGCGCGGTGCTCGACCGCCACCTCGACCGGCCCGAGCTGCGCCGCATTCCGG
>JAIVIY010000059.1:0-1881 GCA_020200285.1 Novosphingobium sp. | reverse complement strand
CAGCGGCCACGTCCAGGCGGCGATCGAGCGGGTCCTAGACCAGGTTGCGATCTCCGGCCGCGAGGGGCTGCGCTACGTTCGCGGCTGCTCGGGCTTTGCCGGGTTTGCGCCGAGCGGGGATGGTCGCACGCTGGCCGAGCTGTTCTCGCGCGAAGCCGAGCGCCTGCTGGGCTCCGCGCGTTGGGCCGAATGGGGCAGCGAGCAGGTGACCTCGAACTTCGTCATCGCCAACGAGCCCGAGGCGATGCTCCTCCCTTACGAGCGCTACTTCAACTTCTGGAACGCCGGCGTGCCGGCCGATGCGCGCTTCGTCCACTTCGTCGGGACCTACCGCCATCACGGCGGCGCTTACGCCCAGGCGACTGCGCAGGCGATCGCCGCGCTGGGCTAACGCCCCCGAACCAGCTCGGCCAGCTCGATCAGGCGTGGCCGGGCAAAGGTCAGCAGCCAGCCCAGATAGGTCGCGCTTCCCACCGCGATGAGCAGCCCCAGCCGGGGCGCCGGCGGCAACACCGCTGCCGCGCGGTCCACCCCGACAACCGCCGCGGCCATCGCCGCGCCGGCCAGCAACGGCGCCAGGATCGCCTCGCCGAGCGCGCGCGCCCGCACCCCGATCGCCGGCAGCGACCAGGCCGCGGTGACCGCGGTCAGCAGCGGATAGGCGGCCAGCCACGCCGCGGCGACACCGACCGCGCCCCACTGCACTCCAACCAGGAACGCCAGCGGCATCACCACCGCGCCCAGCGCCGCGCTGCGCGTCGCGAGGCCCGGCCGGCCGACCGCGTTGGTCGCGGGCGCAAACAGCACTTGCAGCGTCATCACCGGCATCGCCAGCGCAAGCAGCGCGAGCAGCGGCGCGGCGGCGCGCCACTTCGCGCCGAGCACGACCTCGACCAGCGGCTCGGCGGTCGCGGCCAGCCCGAAGCAGAACGGCGCGGCAAGCAGCATGATCGTTCGCGCCGCAGTAAGGAACCCTTTGGCGTAGAGCGCGCGATCGTCCTGGACCCGCGCATAGGCGGCGAACGCCACTTCGTTGAGTGGGGGGACGACCTTGTTGACGAAGATTTGCGCGAGGAACAGCGCGGTGGTGTAGAGCCCCAGCGCGTGCGGATCGAGCACGCGGCCGGCGATGACGATGTCGGCCTGGGTCTGGACGAAGTAGAGCAGGCTCGACAGCGCGACCATCCCGCCGAACCCGGCGATCCCGCCCGCGCCGCGGAAGTCGAAGCTCGGCAGCATGAACGCGCGCGCCGCGATTGCCATTCCCAACGCGCGGCTGGCGAACATCGCCAGCGGGGCGAGCACCAGCGTCCATACTCCCAACCCGGCCAGCGCCCCGCCCAGCGCGACGGCGGCGCCGATCAGCGCCGAGGCGACGTTGACCCGCGCCTGGCGGCGAAAGTCCATCTCGCGCGAGAGGATCGCGTAGCCCAGCGCGAGGAACGGGTTGGTCAGATAGATCAGCGCCTGCGCGCGCAGGATGTCGGCGACGATCGGCTGGTCATAGTAGTCGGCGACCCAAGGCGCCGCGGCGAACTGCAATGCGGCGAGCGCGGCGTTGAGCACCACCAGCATCCCGAACAGCTGGCGCAGCATCTGCCGGGTGACCTCGCGCTTCCGGATCAACGCGTTGGCGAGCCCATAGCCGTTCATCAAGTTGAGCAGCGTCAGCACCACCACCGACATCGCGTAGAGCCCGTAGTCGGCCGGCGCGAGAATCCGGATGACGAGGAAGGTCGAGCCCCACGCGATCAGCTGCGCCGCGATCTGCGTGCCCGAGCGCCAGATCACCGCGCTGCGGACCTGGTCGCGAAAGCTCGGCGCGGCGGCGCGGGTCGCGTTCATGCCGGGCGCGCGTCGGGCAAGGCCAGCGTCTTGAGG
>JAIVIY010000092.1:15627-16717 GCA_020200285.1 Novosphingobium sp. | reverse complement strand
GCCTGGTTCGGCGTCGCCGTGCCCAAGCTGGCGGTCGAGAAGGGCTCGACGCTCTACGAGATCGGGCACGAGGGGCACGAGATCCTCGGCTTCGCGATGCTCGGGCTGGTCGTACTCCACATCGCCGCGGCGCTGCGGCATCACTACGTGCTCAAGGACGCCGTGCTGCGGCGGATGTGGTGAGGCGCTCCCCTCCCGCACGCGGGAGGGGAGCCGGCTCTCACGGCCCGAAGGTCCGCTGCCACCAACCGCGGCGGGGCTCGCCGTTGTCCTCGCTATCCTCGTTGGCGGCCTCGGGCGTGGGGGAAGCGGGCGCCGACTCGGCCGCGGCTTCCGCGGAGGCTGCGGCCTTGCGCGAGCGCGGCTTCTTCGCCGGGGCGGGCTCCTCGCTGGCGGCTTCCGCGGGCGCTTCCGCCGCTTCGGGCTTGCGCCGCGATTTGCGCGCCGGCTTGGCCTCTTGGACGGGTGCTTCAACCGGAGCTTCCTCGCCCGCCGCCTCGGCCTTCTTCGCGCGGCTGCGGCGCTTGGGCTTGGCCTCGGGCTCCTCGGGCTCGGCGACGACCGCGATGTCCTGCGCGAGCTGCTCGGCGAAATCGCCGCTGGCCTCGACGGCGACCGCGGCGTCGGCGAACACCGCTTCGGCCGCGGCCTCGCCGGCCTCGTCCTCGCCGGCCTCGTCCTCGCCGCGCTCGCGCCCGCCGCGGCGGCGGCGGCTGCGACGGCGGCGGCGGCGCGGGCCTTCGCCCTCGTCCCCTTCGCCCGCGTCGACGGCAGGCCGCCCTTCGGACGCCTCGCTCTCATCCTCCCCGAGATTGGCCTCGGGCTCGCGATCCTCGCCGGGCTCTGCCCCCCGGTCATCGTCGCGCTCGCGTCCGCGACCGCCGCGCCGGCGCCGCCGCCGCTTGCGTCCGCCGCGATCGTCGCCGCGCTCTTCCCGATCCTCGCGACTCTCGCCGCGTTCCTCGCCTTGCTCCTCCTCGCCCTCGTCCTCCGCGTAGTCGGCTTCGTCCTCGTCCTCGTCCTCGTCGGCGTGGTCGGCGATCGGGGCGAACTTGGGCGCGGCGGTAGGGCGCGGGCCGGAGGAGGCGAC
>JAIVIY010000092.1:0-15579 GCA_020200285.1 Novosphingobium sp. | reverse complement strand
GCGGTGCGGACCAGGCCGCTGCCGTCGCAGTGCGGGCACGAGCGGGTGGTTGCCTCGAGCACCCCGGTGCGCAGCCGCTGGCGGCTCATCTCCATCAGCCCGAAGCCCGAGATGCGGCCGATCTGGATCCGCGCGCGGTCGTTCCTCAGCGCCTCCTTCATCGCCTTCTCGACCTTGCGGACGTTGGAGCCGTGCTCCATGTCGATGAAGTCGATGACGATCAGCCCGGCCATGTCGCGCAAGCGCAGCTGGCGGGCGATCTCGGCGGCGGCCTCCATGTTGGTCTTGAGCGCGGTCGCCTCGATCCCGTGCTCCTTGGTCGAGCGGCCCGAGTTGATGTCGATCGAGACCAGCGCCTCGGTCGGGTTGATCACCAGGTAGCCGCCCGAGCGGAGCTGGACCACCGGATCGTACATCGCCGAGAGCTGGTCCTCGGCGCCGTGGCGCTGGAACAGCGGGACCGGGTCGGCATACTGCTTCACCCGCCGCGCGTGGCTGGGCATCAGCAGCTTCATGAACTCCTTGGCCGAGCGGTAGCCGCCGTCGCCCTCGACCACGACTTCCTCGATCTCCTTGTTGTAGATGTCGCGGATCGCGCGCTTGATCAGGTCGCTGTCCGAATGGATCAGTGTCGGCGCGCTCGAGTTCAAGGTGGTCTCGCGGATTTCGTCCCAGAGGCGCGCGAGGTAGTCGAAGTCGCGCTTGATCTCGGGCTTGGTCCGGCTGAGCCCGGCGGTGCGGACGATGCAGCCCATCGACTTGGGCAGGTTCATCTCCGAGATGATCGACTTCAGCCGCTTGCGGTCGGCCGCCGAGCTGATCTTGCGGCTGATCCCGCCGCCGTGGCTCGAATTGGGCATCAGCACGCAGTAACGCCCGGCGAGGCTGAGATAAGTGGTCAGCGCCGCGCCCTTGTTGCCGCGCTCTTCCTTGACCACCTGGACCAGCAGCACCTGGCGGCGCTGGATCACGTCCTGGATCTTGTAGCGGCGGCGCAGCGCCATGCGCTTGTCGCGCAGCTCGTCGGCCTGCTTGGCCTGGGCGCGACCGCCCTGGCGGCGGCCGCGGCGCGGGCGCGCTTCGGCTTCCTCGCGGTCGTCGCGAGCGGCGTCCTCGCGTTCCTCGGCCGGGTTGTCGCCGGGCTCGTCGCCGTTGGAGACCTGGCCGTCCTCGATCGTTGCGACCTCGTCCTTCTCGGACGTGTCGACTTCCTCGACCCCCTCGTCGCCGATCAGCTCGTCGGCGAGCGCGTCGGCCGTTTCCTCGTCGTCGCCGTCCTCGCCGTGGTCGTGGTGGTTATCGTCGTCGTAGTCGGAATCGTCGGCGGCGCGCAGCGCGGCCTCCTCCTCGGCGTGCGCCGCCTCCTCGGCGAGCAGGCGCTCGCGGTCCTCCTTGGGGATCTGGTAATAGTCGGGATGGATCTCGCTGAACGCGAGGAACCCGTGGCGATTGCCGCCGAAGTCGACGAACGCCGCCTGCAGCGAGGGTTCGACCCGGGTTACCTTGGCAAGATAGATGTTGCCCTTGATCTGTTTGTGATCGGCGGACTCGAAATCGAATTCTTCGATCCGGCTACCCTTGAGCACCGCCACCCGGGTTTCTTCCGGGTGGCGCGCATCGATCAGCATGCGCGTGGTCATGTGAATCTCTCCTGGCGCGCGCGGGGCGGTGGAGCCACCGGCCGGCGGCGCGCGATTGGTGTGCGGCAGGCCCCGCGCCGGGTGCGACCCGGGTGACGCTGGACCTGCGATCTCGGATGATGCCGATGCGGGGCGTGGCGGCCCCACCGCTCGGCGACGGTTCGTATGTGTCTGCGAGTGCAGGAATGCGCGGCGATAGTGCGCGCACGCCGGGCGCCGCAAGCGCGGCCGCGGGTCGGAAGACCTGCGGGCTGGCGAACGACGGACGGCTATTCATGAACTGCATCAACCTGAAATTGCCCGGAAAAATCATCCCGGCGCGGCGCCCTTCCGGCCTTGCGATCCTGCCGTGCCGAGGTTGAGAAACCGCCGGGGCAAAACCGGAAACGACCCGTCCAGTCGGCTGGGGACGACGCCCGGATTGGGACTGGACCGCCGCTCGACTGGCACGGCATAGCCATGCCAAGCGATGATCGTTGCCGTTCTTCTGCTCGCTGCCGCGCTGCTGCAGCCCGACCGGCCCGCGCCGCTGGGCTTGCGCATGGGTGCGCGGCCGGATGTCCCGGCTTATGTGCTCCGCGTCCCGCTGCCGCCGAGCGAACGCGCGGTCGACCTGCCGGCGATCGCGGGTCCCGAAGACGCCAGCCGCCCGCTGGTGGTGATCGACCCGGGCCATGGCGGCCACGATCCCGGCGCGAGCGGGGCGGGCGGGCTCAAGGAAGCCCAGCTGACGCTGGCGCTGGGCCGGGCCTTGCGCGACGAGCTGGTCCGCCGCGCGCGGGTGCGGGTGGCGCTGACCCGCGACGGCGAGCGGTTCCTTGCGCTCGAGGAGCGCTACGGCCTGGCCAGGCGTCTCGACGCCGACTTGTTCATCTCGATCCACGCCGACGCCGCGGCCGAGGCCGGGGCGCGCGGCGCTTCGCTTTACACCTTGTCGGAGCGCGCCTCCGACGCGGTCGCGGCGCGGCTCGCCGCGCGCGAGAACCGCGCCGACACGATCAACGGCGTCCAGCTCAGGGAGCAGCCCGGCGAGGTTGCGGCGATCCTGCTCGACTTGTCGCGGCGGCAGACCTTCGAGCGCTCGGCCGCGTTCGCCCGGCTGGTGGTGCGCGAGGGCGCGAACGCCATCCGCTTCCGCGCCGAGCCGCTGAAGAGCGCCGCGTTCGTCGTGCTCAAGGCGCCCGACGTGCCCTCGGTGCTGTTCGAATCGGGCTACATCAGCAACGCCGACGACGCCGCCCGGCTGACCGATCCCGCCGCCCGTGCGCGCTTCGCCGCGGCGTTCGCGCGGGCGATCGAGGCGTACTTCGCGAGAGTCCGCGGGTAATTGGGGACAGTCCCTATTTATTTCCCGCCGTTGGTCATCATCCGCGCTTCCGCAACTAAATAGGGACTGCCCCCAATTACGGCTCTCGCAGCGCCGTTGCGGCAGGTTCAGCGACAACCTATACGCTGCGCCAACATGCCCGAACTCTCCCACGCCGAGAACTTCCGCTACCGCATCCGCCGCGACGCCGAGGGGGTGCGCGACTGGTTCGGGCGCAACTATCGCGAGAGCAAGCGTTTCAGGATCGCCGCGATCGCCGCCGGCGCGGCGCTGCTGCTCTACCTGATCGCGACGCTGTGGCTCGGCCGCGACCTGCCCTCGGCCGACCGCTTGCTGACCTACCAGCCGCCGCTGCCGACGATCGTGCGCGGCGTCGACGGCGAGATCGCCGACAGCTATGCGCGCGAGCGCCGGGTCCAGCTACGCTTCGTCGACTTCCCGCCGCGGGTTTACAACGCCTTCCTCGCCGCGGAGGACAAGACCTTCTGGAGCCACGGCGGGATCGACTACCCCGGCTTCGTCGGCGCGGTGTTCGATTACGCCAGCAAAGTCGGCTCGGGCGAGCGCGCCAAGGGCGGCTCCACCATCACCCAGCAGGTCGCCAAAAACATCCTGCTCGGCGACGAGTACTCGGTCACCCGCAAATTGAAGGAGATGATCCTGTCCCGGCGGATCGAGGGCGTGCTGAGCAAGGAGCAGATCCTCGAGCTGTATCTCAACGAAATCCCGCTCGGGCGGCAGAGCTTCGGCGTCCAGGCCGCGAGCCGCGCCTATTACGACAAGGACGTCAAGGATCTCGAGCTCCACGAGGCGGCGTTCCTGGCGATCCTGCCCAAAGCGCCCGAGCGCTATGGCCGCGCCCAGCACGCCGCGCTGGCGATGGAGCGGCGCAACTTCGTGCTCGACCAGATGGCCGACAACGACTTCGCCGGCGAGGCCGAGGTCGCCGCGGCCAAGGCCCGGCCGCTCGGGCTGATCCCGCGCCGCGCCGAGCGCAAGGGCGTCGACGCCGGCTATTTCCTCGAGGAAGTCCGCCGCGAGTTGCTCGCGCAATACGGCGAGAAGGCCGAGGACGGGCCCAACAGCGTCTACGCCGGCGGGCTGTGGGTGCGGACCTCGCTCGATCCCGAGCTGGCGATCGCCGCGCGCGACGCGCTGCGCAACGGGATCATGAACTACGGCGGCGGGCGCGGGTGGTCGCAGCCGATCGCCGAGATCGATCTCGACGACGGCTCCTGGCAGACCCAGCTGATCGTCTCCAACTTCGGCATCAACTACAAGGACTGGCGGGTCGGGGTGGTCACCGAGCGCAGCGGGGCATCAGCGACGATCGGCTTTTCCGACGGCAAGACCTATCCGCTGACCAACCTGCCCGATGCGCTCGAGGCCGGCGACGTGATCGCCGCCGCACCCAACGGCGGCGGCTATGCGGTGCGGACGGTCCCCGAGGTCTCGGGCGGGATGGTGGTCGAGGACCCGCACCGCGGCCGGGTCTATGCGATGCAGGGCGGGTTCGACAGCCGGCTGGGCAGCTTCAACCGCGCCACCCAGGCGTTGCGCCAGCCGGGCTCGGCGATCAAGCCGTTCATCTACGCGACCGCGCTCGACTATGGGATGACGCCCGCCTCGATGGTGCTCGACGGCACCTTCTGCGTCTATCAGGGCGCGGCGCTGGGCGAGAAGTGCTTCCGCAACTTCGACATGCGCGGCGCGGGCGGCACGCACACGCTGCGCTGGGGGCTCGAGCAGTCGCGCAACCTGATGACGGTCAGGATCGCCAACGACACCGGCATGGACAACGTGGTGCGGACGATCAAGCGGATGGGGATCGGCGACTACGAGCCGTACTTGTCGATGTCGCTCGGCGCGGGCGACACCACCGTGCTCAAGCTGGTCAACGCGTTCTCGGCGCTGGTCAACTTCGGCCGCCTCAACCAGCCGTCGCTGGTCGATTACGTCCAGGACCGCAACGGCAAGGTCATCTGGCGGGCCAAGAACCTCAAGTGCTCGGCCTGCAGCATGCCCGAGTGGGACGGCAAGGCGATGCCGCGCTTCGCCCCGACCGGCGCGCAGCGGATGGACCCGCGCACCGCCTACCAGGTCGTCCACATGCTCGAAGGCGTGGTCCAGCGCGGCACCGCGACCCGGCTGAAGGATCTCAACCTGCCGCTGTTCGGCAAGACCGGGACCACCACCGGGCCGACCAACGTGTGGTTCGTCGGCGGCACCCCCGACATCGTCGGCGGGGTCTACATCGGCTACGACCAGCCGCGCAGCCTCGGCGGCTATGCGCAAGGCGGGCGGATCGCCGCGCCGATCTTCAAGGAATTCGTCGAAAAGACCCGCAAGCGCTGGGGCGACGTCCCGTTCCGCGCCCCGGCGGGGGTGCGGATGGTGCGGATCGACCGGGTCTCGGGCAAGCGGGTGTTCGCCGGGACTCCGGGCACCGACGCCAAGTCGCCGATCATCTGGGAGGCGTTCAAGCCCGATACCGAGCCGCGGCGGACGATCGACCAAGGCGAGATGGACGTGAAGGCCCGCGTCCTCGCCGCGCTCGAGCAGGCGCGCGCGGCGCGCCTCGCGCGCGGCGCCGCGACGAGCCAGCGCAGCGCCGCGCCCCGCGACGACTTCGTCGAGGAACAGGGCGGGATTTATTAGCCCTCACGCCTGGTTAGGTGATGACAAGGTTGGTAGGCTGCGATGAGTCCTGGAGACAACGCCATGCGAAAATTTCTCCCGCTCGCCGCCGCCCTGGCCCTCGCGCTCCCCACGTCGGCTTCCGCAGAGCTTGCCGCGGGGGCCAAGGCGCCGGGCTTCACCGCGCGCGGCGCGATCGCCGGAAAGCTGTTCACGCTCAGCCTGGCGACCGCGCTCAAGAAAGGCCCGGTGGTGCTCTACTTCTATCCCAAGGCGTTCACCCAAGGCTGCACGCTCGAGGCCAATGCGTTCGCCGAGGCCAGCGCCGAGTTCCGCAAGGCCGGGGCGACCGTGATCGGGATGTCGAACGACGATCTGGCGACGCTCCAGCGGTTTTCGACCGAGGCCTGCCGCGACAAGTTCGCGGTCGCCTCCGCCACCCCGGCGATCGTCAAGGCTTACGATGTCGACCTGGTCCGCGACGGCAAATCGACCGGGTTGACCAAGCGCACCAGCTACGTGATCGGCCGCGACGGGCGGGTCCGGTTCGTCCACTCGGACATGGACTACAAGGACCACGTCCGGCTGACGCTGAACGCGGTCAGGGCGCTCAAGGGCAAGGGCAAAGTGTAGGGCGTGAGTCCCCGCGAAGGCGGGGACCTCAGCATGTCGCGCGAAACCCTGAGGCCCCCGCCTCCGCGGGGGCTCACCCAATCTTTACAATCGCAACCGCCTCGCTAAGCGGGGCGACCGTTCCCGCTCGGAGTTGAATTCCCCATGCGCGCCGAAGGCCAAGCCCATATCGACCGCATCGAGGCGGCGCTGGCGCTGGTCCGCAAGTTCCTCGACTGGGACCGCGCGCTGCGCCGGCTCGACGAGCTCAACGCGCGGGTCGAGGACCCGAAGCTGTGGGACAACCCCAAGGAGGCCGAGGCGGTGATGCGGGAGCGCCGCCGGCTCGAGGCGGCGGTCGGCACGGTCAACGCGATTTCGGCCGAAATGGCCGATGCTGTCGAGTTCGTCGAGCTGGGCGAGGCCGAGGGCGACGAGGCGACGCTCCAGGAAGGGCTCGACACGCTCGCCGCGCTGGCCGAGCGCGCCGACGCCGACAAGGTCCAGGCGCTGCTCGCCGGCGAGGCCGACGCCAACGACACCTACATCGAGATCCACGCCGGCGCGGGCGGCACCGAGAGCCAGGACTGGGCCGAGATGCTGCTCAGGATGTACACCCGCTGGGCCGAGCAGCGCGGCTACAAGGCCGAGATGATCGAATACCAGGCGGGCGAGCAGGCCGGGATCAAGTCGGCGACGATCCTGGTCAAGGGCGAGAACGCCTACGGCTACGCCAAGACCGAGAGCGGGGTGCACCGGCTGGTGCGGATCAGCCCCTACGACAGCTCGGCGCGGCGCCACACCAGCTTCAGCTCGGTCTGGGTCTATCCGGTGATCGACGACAGCTTCAGCGTCGAGGTCAATCCCGCCGACCTCAAGATCGACACCTACCGCGCCAGCGGCGCCGGCGGCCAGCACGTCAACACCACCGATTCGGCGGTGCGGATCACCCATTTGCCGAGCGGGATCGTGGTCGCCAGCCAGGTCGACCGGTCGCAGCACAAGAACCGCGAAACCGCGATGAACATGCTCAAGGCGCGGCTCTACGAGGCGGAGATGCGCAAGCGCGAGGAAGCGGCGAGCGCCGAGCACGCGGCCAAGACCGACATCGGCTGGGGCCACCAGATCAGGAGCTACGTCTTGCAGCCCTACCAGATGGTCAAGGACTTGCGCACCGGGGTGACCTCGCCGACGCCCGACGAGGTGCTCGACGGTGCGCTCGACCCGTTCATGGCCGCGGCGCTGAGCCAGCGGGTGACCGGCGAGAAGGTCGCGGTGGAGGATGTCGAATGAAGCGGGGGCTTTTCCTTATCGCGCTGGCGCTCGCCGGGTGCAAGGCGGGCGGCGACACGCGCGCCGAGACCGCGCTGCAGTTCCCCTCGGCGCACCGCCCGGTCTCCGAGCTCGGCGCCAACTCGGTCTCGAACGAAGTCGATCGCGACAACCGCAACGAGGCCGACACGGTGATGGGCCTGGCGTCGATCGAGCCCGGGATGACCATCGCCGACATCGGCGCGGGCGACGGCTATTACACCGTGCGGCTGTCCGAGCGGGTCGGGCGGGGCGGGCGGGTGCTCGCCCAGGACATCGATCGCGATGCGCTCGAGCGGCTCGGCCAGCGGGTTCAGCGCGAGAAGCTCGACAACGTCTCGATCAAGACCGGCGCGCCCGACGACCCGCGGCTGCCGGCCAACAGCTTCGACCGCATCTTCATGGTCCACATGTACCATGAGGTCGCCGAGCCCTACGCGTTTCTCTGGCGGCTGGCGCCGGCGCTCAAGCAGGGCGGACAGATTATCGTCGTCGACCGCGACCGCCCGACCGACCAGCACGGCATCCCGCCGCTGCTGCTCCAGTGCGAGTTCGAGGCGGTCGGCTATCGGCTGGTCGAATTCGTCAGGAAGCCCGAGATCCTCGGCTACTACGCCCAGTTCGAAAGCGACGGCAAGCCGCGCCCCGAGCCGCGCAACATCCTGCCGTGCAAGATGGCCAAGGGCGACGTGACGATCGGATAAGGGCATTCGCGCCCGCCCCGATGGACGGGTTTGGATCGCTTTCGCCGCGCCGTCATTTACTCTAATGTCAGTATTTTCCGGCCGAGGCCGCAGCACGAATTCGAAAGGCCGCAATGGCAACCGCAGCATTCAATGGGCCAAAGTTCAAAGGACTATCGCCGATCCGCTATGGCGGGCGCGAGGTCTGGCCGCTGATCGAGGGCGGCAAAGGCGTCTCGGCGACCAACCACGCCAGCAGCGGCGCGTGGGCCGCCGCCGGGGGGATCGGCACCGTCAGCGCGGTCAATGCCGACAGCTACGACGCCGAAGGCAAGATCGTCCCCCAGGTCTACGACCAGCTGACCCGCAAGGAGCGCCACGAGCAACTGATCCGCTACGCGATCGACGGCGCGGTCGAGCAGGTCAGACGCGCCTACGATGTCTCCGGCGGTCAGGGCGCGATCAACATCAACGTGCTGTGGGAGATGGGCGGCGCGCAAGCCGTGCTCGAAGGCGTGCTCGAAAAGACCCGCGGAATGGTGTCCGGGGTCACCTGCGGCGCGGGCATGCCCTACAAGCTCGCCGAGATCGCCCAGCGCTTCAATGTGAGCTACCTGCCGATCATCAGCTCGGCCCGCGCTTTTCGCGCGTTGTGGAAACGCAGCTACCACAAGGTCGCCGACCTGATGGCGGCGGTGGTCTACGAGGACCCGTGGCTGGCCGGCGGGCACAACGGTTTGTCCAACGCCGAGGATCCGCTGAAGCCCGAGGCGCCGTATCCGCGGGTCAAGGCGCTGCGCGAGACGATGCGCGCCGAGGGGGTCAGCGACGAGGTGCCGATCGTGATGGCCGGCGGGGTGTGGTTCCTGCGCGAGTGGGACGACTGGATCGACAACGACGAGCTCGGCAAGATCGCCTTCCAGTTCGGCACGCGGCCGCTGCTGACCCACGAAAGCCCAATCCCGCAGGGGTGGAAGGACCGGCTGCGCGAGCTCGAGCCGGGCGACGTTCTGCTCCACCGCTTCAGCCCGACCGGGTTTTATTCCTCGGCAGTGCGGACGCCGTTCCTCCAGAACCTGGAAGCGCGCAGCGAGCGGCAGATTCCGTACTCGAAGGTCGAGGCCGGCGAGCACACCGTGCGGCTCGACGTCGGTGTGCGCGGCAAGAACTTCTGGGTGGCGCCCGCCGACCTCGAGCGCGCCCGCGGCTGGGTCGCGCGCGGCTACACCGACGGGCTGCGCACGCCCGACGACACGATCGTCTTCGTCGCCCCGCCCGAGCGCGCCACTATCCAGCAGGACCAGAAGGACTGCATGGGTTGCCTCAGTCACTGCGGATTCTCGTCGTGGAAGGACCACGACGACTACACCACCGGACGCCTCGCCGACCCGCGCAGCTTCTGCATCCAGAAGACGCTCCAGGACATCGCCCACGGCGCGCCGGTCGACGACAACCTGATGTTCGCCGGCCACGCCGCCTACCGCTTCAAGCAGGACCCGTTCTACTCGAACAACTTCACCCCGACGGTGAAGCAGCTGGTGGAGCGGATTCTGACGGGCGATTGAGCTTGCTTGCCGCATTGATTGGCGCTATTTAGCGTCAGTATTCGCGGCGAGGTGATCCGATGACGCTTGCACAATTCGCCGAGGGCGGCCTGTTCGCGCCGCGCAAGATCGCCGATGCGTTCCGCACCACCAGCGACGACGTCGCGCGCACCGTCGGCCTCGGCAAGGACGCGGTCCAACGCAAGGATCGCGTGCGCTCGGACAAGACCCAGCGCAAGCTGCGCGAGATGGTCGAGGTGATCAACAAGGTCGAGCCGCGCTTCGGCTCGGCGCTGATGGCTTACGCCTGGTACCGCTCCGAACCGCTCGCCGGGTTTGCCGGGCAGACCGCGATGCAGCTGGTCAAGTCCGGCCGCGCCGACGACGTGCTCGAATACATCGACGCGGTCGACGCGGGCGTTCACGCTTGATCGAGCACAGCCGGTTCGACGGCAGGCTCTACCGCGCGTTGAACCCGATCTGGGCGGAGCAGCCGCTGTCGGGCGAGGGCGCGGCACGCTTCGGCGGGCGGTTCAACGCGATCGGCACGCCTGCGCTCTATTGCTCGCTGTCCCCGTTGACCGCCTTGCGGGAAGCCAACCAGGCCGGCGACCTCCAGCCGACGGTACTCGTCGCCTACGATGCGGCGATCGAGCGAGTGTTCGACGGCCGCGACTCTGGCGCGCTGGCAGGCGCCGGGATTGCTCCGGATGAGCTGGCCGTCACGGATTGGCGCGAGTCGATGCGCGGCGCAAAGCTGACGCCGACGCAGAACTTCGCCCGAAGGTTGTCCGGCGAAGGCTGGAACGCGCTGCTGATCCGCAGCTTCGCCCGGGGCGCTAGCCAAGACGACCTGAATCTCGTGTTGTGGCGCTGGGGCGACAAGCCGCCGTCGCGGATGACCCTGATCGACCACGAGGTCCGACTGACCCCGCGGGCATCCCGTCGTGGACGCTGATCTGCAGCATCCGCGCGCCGACCGCGCGCTCGAGGCGGCGTTCGTCCGCGAGCAGCGGGCGTCGCTGGCCAACGCCTATTTCGTCTTCGCGCTGCTCGGGTTCGCGATGGTGGTGGTGTTCACCATCGCGCTCGGCTTCGTGTTGGGGCGGGAAGCGTTCGCGATCATCAAGGTCTCGAACAGCGCGGCGGCGGTCGTCGTCGGGCTCTACGCGCTGTTCACCCGCTCGCGCTGGTTCGTCGAGAGCCGCTCGGCCGAGCTTGTCCTGTTCGTCGCGATGCTCCCGTGCATCCTCGGGATCGTCTACGCCTTGAGCCTCGACGAAGCGCGGGTCGGCTGGCCCGCGCACACCGTGCTGTTCGACAACGTGATCATCCTCGTCTCGTTCTCGACATTCGCCTTCGTCGCCAACTTTCGCGCGCTGGCGATCTGGTTCGCGGTGCTGCTGCCGGTTTACGTGGTGTGGCTGTTCGCGATCGGCACCCCGGCCGCGCCCGCGACCTTCAACCTGATCAGCGCGCTGACGCTGGCCGCGCTTGCGGCGTTCTCCAACTGGTCGCTGTCGCGCCAGGGGTTCTCGATCTTCCTGCTCCAGCGCTCGCTGCGAGCCGAGAAGGAGAAGACCGAGCGGTTGCTTCACAGCGTGCTTCCGCCGGACATCGCCGAGCGCCTGAAGAGCGGCGAGGCGGTCGCCGATCCGTTCCCCGCGGCGACCGTGGTGTTCGTCGACATCGTCGGCTCGTCGGCGCTGGCGCGGCGGGTCTCGCCGGTGGTGTTCATCGAGACGCTCAACGCGATCTTCGCGATCGCCGACAAGCACGCCCGGCTGCACAAGGTGGAAAAGGTCAAGACGATCGGCGACGCCTACCTGGTGGTCGCCGGCGCGCGCGGCGGGGGCGACGCGGTCGGCGCGCTGCAGTTCGCGCTGGGCGTGATCCGCGACGTCGCTGTGCTGTCCGACCAGCGCGGGCTCGGCATCGGCATCCGCGCCGGCCTGCACACCGGGCCGGTGATCGGCGGGGTGATCGGCAGCGAGCGCGCGATCTACGATTACTGGGGCGACACGATGAACACCGCCGCGCGGCTGGAGGCGGCGGCGCGGCCCAACGGAGTCGCGGTCAGCGAGCCGGTGTACCGCGAAACCCGCCGCGTCGCCGATTTCGCGCCGCCGCGCACGGTCACGCTCAAGGGCATCGGCGACTTTCAGGTCTACGACTACGCGCCCGAGCTGGACTAGCCCGAGGTCTCAGCGCCAGCGCTGCATTGAGCGGACGGCGCCGGTTAGCCCGGCGTCGGCATCCGCCGGGGCGAGCACGCGCTCGACCAGCGTCCAGCGCCGCCGGAGCTTCGAGCGTTTCCACAGGTCGGTCATGAAGGCGCCGGCGAACAGCGGCTTGTCGTCGAGGGTCGCCTCGAGCTCGACCGGCGCGGCAAAGATCGCGAGCGCGCCGTGGCGGCGGACATAGATGTTGCCGAAGCGGTAGGAATCGCAACGCAGCCGCTCGGGAGCGGCGTCCAGCCAGCTGGTCCGATCGAGGATGGTCGGGCGGGTCGAGCCGAGCAGGAAGATGAAATCGCGCGAAGTAAGCGCCTTCATCTCCTTCTTGTCGCCGTTGACCCAGGCCCGCATCCAGCGGAGCTCGAGCGCTTCGATCCTGGCGGCGTGCTCGTTCATCGCCGGCTCGCTAGCGACATTCGTGGATCATTCAACCGCGCAGGTGACGGTTGACCGCTCAATCCAGCTCCCACGCGCGTTCGCCGTGGCCGGTGATGTCGAGGCCTTCGCGCTCGGCGTCCTCGCCGACCCGCATCGGGATCAGCAGCGACACCGCGACCGCGACGATCGCCGTCGCCACCGCGCTCCACAGCGCGACCGCGCCGACCCCGGCGGCCTGCGCGCCGAGCTGGCCCGCCATCGACATTCCCTCGGCATAGCCGGTCCCGCCCAGCGCGGGCTCGAGGAACACCGCCAGCAGCAGCGAGCCGGCGATTCCGCCGACGCCGTGGACCGCGAACACGTCGAGGCTGTCGTCGATCTCCAGCCGCTGCTTGACCAGCTGGATCGCAGCATAGCAGAGCGCGGCGGCGATCACCCCGAAGACCATCGCCGCCCCCGGCGAGATGAAACCCGCGGCGGGCGTCACCGTCGCCAGTCCGGCGATCGCTCCGGTGGCGAAGCCGACGCTGGTCGGCTTGCCGACCTGCCATTTCTCGATGCCGATCCACGCCAGCGCGGCCGTGCTCGCGGCGACGTGGGTGTTGATGATCGCGGCCGCGGCGTCGTCGTTGGCGGCGAGCGCCGAGCCGCCGTTGAAGCCGAACCAGCCCATCCACAGCAGCGCCGCCCCGGCCATCGTCAGCGCGGGCGAGTGCGGCAGCATCAGCGTCTTGGGAAAGCCCTGGCGCTTGCCGACCAGCAGCGCCGCGACCAGCGCCGAGACGCCGGCGGTGGTGTGGACGACGATCCCGCCGGCGAAGTCGAGCGTGCCGAAGCGGCTCGCCAGCCAGCCGCCGCCCCACAACCAGTGCGCGACCGGGGCATAGACCAGGAGGCCCCACAGCGCGCTGAAAGCCACGACCCAGCCGAACCGCGCGCGATCGACCCAAGCGCCGGCGATCAGCGCGGGGGTGATCGCGGCGAAGGTCAGCTGGAATAGCGCGAAGGCGCTTTCGGGGACGCTCAGCCCTTCGCGGACGTTGCCGAGCTCGGCCAGCATCAGCGCGTTGCCGCCGCCCAAGAGGCCGTTCGAGACTTCACCGAACGCGATCGTATAGCCGACCGCGACCCATAGCAGCGAGGCGACCGCGACGATCGCGCCGCACTGGATCAGCACGCTGAGAAAGTTCCGCGCACGGACCAGCCCGCCGTAGAACAGCGTCAGCCCCGGCGCGGCCATCAGCAGCACCAGCGCGGCCGAGACCAGCACCCAGGCGGTGTCGCCGCTGTCGGCGACGTCGATCGTGCCGGGGGTTTGGGCGAGGGCGGGGGTGGCAAACGCTGCGGCGACGCTGCTCAAGCCTACGCGAAGCGCCTTCCGGAGCTCGTCATGCTGAACTCGTTTCACCTGCGGTGACTGGCGTTCCAGCATCCATCTCGCCTCCCTCGCTGAGTTCGGGATTGGCGCGCGAAGGACCCTGAAACAAGTTCAGGGTGACGAAAGTGGTGGAATATCGAGGCCTACGCCCACCCATCGAGCACCTGGTCGGGCGGGCGGTGGCCGTCGGCCCAGAAGCGGATGTTGGCGATGACCTTTTCGCCCGAGGCGTCGCGCCCCTCGAACGTCGCGCTGCCGAGGTGGGGGAGCAGGCTGGCGTTGTTGAGCGCGAGCAGGCGCGGGTCGACTTGCGGCTCGTGGGCGTAGACGTCGAGACCCACGCCCCCGATCCGCCCCGCTTCGAGCGCGGCGATCAGCGCCTCTTCGTCGATCAGGTCGCCGCGCGCGGTGTTGACCAGGTAGGCGTCGGGCTTCATCAGCGCGATCCGCCGGGCGTCGATCAGGTGGTGCGTCTCGGGGCCCGCCGGGCAGTGCAGCGTGACGATGTCGGCCTCAGCCACCAGCCGGTCGAGCTCGGGCTCGAACCTCGCGCCGAGCATCCGCTCGACCGCTTCGGGCAGGCGGTGGCGATTGTGGTAGATGACCGAGAGGCCAAAGGCGCGGGCGCGGTGCGCGACCGCCTGGCCGATCCGCCCCATCCCGACGATCCCCAGCGTCTTGCCGCCGATGCGGTGGCCGAGCAGCGTCGAGGGCGCCCAGCCCTGCCACTCGCCGGCGCGCAGGATCCGTCCACCCTCGACGAACCGGCGCGGGACCGAAAGGATCAGCGCCATGGTCATGTCGGCGGTGTCGTCGGTGAACACCCCGGGGGTGTTGGTGACCATGATCCGCCGCAGCCTCGCGGCGTGGAGGTCGATGTGCTCGGTGCCCGCGCCGAAGTTGGCGATCAGCCCGAGGCGCTCGCCGGCCTCGGCGATCAGCGCGGCGTCGATCCGGTCGGTCACGGTCGGCACCAGCACGTCGCAGTCGCGCATCGCCGCGGCCAGCTCGTCGCGGGTGAGCGCGCGGTCATCGGGGTTGAAGCGCGCCTCGAACAGCTCGCCCATCCGCGCTTCGGTCTCGGGCAGCAGGCGGCGGGTGACGATCACCCCGGGCTTGCCCGCGACGCGGCGCGGCTCGATCCGGTCGGCGACCTCGGCGGGGATGCTCATCGCCGGCTGCGCTAGGCGGCGAGGGGCGGGCGGGTCAAGCCGTCGGCGGGTTTGCAGCGCGGACGATGCGCGCTAGGACGCCGCGGATGCGCCGCGCCATCCTTTCGTTGCTTGCCCTGGCGCTCGCCGCGCCGGCGCTGGCGCAAAGCGCGGCCGAGACGCCGTACTGGGCCTCGCTGACCGCCGACCCGGTCAACATGCGCGTCGGACCGGCGCGCGATTACGGGATCGCCTGGGTTTATCAGCGCAAGCTGCTGCCGCTGAAGGTGCTGCGGGTGCACGAGGGCTGGCGGCTGGTCGAGGACCCCGACGGCGCGCGCGGCTGGGTGCTGGCGCGCTTCCTCAGCCGCAAGCGCACCGCGATCGTCGTCGGCGGGATCGCCGAGATGCGCGAGACGGCCGGCGGCGGCCGCCTGATGTGGCGCGCCGAACCCGGCGTGGTGGGCAAGCTCGGCCAATGCGAGGCGGGTTGGTGCCGGTTCGACGCGGGCGGCCACAAGGCCTGGATTCCCGCCCAGGCGATCTGGGGCGAGGGGGAGCCTTAGCCAAAAAGCCCTCTCCCCTTCAGGGGAGAGGGTTGGGAGAGGGGGCAGTGTCATCCCTCTCAACTTCGGCTAGGCGCGGCGCGCCAAGCCTTCGTATCTCTCCCCGCAGGCGGGG
>JAIVIY010000058.1 GCA_020200285.1 Novosphingobium sp. | reverse complement strand
GTGGACCCAGCGGGTGATCCCTTCGAGCACGTACTTGCTGTCGGAGTGGAGCGTGACCCGGCACGGCTCGACCAGCGCCTGGAGCGCGCGGATCGCCGCGGTCAGCTCCATGCGATTGTTGGTAGTCGCCGGGTCCGAGCCCGAGAGCTCCTTCTCGTGCCGCCCCATCCTGAGCAGCGCGCCCCAGCCACCGGGACCCGGGTTGCCCTTGCACGCGCCGTCGGTGAAGATCTCGACGTGCTTCACGCGAACATGCCTTGGTCGAAGATTGGCGCGTTGGCCGGGTCGGCGTAGAACGCCAGGCGCCGGGCGAAGGCGAGCGGGTCCTTGCGGGTGACCAGCGCGCCGGGCGGCGTGTTGACCCAGTCGTAAGCGCGGGTCAGCGTGAAGCGCAGCGCCGCGCCGCGGGCGAGGATCGGCAGCGCCGCCTGCTCGTGGTCCGACAAGGGCCGGACCGCGCGGTAGCCGGCGAGCAGCGCCGCCGACAAGTCCGCGTCGAAGCGCTCGCCCGCGGAATCGAAGCACCATGCGGCGTGGGTCACCGCCAGGTCGTAGGCCATCGCGTCGGTGCAGGCGAAGTAGAAGTCGATCAGCCCGCGGACCCGGTCGCCCTGCATCAGCACGTTGTCGGGGAACAGGTCGGCGTGAATCGCGCCTTCTGGCAATTCCTTCGGCCACTCGCGTTCGAGCGCGGCGAGCTCGCGATGCACGAGGTCGCCGAGCGTTGGATCGATCTCGTCCCAGTGCCCGTCGCACGCCGCTGCCAGCGGCCGCCATGCCGAAAGCCCCAGCGCGTTGGGCCGCCGGCCGGGAAAATCGCGCGCCGCGAGGTGAACCGCGGCGAGCGCCTCGCCGACCGCGCGCGCTTGCGCCGGGGTCGGCGCATCGAGCGAGACCCCGGGGAGGAACTCGATCAGCGCCAGAGCCTTGGCGTTCCATTCGCGGAACGCCGCGCCGGAACGGTCGTGGATCGTGCGCGGCACCGGGCAGCCGGCGGCGGCGAGATGGTCGAGCAGGCCGAGGAAGAACGGCAGGTCGGCCGCCTTCACCCGCTTTTCGTAGACCGTGAGGATGAAGCGGCCTTGCGTCGTATCGACCAGCCAGTTCGAGTTCTCAATCCCTTCGGCGATGCCCTTGGCCGAGACCAGCGCGCCGACCTCGAACTCGGCGATCAGCGCCGCCATCGCCTCCGCGCCGATGTGGGTATAGACGGCCATCAGAACAGGGTTCCACCGCATGATCCGTTCGTGCTGAGCTTGTCGAAGCACGGCTCTTCTCTTCGGCCGAGGGGTATCTGCTCAAGAAAAGAACGGCCCTTCGACAGGCTCAGGGCGAGCGGTTCTTGGGATCTTGCGAAGGAAATCACGCCACTAGCTGGCGCGGCAGCTTGAAGATCATCTTCTCCTCGGCGCTGACCACGGTTTCTTCCTCGACCTCGCGCCACTGGCCGAGCGCGGCGACGACTTCGCGGACCAGCGCTTCGGGGGCCGAAGCGCCCGCGGTCAGGCCCAGCGTCTCGACCCCGTCGAGCCATTCGGCTGCAATCTCGCTGCCGCGCTGGATCAGCCGCGCGGGCGTGCCGAGCCGCTCGGCGACCTCGACCAGCCGCAGCGAGTTCGAGCTGTTGGGCGCGCCGATCACCAGCATCAGGTCGCACGCTTGCGCGATCGCCTTGACCGCGGCCTGGCGGTTGGAGGTGGCGTAGCAGATGTCCTCGGCCTTGGGCCCGGCGATCTGCGGGTAGCGGCGCTTGAGCGCGGCAACGATCGCGGCGGTGTCGTCGACCGACAGCGTCGTCTGGGTGAGGAACGCCAGCGGCGCGTCGGCCGCGAACGGCAGCGCGGCGACGTCCTCGACCGTCTCGACCAGCGTGATCGTGCCTTCGGGCACCTGTCCGAAGGTGCCGATGACCTCGGGATGGCCCTTGTGGCCGACGAACACGATGTGCCGCCCGGCGTCGATCTGACGCTCGGCCTGGCGATGGACCTTGCTCACCAGCGGGCAGGTCGCGTCGAGCCAGTCGAGCCCGCGCGCGCTCGCCGCCGCCGGCACCGCTTTGGGCACGCCGTGCGCGGAGAACACCACCGGCACCCCGTCGGGCACCTCGTCGAGCTCCTCGACGAACACCGCGCCTTTGGCCTTGAGCGCGTCGACCACGTAGCGGTTGTGGACGATCTCGTGGCGCACGTAGACCGGCGCGCCGTAGCGCTCGAGCGCGCGCTCGACGATCTCGATCGCCCGATCGACGCCCGCGCAGAACCCGCGCGGCGCGGCGATCAGCAGGCGCAGCGGTAACCTGGGGGGTGGCAAGCGCGCATTCATCGCGCGCGCCTTAGGCCCAAATGCGGCCTTTCGCAAAGCCGCGCGGCTGGCTAGAGCAGCGCGCGAAACCAAGGAAGCCAGACCCCGCATGACCCGCACCCGAATTCTCGCGCTCACGGCCCTCCCCCTCCTCGCGCTCGGCGCCGGCTGCGCCCAGAAGGGCGAGCTGGTGGTCGATTCGGGCGTCGGCGTGACCGCGCTGAGGACCGCGTGCCCGACCGTCGGCGTGCCCGACTACACCGGCGACATCACCACCTTCAGCGCGCCCGGCCGGACCGACGCGGGCGCGATCGACCTGACCGCGGCGCTGACCAACTTGCGCAGCGCGTGCAACGATGCCGGCGACAAGGTCTACACCAGCGCCGAGTTCGACGTGCTCGCCCGGCGCGCCGACGTGCGCGGCGCGCGGACGGTGCAGCTGCCCTATTTCGTGACCATCGTCCGCGGCGGGACCGCGGTGGTGGCCAAGCGGCTCGGCACCGTCACCTTGAGCTTCGCCGACGGCCAGGAGCGCGCCCAGGCGCACGCCCAGGCCGCCAGCTACATCGACCGCGCCGAGGCTTCGCTGCCCGAGGACATCCGCCGCCGGATCACCCGCAAGCGCAAGGCCGGCAGCGATGAGGCGGCGATCGACCCGCTGGCCGAGCCCGAAGTCCGCGCATCGCCGCCGCGCTCGACCGGCTCGAGGCGGCGGGCGCGCTGCCTGCCGGGCTGCCGCGCGGGGCGATCACGTGCGAGCCGCCGCGCGGTTCCGCGCACGGCGACCTGTCGACCAACGCGGCGATGGTCCTGGCCAAGCCGGCGGGCGCCAACCCGCGCGCGCTGGCCGAGGCGCTGGCGGCCGAGTTGCGCCACGCGCCGGGGGTCGCCGGTGCCGAGATCGCCGGGCCGGGGTTCATCAACCTGCGCCTGGCCGACGACGCCTGGCGCGACGAGCTCAGCGCGATCGCCCGGGCCGGAGCGGATTACGGCCGCTCAGCGATCGGCGGCGGGACCACGGTCAACGTCGAGTACGTCTCGGCCAACCCTACCGGGCCGATGCACATGGGCCATTGCCGCGGCGCGGTGGTCGGCGACGCGCTCGCCAGCCTGCTCGAGTTCGCCGGGCACCGGGTGATCCGCGAATACTACGTCAACGACGCCGGCGGCCAGGTCGACGTGCTCGCCCGCTCGGCCCACGTCCGCTACCGCGAGGCGCTCGGCGAGGCGGTCGGGGCGATCCCCGAAGGGCTCTATCCCGGCGACTACCTCGTGCCGGTCGGCCAGGCGCTCGCCGCCGAGTTCGGCGACGCTTATGCCAAGGCGGCCGAAAGCGAGTGGCTGGCGGCGTTCCGCGCGCGCGCGGTCGCGGCGATGCTCGAGACGATCCGCGCCGACCTCGCGCTGCTCGGCATCCACCACGACTTGTTCAGCTCCGAAGCCGAGCTCCAGGCCGCGGGCAAGCCCGAGGCCGCGGAAGCCTGGCTGCGCGCGCACGACCTGGTCTACGACGGGGTGCTCGAGCCGCCCAAGGGGAAGGCCCCGCCCGACGACTGGGAGCCGGTGCCGCTGCCGCTGTTCCGCTCGACCCGGTTCGGCGACGACCAGGACCGGCCGATCCGGAAGTCCGACGGCAGCTGGACCTACTTCGGCGCCGACCTCGCCTACCACTTCCAGAAGGCGCAAGGCGCCGACGCGCTGGTCGACATCTGGGGCGCCGACCACGCCGGCACGGTCAAGCGGATCAAGGCCGCGGTCGCCGCTTTGACGAGTGCCGAGGGGCCAAATGGTGAAAATCCGCCGCCCAAGCCGTTCGAGATCAAGATCGTCCAGATGGTCCAGCTCTTGCGCAACGGCGAGCCGGTCAAGATGTCGAAGCGCAGCGGCAACTTCGTCACATTGGCCGAAGTCGTCGAGGAAGTCGGCAAGGACGTGGTCCGCTTCACCATGCTGACCCGCAAGCCCGACGCGCAGATGGACTTCGACTTCGCCCACGTGGTCGAGGCCTCGAAGGACAATCCCGTGTTCTACGTCCAGTACTGCCACGCACGGGTCCGCTCGACGCTGCGCAAGGGGGCGGCGGAAGGGATCGTCCCGTCCGGCGCGGAACTCGAGCGGCTCGAGGGCGACGAGCTGGCGCTGGTCAAGCTCGCCGCGCAGTTCCCGCGGGTGGTCGAAGCCGCCGCGCAAGCGCGCGAGCCGCACCGCGTGGCGTTCTTCCTCTACGATCTCGCCGCGGCGTTCCACGCGCACTGGAACCTCGGGAACGACCGCCCGCAAAAGCGCTTCATCGTGGCACACGACCGTCAGCTAACCGCCGCGAGGCTTTTCCTAACCGCGCAGATCGGGCAGGTTGTGAAGAATGGCCTCGCGATCCTGGGGGTGGAAGCGGCCGAGGAGTTGTAGCCGATGAACGGCGATGAGAACGACGGCCGCAGGCCGATCTTCACGGGCGACGACCTGCCGCCCGAAGCCCCGATCGCCCCGTCCGAGACGCCGGTCCCGCCGCGCTCGGACGAGGAGACCGCGTTCGAGCCCGCACCCGCCAGCGCACGGCTTGGCCTCGACGACGACGAACGCCTGCCGTGGCTCGAATCCGCCGACGACATCGACGCCGACGAAGGCGTCGACGGCGGGCGGATCGTCGGCTTCGTGCTGCTCGGGGTGGTGGCGCTGGCGATGATCGTCGGCGCGGTGTGGTTCGTCACCAACCGCGGCGGCCCCGGACCGGCCGACGGCAGCCTGATCCGCGCCGAGAGCGGGCCCTACAAGGTCGCACCCGAGGATCCCGGCGGCAAGACTTTCGCCGGCACCGGCGACACCAGCTACGCGGTCGCCCAGGGCGAGGCGCGCCCCGGCACCGTCGCCGGCAGCGCCAGCCCCGCGCCCTCGCCGACGCCGACCGCCCGCGCGACCGCCAGCGCGGCTCCGCAACCCGCCGGCGGCGGAGTGGGCGTCCAGGTCGGCGCCTACACCTCGGCCGCCGACGCGGAGGCGGGTTGGTCGGCGCTCGCCTCGCGCCACGACGCGCTGTCCGGGCTGAAGCATCGGGTGGTCGAAGGTCAGGCGGATTTCGGGCGCGTCTTCCGGCTCCAGGCGGTGGCCGCCGATCTCGCCGCGGCCAACGCGCTGTGCGCGAGCCTCAAGGCCGCGGGCCAGGGCTGTCAGGTCAAGCGCTGATCCAACGCTGACCATCCCTTCCCTCGCCCCTTCAGGGGAGAGGATAGCGCAGCTTGCGAGCTTAGCGAGCTAGCGAAGCTTGGAGAGGGGTGCTCCAACGCCCGAACGGCGTAGACCCCTCTCCAACTGCGGCAAGGCAGACGAGCTGCCAAGCCTTCGTATCCTCTCCCCTGAAGGGGCGAGGGCAAGTCCGTCCCTTAACCTAGCTAGGCCCGCCCGGTGGTGTTGGCCAGCAGGCTCGGATCGATGCCCTCCGCCTTCCACGCCGCGGTCCAGCGCACCGCGGCCGGGG
>JAIVIY010000005.1 GCA_020200285.1 Novosphingobium sp. | reverse complement strand
TGATCGTGGTAGGCCGCGGGGATGGGGTTGCGGGTGAACTTCGCCCCCAGCGACTCGTCGTCCCACACCAGCGCCTCGCGCTCGATCAGATCGATGATGCCGGTGAAGAGGTCGCCCTCCCCCATCGGGATCTGGATCGGGTGGGCCTTCGCGCCCAGCCGGTCGCGCATCATCTCGACGGTGTGCATGAAGTCGGCCCCGACGCGGTCCATCTTGTTGACGAACGCGATCCGCGGGACGCTGTACTTGTCCGCCTGCCGCCAGACCGTCTCCGACTGCGGCTCCACCCCGCCGACGGCGCAGAACAGCGCGACCGCACCGTCGAGCACGCGCAGGCTCCGCTCCACCTCGACGGTGAAGTCCACGTGGCCGGGGGTGTCGATGATGTTGATCCGATGGTCGCGCCAGAAGCAGGTCGTCGCGGCAGACGTGATCGTGATGCCGCGCTCCTGTTCCTGCTCCATCCAGTCCATCGTCGCGGTGCCTTCATGAACCTCGCCGATCTTGTGGCTCCGGCCGGTATAGAAGATGATCCGCTCGGTGGTGGTGGTTTTCCCCGCATCGATGTGCGCCATGATCCCGATATTGCGCAGATCCTGCAGTGGGGTACGTCGCGCCATGAGGTCCAATCCCGGCCATATCCGGCCATACGTTGCGCACGTCGGCGTATCGGGCAGAGCGCACCGACAGGCCGCGAAGGTCCGTGCGTTGGCTTGAAACCCGCGCCGAAGGCCGCCGAAGCGCGCCCGATCGCGGGGCTGGGGAATCGATGCTGCGCCAGCGGGCCGTCAGAAGGCCGTAAGCGCCGTCAGCCGAGCGTGGTGCGACCTGCCATCTGTCGTGCTACCAGCGCCGACTGGCTACCAGCGCCGACTGGCTACCATCTGTAGTGCGCGAACGCCTTGTTGGCCTCGGCCATCCGGTGCACTTCCTCTTTGCGCCGGATGGTCGCGCCATCGCTCTTGGACGCCGAGAGGAGCTCGTTGGCCAGCCGCTCGCTCATCGTCTTCTCGTTGCGCGCGCGGGAGAAGCTGATCAGCCACCGCATCGCGAGCGCCACCTGGCGGTCGGGCCGCACTTCCGTCGGCACCTGGTACGTCGCGCCGCCGACCCGCCGTGACTTCACCTCCAGCTGGGGGCGCGCGTTGTTGAGCGCCTGGCGGAACACCTGGAGCCCCGGCTGCCCGGTCCGCTGTTCGACGTGCTCGAGCGCGCCGTAAAAAACCCCCTCGGCGGTGCTCTTCTTGCCCTGCGTCATCAGGTTGTTGATGAACTTCGCCACCGTCTGATCCCGGTACTTGGGATCGCCCACGATGACGCGCTTCTCGGCCCGGTTCCGCCGGCTCATCGACCCTGACTCTCCCGCCGGCCGGCTACGACTTCGGCCGCTTGGCGCCGTACTTCGAGCGCCCCTGCTTCCGGTTGGTGACCCCCGAGGCGTCGAGCGTGCCCCGGACGATATGGTACCGCACGCCCGGCAGGTCCTTGACGCGTCCCCCGCGGATCAGCACGATCGAGTGCTCCTGCAGGTTGTGCCCCTCGCCGGGGATATAGGCCGACACCTCGAAACCATTGGTCAGCCGGACACGGGCGACCTTCCGGAGCGCCGAGTTCGGCTTCTTCGGGGTCGTCGTGTACACCCGGGTGCAGACCCCGCGCCGCTGCGGACAGTCCGCCAGCGCCGGAGCGGTGGTCTTGCGCTTGACATCCCGCCGACCATGGCGGATCAGCTGATTGATCGTGGGCACGTGGAATCCTGTCGGTTAAAAACTCGGAACACGGTATGCAGCCCAAATCGGGCACAGACCTAGGAAAATACTCGATTCGCTTGCAGAGTCAAGCAAAACGGCGCTAAACCGCGCCTCAGGACTCCGCTGCGGCCTCCGCTTCGGCCGCCGCGGCCTCGTCGCCTTCCTCCATCGCCGCTTCCTCGGCCGCCCGGGCCGCCGCCTCGGCGCGGGCCAGCACCGCCGCCCGCTCGGCCTCGGCCGCCAGCGCCTCCAGCCGGCTCGCCTCGAACTCGATCACCTTGTACCGCAGCATGCCGGTCCCGGCCGGAATCAGGTGGCCGATGATGATGTTCTCCTTCAGCCCGATCAGCTCGTCCCGCTTGCCCGAAAGGGCCGCCTCGGTCAGCACCCGGGTCGTCTCCTGGAAGGAAGCCGCCGAGATGAACGACTCGGTGGAGAGGGCCGCCTTGGTGATGCCCAGCAGCCGCGGCTCGGCCGTCGCCGGCTCGCCGGGGAGCTTCAGGATTTCCTCGTTATTGCGCCGGAACGTGACCTTGTCCACGCCCTCGTCCTCGAGCATGTCGGTATCGCCCGGCGTCACGATCCGCACCTTTTGCAGCATCTGGCGCACGATCACCCCGATGTGCTTGTCGTGGATCTTCACGCCCTGGAGGCGATACACCTCCTGGATTTCGTTCAGCAGGTACTCCTGCACCTCGCGGGGGCCCTTGATCCGCAGGATGTCATGCGGGTTGACCGGACCCTCGCTCAGCCGGTCGCCGGCCCGCACCACGTCGCCCTCGTGCACCCGCAGGTGCTTGCCGTGGGGGATCAGATACTCGCGCGGCTCGCCCTGTTCGGGGTTGACCAGCAGCTGGCGATTGCCGCGGACGATCTTGCCGAACTCGACCGTGCCGTCGATCTCCGTGATGACCGCCGGATCCTTGGGCTTGCGGGCTTCGAACAGCTCGGCCACCCGCGGCAGGCCGCCGGTGATGTCGCGCGTCTTGTAGATCTCGCGCGAGATCTTCACCATCGTCTGCCCGGCCGTGACGGTCTCGGCGTCCCGCACCAGCAGATGCGCGCCGGTGGGGATGATGTAGTCCCGGATCTTCTCGCCCTTGGCGTCGAGAATCTGAATCCGCGGATGGAGTGACTTGTCGCGGTCCTCGACGATCACGCGCTGCCGCAGTCCGGTCGACTCGTCGAGCTCCTCGCGCACCGAGAGCTCTTCCAGAATGTCCACGAACCGGACCGTGCCGGGCTTGTCGGTGAGGATCGGCGTCGAGTAGGGATCCCACTCGAACAGCAGGTCATCGTCCTCGATCCGCTGGCCGTTCTCCACCCGGATGAACGCGCCGTACGGGACCGTGAGCCGGCTGCGGATCCGTCCCTCGGGATCCTTGACCAGCAACTGCCCTTCGCGACCGGTGACGATCTCCTCGCCCGTCGGCGTCTCAACCGTCAGGATCCGCTCGTACTCGACCTGGCCGGCGATCGTAGCGGTCTTCCGCGACTGGGCCGCGATCCGGCTCGCCGTCCCGCCGATGTGGAACGTCCGCAGGGTCAGCTGGGTGCCCGGCTCGCCGATCGACTGCGCCGCCACGATGCCTACCGACTCGCCCAGATCCACCGGCTTGAGGGTGGCGAGGTTGCGGCCGTAGCACATCCGGCAGAGCCCGCGCTGCGCCTCGCAGGTGAGGACCGAGCGGATCCGCACCTTCTCGATCCCCGCGTCCTCTACCGCCTGGGCGGCGTCGTCGGTGATCTCGAGGCCGGCTTCGATCAGCAGGTCATCGGTAATGGGGTCCACCACGTCGTCCAGCGCCACCGAGCCGACGATCCGGTCGCGCAGCGGCTCGATGACCTCTTCCCCCTCCTTGAGGGCGGAGATCTCGAGACCGAGGATCGTCTGGCAGTCGAGCGACGTGATCGTCACGTCCTGCGCGACGTCCACCAGCCGGCGGGTCAGGTAGCCGGCGTCGGCCGTCTTCAGCGCCGTGTCGGCGAGGCCCTTCCGGGCGCCGTGGGTGGAGATGAAGTACTCCAGCACCGACAGCCCCTCGCGGAAGTTCGACTTGATCGGGCTCTCGATGATCTCGCCGATCTGGCCGGTGATCTTCTTCTGCGGCTTCGCCATCAAGCCGCGCATGCCGGCCAGCTGGCGGATCTGGTCGCGCGATCCGCGCGAGCCGGAATCCGCCATCATGAAGATCGGATTGAACCCGTTGGCGTTCTTGCGCAGGCCCTCGAACATCGCCTGCGAGACATCGGTGTTGGCGTGAGTCCAGACGTCGATCACCTTGTTGTACCGCTCGCCGTCGGTGATAACGCCCTTCTTGTACTGGCTGGTAATCTTCTCGACCGACGCGTCGGCCTTGGCGAGAATCTCCTTTTTTGCCTCCGGGATCATCATGTCCTTGATCCCCACCGAGGTGCCGGCGACGGTGGCGTACTTGAAGCCCATCGTCTTCAGCGCGTCGAGGAACTCGACGCACTTCCGCAGCCCGGCCCGCGCGTAGACCAGCGAGACGACGTCGTTGAGCTCGTTCTTGGTCATCTCCTTGTTCAGGAAGGGGATGTCGATCAGCTCCCCGCCCCCGTCGGCCACCGCGCCGTGCGGAACGATGGTGTTGAAGATGACCCGCCCGACGGTGGTGTCGATGAGCCGCTTGTCCTTCCGGATGCGGATCCGGTCGTGGATCTTCGCAGCGCCGTTTTCATACGCCATTTCGACTTCGTTGTCGGAGCTGAACATCTTGACGTTGGGCACCGTCTCGCCGCCCGCCGTCGTCTTCGTCGCCGCCCACTCGCGCGGCTCGTGGGTGAGGTAGTAGCACCCCAGCACGATGTCCTGGCTGGGCGCCGCGATCGGCTTGCCGTCGGCCGGCTTCAGCACGTTGTTCGCCGAGAGCATCAGCACCCGGGCCTCGAGCTGCGACTCGTACGACAGCGGCAGGTGGACCGCCATCTGGTCGCCGTCGAAGTCGGCGTTGAACGCCTGACAGACCAGCGGGTGGATCTTGATCGCCTTGCCCTCGATGAGGATCGGCTCGAACGCCTGAATGCCGAGCCGGTGCAGCGTCGGCGCGCGGTTGAGGAGGACCGGATGGTCCTTGATGACTTCCTCGAGGATGTCCCAGACGACCGGATCTTCGCTTTCCACCAGCTTCTTGGCGCTTTTGACCGTCTGAACGTGGCCCTTCTCCTCGAGCTTGCGGATGATGAACGGCTTGAACAGCTCGAGCGCCATCGTCTTGGGGAGGCCGCACTGGTGGAGCTTCAGCTCCGGCCCGACCACGATGACTGAACGGCCGGAATAGTCCACTCGCTTGCCGAGCAGGTTCTGGCGGAATCGTCCCTGCTTGCCCTTGAGCATGTCGGAGAGCGACTTGAGCGGCCGCTTCCCGCGCCCGCGGACGGCCCGCGACCGGCGGCCGTTGTCGAACAGCGCGTCGACCGACTCCTGCAGCATCCGCTTCTCGTTCCGCAGGATGACCTCGGGGGCGCGCATCTCGATCAGCTTCTTGAGCCGGTTGTTGCGGTTGATGACCCGGCGATAGAGATCGTTCAGGTCGGACGTCGCGAAGCGGCCGCCTTCCAGCGGCACCAGCGGACGCAGGTCCGGCGGAATGACCGGCACGACCGTCATGATCATCCACTCCGGGCGGTTCTCGGAATGGCGCAGCGCCTCGACCACCTTGAGCCGCTTCAGCAGGTTCTTCTTGCGGTGGATCGACGTCTCGATCTTGGCCCGCGCGCGGAGCTCTTCCGAGAGGTCGGAGATGTCGATCTCCGCCAGCATGGAGCGCACCGCTTCGGCGCCGATCTTGGCATCGAACTTTTCGGGGCTCCCCTCGAGCGTATCGAGGTATTCATCCTCGGTGATGAGCTGCTTCTTCTCGAACGCGGTGTTCCCCGGCTCGATCACGACGTAGTTGGCGTAGTAGATCACCTTCTCGAGGTCCCGCAGGGTCATGTCGAGCAGGTACCCCATGCGGCTCGGCAGGCTCTTGAAGAACCAGATGTGGGCGACCGGCACCGCCAGTTCGATGTGCCCCATCCGCTCGCGCCGCACCTTCGAGAGCGTGACCTCGACGCCGCAACGGTCGCAGATCACGCCGCGATAACGGATCCGCTTGTATTTGCCGCAGTGGCACTCCCAGTCCTTGACCGGACCGAAGATCTTCTCGCAGAAGAGGCCGTCCTTCTCGGGCTTGAACGACCGGTAGTTGATCGTCTCCGGCTTGATCACCTCGCCGAAGGACCACTCCCGGATCTTCTCCGGCGAGGCGATCCCCACGCGGATGAATTCGAAATTGCTGGTTCGCTCGTCGCGCTGGCTCCGGAACTCGATCACTGCGATGCCTCCTCGTTCATTCGGGGTTCCGACCCAGCTCGACCGACAGGCCGAGCGCCTGGAGCTCCTTCACCAGCACCCGGAACGACTCCGGCACGCCGGGCTCGGGCAGGTTCTCGCCCTTGACGATTGCCTCGTACACCCGCGAGCGGCCCTGCACGTCGTCGGACTTGACGGTCAGGATCTCCTGCAGGGTATGGGACGCGCCGTACGCCTCGAGCGCCCACACCTCCATCTCGCCGAAGCGCTGCCCGCCGAACTGCGCCTTGCCCGCCAGCGGCTGCTGCGTGACGAGCGAGTACGGTCCGATCGACCGGGCGTGGATCTTGTCGTCCACCAGGTGGCTCAATTTCATCATGTAGATCTGGCCCACCGTGACGGGCTCGTCGAACGCCTTGCCGGTGGTGCCATCGAACAGCACCGACTTGCCGCCGGCCGGCAGCTTCGCCCGCTCGAGCCACTCGTCGATCTCGTCCTCACTGGCGCCGTGGAAGACGGGCGTCTCGATGTTGAACCCGAGCAGCCGCGCGGCCCAGCCGAGGTGCGTCTCGAGGATCTGGCCGACGTTCATCCGGCTCGGCACGCCGAGCGGATTCAGTACGATCTCCACCGGGGTGCCGTCGGGAAGGAACGGCATGTCCTCCTCCGGCACGATCCGGGCGACGATGCCTTTGTTGCCGTGGCGCCCCGCCATCTTGTCCCCCACCGACACCTTGCGCTTCTGGGCGACGTACACCTTGACCAGCTGGACGACGCCCGGGGGCAGGTCGTCGGGAAGCTGGATCTTCTCGATCTTCTCCTTCGTCTTCTCGCGGATCCCGGCGACCTTCTCGCGCGCCGCGGCGACCACGTCGTGCAACCGCTGATTGGCGGTCTTCTCCTTCAGCTCGGCGCCCTCCCAGTCGAGGCCTGCCAGGTCGATCCCGGTGAGGTCCGCGGCCTTGAGCCTGGTGCCGGCCTTGAACAGGTTCCGCGCCCCCTGCTTGCGCTCCTTCAGCGTCTCGACGGTCGACCCCCGCAGGATGGCCTCGAGCTGCTCGTTGCGGCTGGCGAGCACCTTCACGATCTCGCGCTCCTGGTAGCGTTTTGCCCGCTCGACGTCGAGCACCTTGTCGCGCTGGGTCAGGACGTCGTCGTGGTGCCGGCTGAAGACCTTGACGTCGATGATGACGCCTTCGAGGCCCGGCGGCGCCTTGAGCGACGAATCCTTCACGTCCTTGGCCTTCTCGCCGAAGATGGCGGTCAGCAGCCGCTCCTCGGGGGAGAGCTCTTTCTCGCCCTTGGGGCTCACCTTGCCGACCAGGATGTCCTGCGGCTTGATGGCGGCACCGATCCGGATGATCCCGCGATCGTCGAGGTTGACCAGCGCCTCCTCGGCGACGTTGGGCACCTCACGCGTGATCTCCTCCTGCCCGCGCTTGGTGTCCCGCACGTGAAGCTCGAGCTCCTGGATGTGGACCGACGTCAGCGTGTCGTCCTTGACCATTCGCTCGCTGAGGATGATGGCGTCCTCGAAGTTGCTGCCGTACCACGGCATGAAGGCGACCAGCGCGTTGATGCCCAGGGCCAGCTTGCCGCGGTCGGTCGCGGCGCCGTCGGCGATCACCTGGCCCGACGTCACCCGGTCGCCGCGCCGGACGAGCGGGCGCTGGTTGATCGAGGTGTCCTGGTTGGTGCGGCGGAACTTCCGCAGCTCGTAGACGTCAGCGTTGGCGAAGTCGATTTTGCCGTTGCCCTCGCTGTCGCCGCCGGCGCGCCCCTTCCGTACGATGATCCGGTCCGCCGTGACGCTCTCGACGACCCCCGCCCGGCGCGCGGTCACCACCGCGCCCGAGTCGATCGCGACCCGGCCCTCGAGCCCGGTCCCGACGACCGGCGCCTGCGGCATCAGCAACGGCACCGCCTGGCGCTGCATGTTCGAGCCCATCAGCGCGCGGTTGGCGTCATCATGGTCGAGGAACGGAATCAGCGCCGCGGCGATCGAGACGAGCTGCTCGGGCGAGACGTCCATGTAGTCGATCTCGTCGGGCCGCATCAGCGGGAAGTCGCCCCGCTGGCGGCACAGCACGTACTCGTTGAGGAACTTCCCCTTGGCGTCGAGCGGCGCGCTCGCCTGGGCGATGACGAACTGGTCTTCCTCGCCGGCCGAGAGGTAGGCGATCTCGTCCGTGACGCGCCCCTTGGTCACCCGCCGATAGGGGGTCTCGATGAACCCCAGCCGGTTGATCCGGGCGTAGGTCGAGAGACTGGTGATGAGGCCGATGTTGGGCCCTTCCGGCGTCTCGATCGGGCACATCCGGCCATAGTGCGAGTAGTGGACGTCACGCACCTCGAAGCCGGCCCGCTCGCGCGTCAGGCCGCCCGGTCCGAGGGCCGACAGCCGCCGCTTGTGGGTCATCTCCGCCAGCGGGTTGGTCTGGTCCATGAACTGCGACAGCTGGCTCGACCCGAAGAACGCGTTGATCACGGCGCTGATCGTCCGCGCGTTGACCAGATCGTCGAGCGACATCTTCTCGGGGTCCTGCGTCGTCATCCGCTCCCGCACCAGCCGCGCCATGCGCGACAGCCCGAGCGAGAACTGGTTGGCGATCAGCTCGCCGATCGAGCGCACCCGCCGGTTGCCGAGGTGGTCGATGTCGTCGACATACCCCAGGCCGTTGCGAAGCCGGACGAGGTACTTGATGATCTCGACGAAGTCCTCGCGCCGCAGAATGGTGGCGTCGGGGGGCGCGTCGAGGTCGAGGCGCTGGTTGAGCTTGTAGCGGCCCACGCGGCCCAGGTCGTACCGCTTGGGATCGAAGAACAGTCGCTGCAGGTGCTCGCGCGCGATCGTCAGGTTGGGCGCTTCGCCCGAGCGCATCAGGCTGTAGATCTTCTGCAGCGCGTCGTTCTCGTCTTTGGTGGGATCCTTCCGCAAGGTGTTCGAGACGAGGTGCGACTCGGCCCGCGGCAGGGTCAGCCCCGACGCGAAGATGGAGATCTTCTCGATCCCCTTCTTGCGCAGCTTCTTGATCAGCTCCTGGGTCAGCTCCGCGCCGCGCTCGGCCAGAATCTCCCCGCTGTCCTCGTCCACCACGTCGTCGGCCAGCGGCGAGCCCAGCAGGTCGCGCCGCATGTCCTTTTCCTTGGTCTCACTGAGGTCGGTCTTCTTCCTCTGATAGAAGAGGCCGAGGATCTCCTCGTTGGTCGAGAAGCCGAACGCCCGCAGCAGCGCCGTCACCGGGAACTTCTTCTTCTTGTCGATATGGACGTAGATGATGTCGTGGATGTCGACCGTGAACTCGACCCACGACCCCCGGAACGGGATGATCCGCGCCGAGAAGAGCTTCTGGCCGTTGGGGTGGATGCTCTCCTCGAACACCACGCCCGGCGAACGGTGCAGCTGGCTGACGATGACCCGCTCGGCCCCGTTGATCACGAACGTGCCGAGGTCGGTCAGCAGCGGGATTTCGCCGAGGAAGACCTCCTTCTCGGTGACGGCCTTGATCTTCTTCTCGCCCTCGACAGTCTCCATCATGACCAGCCGCAGCGTCGCCTTCAGCGGCGCGGCGTAGGTCATGTCGCGCTCCTGGCACTCCTCGACGCTGTACTTGGGCTCGCCGATGGCATACCGGACGAACTCGAGCGAATAGTTCTCCTTGACGTCGGTGACCGGGAACACGTCCTCGAAGACGGCCTGCAGGCCGTCGGTGATCCGGTCGGCGGGAACGGTCTCCGCCTGCAGCAGCTCGGCGAACGATTCCTTCTGGACCGCCAGCAGATCGGGCATGTCCATGGCCTCGCCCAGCTTGCCGAACGAGTGGTGGCGACCGGGGGTGCGCGTGTTCGGGCTCAAGGCGAACTCCTTGTCCGTGGGCTACGACAGACCAATGATGACAACGCACGCGACGCGGGTCCTCCCGGAATCCAGCCGATTCCGGAAGCACCCGCGCCGTAACGCGGGAACGGCGCGGCGCGCGCCGGGTCTACTTGACCTGCACCGTGGCGCCGGCCTCTTCGAGCTTCTTCTTGACTTCTTCGGCGTCGGCCTTGGTCGTGGCTTCCTTGACGGGCTTCGGCGCGCCGTCCACCAGGTCCTTGGCTTCCTTCAGGCCCAGCGCGGTGATCTCTCGCACCACCTTGATGACCTGGATTTTCTTCTCGCCGGCCGCCATCAGGATGACGTCGAACTCCTCCTGCTCCTCGACCACCGCAGGGGCCGCCGCGCCGCCACCGGCCATGGCCATCATGGGAGCGGCCGCCGTGACGCCGAACTTCTCTTCCATGTCCTTGACCATCTCCGCCAGCTCGAGCACCGACATGCTGCCGATCGCCTCGAGGATGTCGTCCTTGTTCAGCGTTGCCTTTGCCATGTTCTCTCCTTACGCCTCGTCCTGCGGGGTTTCGGTGACTTCGGGCTCAGAACCCCCGGAGGGGTGGGCTGCCGTATTCTCGGTGCCAGAAACTTCGGGAGCAGAAACTTCGGGAGCAGAAACTTCAGCAACGGCCGGGGCGCTCTCGGCGGCCTCAGAGCCCTCGGATCGCAGCGCGCGGACGGCGTCCACGGTCCGGACGAACTTCGCCAGCAGGGCGTGGAGCGTGCCGACGAGATTGGCGATCGGCGCCCGGATGCTTCCCACGACCTGGGACAACAGCACCTCGCGCGACGGCAGCGCGGCGATGCTCCGGATCTCGTCGAGCGACAGCACCTGGCTCCCGATCGCCCCGGCCTTGATGCGCGGCTTCTCGCGCTCCTTGGCGAAATCGGTAAGCACCTTGGCGGCGCTGACGACATCGTCGTACGACAGCGCCAGGGCGCTGGGGCCCTCCAGCCACGGAGACAGGGCCTCGTACGGGCCGCCCTCGAGGGCGCGGCGCGCCAGCGTATTCTTGACCACGATGTACTCCACGTCGGCGCTGGCGAGCTTGCGCCGCAAATCGGTGATGGCGGCCACGTCGAGCCCGGTGAAATCGGTGAGGTAGAGGCACTTGGCCCCACCCAGCCGCTCGCTGAGATCGGTGACCGTCTGGACTTTTTCGGCGCTGCGCATCGTCTGCTCCCGATTCCCTGTCCGGATCCCTAGAGGGCGCGAAAGAGATTGGCGTCCAGCGGGACGCTGGGGCTCATCGTGCACGACAGCGCGACGCTGCGGACGTACTGGCCCTTGGCGGCGGCCGGCTTGGCGCGCACGATCGTATCCATGAACGCGGTGATGTTCTCGACCAGGTGGGCCGGAGAGAACGACCGGCGGCCGACCGGCACGTGAACATTGCCCGTCTTGTCCGTCCGGAACTCGATCTTGCCGGCCTTGATGTCGCGCACCGCACGGGCCACATCGAAGGTGACGGTTCCGCTCTTGGGGTTCGGCATCAGCCCGCGGGGGCCCAGCAGGCGCCCCAGCTTGCCGACGTCGGCCATCATGTCGGGCGTCGAAATAATGACGCCGGTGTCGAGCCAGCCGTCCTGAATCTTCTGCACCAGCTCCTTGCCGCCGGCCACATCGGCGCCCGCGTCGAGCGCTTCCCGCTGCTTGTCTCCCTGCGCCACCACCGTCACGTGCACGGTCTTACCGGTGCCGTGGGGCAGGACCACCGTGCCGCGCACGATCTGGTCCGCGTGGCGGGGATCGACGCCCAGCCGCACCGCCAGCTCCACCGTCTCCACGAAGCCGGCCGCCGGCATCTTCAGCAGCGCCTCGACGGCGCCCGCGATGTCGTACCGGATGCCCGGTTCCCGGAGCGCCAGTGCCGCGGCGTACCGCTTGCTGTGATCGCCGCGTGCGGCGACCTGGGCGCGCGCGCTCACGCGCCCACCACGTCCAGCCCCATCGAGCGGGCCGTTCCCGTGATCATGTTGGTCGCCGCCTCGATATCGGTGGCGTTGAGATCGGGCAGCTTGGTGCGGGCGATCTCCCGGCACTGGTCGCGCGTCACCTGCCCCACCTTGTTGCGATTCGGCTCCGCCGACGCCTTCTCGAGTCCGGCCGCCTTGAGCAGCAGGATGGCGGCGGGCGGGGTCTTTGTGATGAACGTGAACGACCGATCGCCGAAGACCGTGATGACGACCGGAATGATGAGGCCGGCCTGCGCCGCGGTGCGGGCATTGAAGGCCTTGCAGAACTCCATGATGTTCACGCTGTGCTGACCCAGCGCCGGCCCCACGGGGGGTGCCGGATTGGCGGCGCCGGCGGGAATCTGGAGCTTGATCAGGGCGATGATTTTCTTGGCCACGGGTCCTCGCGATTACGCCGTCGTACCGGTTAGGAAGTCTTGCGAAGCTGGAGATAATCGAGCTCGACGGCGGTCGGCCGGCCGAACAGGCTGACCGTCACCTTGACCTTGCCCTTCTCGGGGTACACCTCTTCGACGGTGCCGCTGAAGTCGGAGAACGGACCCTCCGTCACGTCCACGGAATCGCCGATATCGAACGGGATCGTCTCGACCTCGACGGTTTCCTTCACCTCGTCCATCCGGCCCAGGATCTTGTTGACTTCCCGCTCCCGGAGCGGGGTGGGCGCCGTGCCGGCGCCGAGGAACTTGATGATCCCGGTCACCGAGTTGATGAAGTACTGCGTCTCGTCGTTCATCACCGCTTCGACGAGGATGTAGCCCGGGTACAGGTTGCGCGTGACGCGCACCTTCTTGCCCAGCTTGATCTCCATCACTTCCTGGGTGGGCACCAGAACCTGCGCGATCAGCACGTGGGGGTTGGCGCTTTCCACGATCCGCTTCTCGAGCAGGGTGCGCACCTTGTTCTCATGCCCGGAATACACCTGCAGCGCGAACCACTTTGGCGAAGTCGCCTCCGCGTCGAGGGCCGGATCCGGGGTCGTCGTCTCGTTCGGCATGCGTCTCTTTCGCTGTTGAGCCGATCAATCGCCAGCCTGAGAATGTGTACTCAACCCGCCGCGGAGGCCCGGAAAATCGCCCGGCGCGGCGAAGCGCGGGGCCCGCTAGAGCCGGAAGAACAGTCCCAGGCCTCGGCTGACCAGGAAATCCACCACCCCGATGAAAGCCGCCAGGAGCAGCACCAGAATGATGATGACGACGGTGGCCGCCTTGACCTCGTCGCGACCCGGCCAGGACACCTTCGTGAGCTCCTCCTTGACCTGACGGAGGAACAGGACGGTCCGCGCCATCCACGCCTTCATCGGCTGCCGCCTCTCATCTCACGTGGCCTTTCCATTCATGCCCTCTTCTCCAGCGGACGATCCATGGCAGGGGTGACAGGACTCGAACCTGCAACCTGCGGATTTGGAGTCCGCTGCTCTACCAATTGAGCTACACCCCTTCAGGCTGCTCAAAATGGCCAATTTCTGCGTTGCGCTCCTTCGGCCAGCCTGCGGCGTAATTATCATTACGCCTCGGCTGACCTCGGTCGCGCGCCTTGAACTTGGCCATTTTGAGCAGCCTGGGCTTCGCCTGCGGCCGTGCCCAATCTCTTGCCGCCCCCGGGGGCTACTTGGTTTCCTTGTGCGCTGTGTGGGTGCCGCAGCGCGGGCAGTACTTGCGGTGCTCCACCCGATCGGGGTGCTTGCGCTTGTTCTTCGTCGTGTGGTAGTTCCGATCCTTACACGTCAGCCCGTCGGCCATCGCCACGGGCGTGATGAGCTGGATCGTCATCGTCACGTTGTCGCCCGGCATCACCATCTCCACGCCCTCGGGCAGCTCGCAGGTGCCGGTGACGTCGGTCGTCCGGAAGTAGAACTGCGGCCGGTACCCCTTGAAGAACGGCGTATGCCGCCCGCCCTCGTCTTTGCCCAGCACGTATACCTCGCCGGTGAAGTCCGTGTGCGGCTTGATCGAGCCCGGCTTCGCCACCACCATGCCGCGCTCGATCTCCTCCTTGTTCACGCCCCGCAGCAAGAGCCCCACGTTGTCGCCCGCCTGGGCCTCGTCCAGCAGCTTGCGGAACATCTCGACCCCCGTCACCACCGTCTTCTTCTGGGCCCCGAACCCCACCAGCTCCACGTCCTCCCCCACCTTGATCCGCCCCTGCTCCACCCGCCCCGTCGCCACCGTGCCGCGGCCCGTGATGGTGAACACGTCCTCCACCGGCATCAGAAACGGCTTGTCGAGCTCCCGCACCGGCTGCGGGATGTAGCTGTCAATCGCCGCCAGCAGCTCCGTGATGCACGCCGCCGCCGGGCTCGCCGGGTCCGCGCTGTCCAAGGCCTGCAAGGCCGACCCCTTGATCAGCGGGATCTCATCCCCCGGGAACTCGTACGCGCTCAAGAGCTCCCGCACCTCCAGCTCCACCAGCTCCAACAGCTCCGCGTCGTCCACCTGGTCCACCTTGTTCAGGAACACCACGATGTACGGCACCCCCACCTGGCGCGCCAACAGGATGTGCTCCCGCGTCTGCGGCATCGGCCCGTCGGCCGCGCTCACCACCAGGATCGCCCCGTCCATCTGCGCCGCCCCCGTGATCATGTTCTTCACGTAGTCGGCATGCCCCGGACAGTCCACGTGCGCATAGTGCCGGCCCCTGCTTCGCCTGAATCGCCGTGATCGCCGCCGTCAGCGTCGTCTTCCCATGATCCACGTGCCCGATCGTCCCCACGTTCACGTGCGGCTTCGTCCGCTCAAACTTCGCCTTGCTCATCGAATGCCTCCGGTCTGGTGGATCGGTAGAAATCCTGGAGCCCAGGAGCGGGATTGAACCGCCGACCTCGTCCTTACCAAGGACGTGCTCTACCGACTGAGCTACCTGGGCCCGCGAGGCTTCGGTGGAGCGGGAGACGGGTCTCGAACCCGCAACCCCGAGCTTGGAAGGCTCGTGCTCTAGCCAATTGAGCTACTCCCGCCCATCTGCCCATCTGATGAAGAGCGCATCTGGTGGAGGGAGGAGGATTCGAACCTCCGAAGGCATAAGCCAGCAGATTTACAGTCTGCCCCGTTTGGCCGCTTCGGTATCCCTCCGGAACGAACCTCCAGCTCACTCGTCGCCCCGGGTGGAGCCGATGACCAGACTCGAACTGGTAACCTGCTGATTACAAATCAGCTGCTCTACCAATTGAGCTACATCGGCCCGATCGACCAGGTGCTGCAGGCGTCGCGGGCGGGCGCACTTTGCCCCCAGAGAAAAGAACCCGAATATACCGGATCCCGCGGTATCGTCAAGGCCGCGTCAGGCGCTTCCAGCGGACTCCCTGCGGCGTGTCTTCGAGCACGATCCCGAGGCCCGCGAGCTCGTCGCGGATCCCGTCCGCGCGGGCGAAGTCCCGCGCGCTGCGGGCGGTCTCCCGGTCCCGGATCAGGGCCTCGACATCGGCCGCCAGCGCCCCGTCGCCGGGGTCCGGCTCGAGGACATCATAGAGGCGGTCGAACGTCGCCAGGACCGCGTCCCCGGCGGCGCGATCCGCCGCCGTCGCCAGGCCCGCGTCCAGCGCCCGGTTCGCGTCCCGGATCCACTCGAAGAGGACGCCCAGCGCCCGGCTGGTGTTCAGATCGTCGTCGATCGCGGCGGCGAAGCCGGCCGCCGCCTGACCCGCCCGGGCGGTCCAGTCGGGGTCCGGCAAGGCGCCCGGGGCCGGCGCCGGGAGCTCGGCCAGCCGGCGGGCGAAGGCGGTGATCCGCTCCAGCGCGGCGGCCGCCTGATCGAGCCCGGCAAAGGTGAAGTTCAGCGGCGTCCGGTAGTGGACCGACAGCAGCAGGTAACGAATTGCGCGCGGGGAATACCCGCGGCCCAGCAGGTCGCGCAGGGTAAAGAAATTCCCCAGCGACTTGGCCATCTTCTGGCCATCCACGATGAGGTGCTCGGCGTGGAGCCAGTAGCGGGCGAAGGGGTGCCCGGTGGCGGCCTCGGACTGGGCGATCTCGTTCTCGTGGTGGGGGAAGATGTTGTCCACCCCGCCGGTATGGATGTCGAACGACTCCCCCAGGTACGCCATCGCCATGGCCGAGCATTCGATGTGCCAGCCGGGCCGGCCATAGCCGAGCGGGGTCTCCCAGCCGGTTTCGGGCAAAGCGGCGGCTTTCCAGAGGGCGAAGTCCTTGGGGTCCTCCTTGTCGTACTCGTCGGCGGCGACGCGCGCGCCGTCCTGCATCCCCGACAGGGCGATGCCGGAAAGCCGGCCGTAGCCGGGAAAGGTGGTGATCCGGAAGTAGATCGAGCCGTCGTCGGCGGTATAGGTGTGACCACCCGCCTGGAGCCGCTGAATCAACGCCACCATCGCCTCGATGTGCGCGGTGGCGGCCGGATACCGCTCGGCCCGCTCGATCCGCAGCGTGGCGAGATCCTCGAAGAACGCCTCGGTGTAGCGGGCGGTAAAGTCCCCGATCGGCAGACCGGCGGCCTGCGCTTTGGCGATGATCTTGTCGTCCACGTCGGTGAGGTTCATCACCTGGGTGAGGGCGAACCCGCGCGCCGCCAGCGTCCGGCGGAGCAGATCCTCGAACAGGAATGTCCGCAGATTGCCGATGTGGGCGAAGTCGTGAACCGTCGGCCCGCAGGTGTAGACGCGGGCGGTTCCGGGGACGAGCGGCTCGAAGGGGACCGGCGCTCGCCGCAGCGTGTCGTACAGGACGAGCGGCATGCCGGGAAGATACTACCGAACGGTCAGTCGCAACTCCGTCAGCATCCATCGGCCACGCTCGCTGCGCGCGCCGACGAAGACCCGGTCGATCCGCGCTTCCACGCCCGGGGGCTCCTGATAGACCCGCTCGCCGATGGCGTAGCCGGTACCGGCCGCGGGATCGTAGGCCGCGGTGGCGGGAAAGCGGAAGCTGACTTCGACCGCCTTGTCGAACAGCTCCTCGAGCAGATAACGAAGCTGGCCGCCCGCCAGACGCTCGCCGACGCCGGCGCGCTGCACCACCACATAGATCCGGCCGCCGCGCACGAACTGGGCGATCCCGCGGGCGTTTTCCTGCTCCCAGTACGTCGCCAGCTGGCGGTAGATCTCCTGCAGCGGCGCGGGAACCGGCGGCGCGTCCTGGAGCGGCAGGGTGACGCCGATCTCGGTCATGTCCTGGGCTGCCGCGGAGCGGGGGGATGCGGCCACGCCCGCCAGCAGCAGGACCGTGGCGGGGAGCAGGCGGAGAAGCGGTCGGAACATGGCTACCATACGTTATCGGCCCTGCTTTGTTCCCTCTCTATCCGTCACATCCACCCGGCTGCCGGGACGCTCGAGCAGCACGCCGGCGGCGCACTGGGGGCATATCGCCGGTTCGCACTGCACCCCCGACAGGGTGACGAGCGCGGCGAACGGCAGCTCCCACGCGAGGGCGCCGCCCGCGCGGTCGACCAGCGCCGCGGCGCCGATCGGCCGTGCCCCGGTGGCGATCGCCACAGCGAGCAACTCACGGAGCGAGCCCGCCGTGGTCACGACGTCCTCCACCGCGACGAATGGCTCGCCGGCCGCGAGCGCAAAGCCGCGCCGCAGCGTGAGCGCGGCCGGCTGGCTGGAAGGCTGGCCGGCCCGCTCGGCGAAGATCGCGCGGCAGCCCCAGACCCGGGCCAGCTCGTGGCCCAGGACGATCCCGCCGAGCGCGGGTGACAGCACGACGGCCGGCGGCTCGGGCAGCAGGGGCGCCAGCCGGGCGGCGAGCGCCTGGGCGGCCGCTTCGGCGTCCTCCGGGTGCTGGAGCAGCCGGGCGCACTGGACGTAGTGGGGACTGTGGAGCCCGCTGGAGAGCCGGAAGTGGCCCTCCAGCAGCGCCTCGCGCGCGCGCAGCCGGCCGAGCCAGCCGCCGCCGGAATCCCTCATCATCGGGGGCGTTCCGAGGCGAGCTCAGCCTCGATACGCGCCAGCGCGGCGGCGGGATCGGCCGCCGCGGTCACCGCCCGCCCTACAACGATATGCGTAGCTCCCGCGGCGGCGGCGGCGGCCGGCGTGGCCAGCCGGGCCTGGCCGGAGTGGTCCGAGGTCGACCAGGCCGGGCGGATGCCGGGGACGACCACCAGGGCCCCGGGCCCCAGCTCCGCCGCGACGGCCGCCGCCTCGTGGGTGGCGCAGACGCACCCGTCGAGACCGGCTTCCCGCGCCAGGGCCGCCAGGCTGCGGACCGTCGCCGGCAGGTCGCGCGCGCCGGGGCCGGCGATCCGGGCGTGGGTGGCGGCGTCGAGGCTGGTGAGCAGCGTGACCCCCAGGAGCCGCGGCGGGCGGGGAGCGGCGTCCGCGGCCGCGCGCGCCGCGGCCAGCATGGCCGGCCCGCCGGCGGCATGCAGCGTGAGGAGCTCGATATCCAGCTCGGCAGCCGCCGCCACGGCGCCCCCCACCGTGGCCGGCGTGTCGTGGAACTTGAGGTCGAGAAAGACGCGGAACCCCTCGGCCACCAGCTCGCGGACGAGCGCCGGGCCGGCCCGGGTGAACAGCCCGCTGCCCAGCTTGACCCGCTCCGCCGTCCCCCGGAACGAGGCCGCGCAGGCGCGCGCCGTGGCCGGGTCCGCCTGGTCGAGCGCGACGATGACGGCGGGCCGGCTCATCCGGTCCAGACGGGCGGCTCGGCGGGCTGTCCAGCGCCGGGGGCGGAGCGATGCGCGGCGCCGGAAAGCGCCGCGATCGTCGTCCCGCGGGTGGCGCAGTACCGCGCCAGGCCGGCGAGGATCTCGGGCGCCGCGTGGGGATTGACAAAGGCGGCCGTGCCGACCTGAATCGCCTGCGCCCCGGCCATCAGGTACTCGAGCGCGTCGCGCCACGTCACGATCCCCCCGATCGCCAGAATCGGCAGGTCCGGCAGCGCCGCCCGCACCCGGTAGACCCAGTGGATGCCGACCGGCAGGATGGCCGGGCCGGAGAGGCCGCCCGAGCCGGTTCCCAACACGGGCCGGCCGGTGCGGGTGTCGATCCGCATGCCATATAGAGTATTGATCAGCGACACGCCGTCGGCGCCCTCATCCGCGGCGCACGCCGCGAAGGGCACGACGTCAGCGACGTTGGGTGACAGTTTCACGAAGACGGGCAGCGTCGTCTCGGCCCGCACGCCGCGGACCACGGCGCGGAACGCGGTGAGGTCGCAGCCGATATGCGTCCCCCCCTCCCGGACGTTGGGGCACGACACATTGACCTCGATCGCATCGCACCCGGCCGCCGCCCGGTCGGCCTCCACCGCCGCCGCCAGGGCCTGATATTCCTCCGGCGCATTGCCGGCGATGTTGACGATGAGCCGCGCCGAGCCGCGGGCGGCGTTGACCGCCGGCGCCTTGTCCCTGACGAAGGCGCCCCAGCCGACGTTGGCGAGGCCGATCGAGTTGAGCATGCCGGCGCTCGTCTCGACGATCCGGGGAGCGGGGTTGCCGTCCCGCGGCGCGGCGAACAGGGTCTTGGTGACGAACCCGCCCAGGATGTCGAGCGGGAAAAAGCTCCCGAAGGCGTCGCCGTAGCCGAACGTGCCGCTGGCCGCCAGCACCGGGTTCTGCAGCGCCAGCGGCCCGACCGTGGTCGCGAGCGGGCCGGCTACCACTGGACCGCGCGCGGATCCATCACCGGCCCGTCGAGACAGAGGAGCCGATACCGGGGGGGTGCATCGCGCATCGGCACGATACACGCCTGGCAGACCCCGAAGCCGCACGCCATCCGCTCTTCCAGCGAGAACTGGGCGCCGGAGACCCCCGCGGCTTCGAGCTGCGCGGCCAGCGCCCGCAGCATTCCGTGCGGGCCGCAGGCGTACCAGGCGGCGGCGCGGTCCTCCGGCAGGCCGCCGAGGACCGACCCCGGCATTCCCGCGCTGCCGTCGTCCGTGAACCGCTCGACGCGGTGGAAAAG
>JAIVIY010000172.1 GCA_020200285.1 Novosphingobium sp. | reverse complement strand
AGCACCGGCACCGCCATCGGGCTGACCCGGTCGAGCTCGACGTGGACCAGCTGCTCGGCGGCGCGGTCCAGGAGGTCGCCGAGCCGCCCGACGTCGGTCATCCGCGCGCGCGCGTCGGCCCAGGCGGCCTCGATCAGCAAGTGGTCGGGCTCATACTTGCGCAGCACGTCGTAGATCAGGTCGGTCGAGAAGGTCACCTGGCGGCCCGACTTGCGCTGGCCCGGGTGCTGGCGCTCGACCAGCCCGCCGATCACCGCGACCTCGCGGAACGCGCGGCGCAGCAAGTAGCTGTCCTGGACCCATTCGACGAACTCGTCGGTGAGGATGTCGGGCGAGAGCAGCGGCCGCGGGTCGGCGACCGGCTTCAATCCCCACACCGCCAGCGAATAGTCATTGGCGATGAACCCCAGCGGATTGAGCCCGCGGTCCTCCATCCGCCGGGTGATCAGCATCCCCAGCGCCTGGTTCGCGTTCCACCCCTCGAAGGTGTAATAGACCGTGTAGCGCCGCTTGGCGTGCGGGAAGCTCTCGACCAGGAGCTCGCCGGGGCCCGGCAGCCGGCTGCGCCAGTCCTGGACTTCGACGGCGAACTGCTCCTCGACTTTGCCCAGCGAGCGGCCGTTCCTGAAGCGGATCTCGATCATCTCGGCGTCGACGATGATCCCGGCGTTCATCCGGTGCCGCGCGGCGTGCTCGGGGTGGGTCAGCCGCCACAGACCGTCAGGGCCGCGGACGATCCGCTTGAACTTGTCGTAGGCCCGAAGCGCGTAGCCGCCGGTCGCGACGAAGCTCAGCACTCGCTCCCACACCGCCGCGTCGAGCCAGGCGTAAGCCAGCGACGAGCGCACCTCGGCGAGCAGCGCAGCGGCGTCGAACGGCCCCACGCAGGCCCGCGCCATCACATGCTGGGCGAGCACGTCGAGCCCGCCGGGGCGAAAATCCTCGCCATCGCGTTGCCCGGCGTCGACCGCGTCCTTGGCCGCGGTGGCCTCGAGGAACTCGAAGCGGTTGCCCGGCACCAGGAGCGCGCGGCTGGCCTGGTCGAGCCGGTGGTTGGCGCGGCCGATCCGCTGGAGCAGCCGGCTCGAGCCCTTGGGCGCGCCCATCTGGACGACGAGGTCGATGTCGCCCCAGTCGACCCCGAGGTCGAGGCTGGCGGTGGCGACCAGCGCGCGCAGCCGCCCTTGCGCCATCGCCGCCTCGACCTTGCGTCGCGCCTCGCGGCTGAGGCTGCCGTGGTGGATGCCGATCGCCAGGTTGTCGTCGTTGACCTCCCACAACTGCTGGAAGATCAGCTCGGCGAGAAAGCGCGTGTTGGTGAACACCAGCGTGGTGGTGTTGGCGCGGATCGCCGCATAGAGCTGCGGCACCGCCCACACCGCGGCGTGGCCGCCCCACGGCACGCTGGCGTCCTCGGGCAGCAGGATTTCGACCTCGGGCGCCGCGCCGGGCTCGCCTTCGACCAGCGCGACCGCGTCGATCTCGCCCCACGGCGCGAGCCAGGCGCGAAAGCCATCGGGGTCGGCGACGGTCGCCGAAAGCGCGGCGCGACGCATTCCCGGCGCGATCGCCTGGAGCCGGGTCAGCGCCAGCGCCAGCAGATCGCCGCGCTTGCCGGTGGCGAAGGCGTGGACTTCGTCGGTCACCATCCGCTGCAGCCCGGCGAACAGCGTCTCCGCTTCGGGATAGCTGAGCAGCAGCGACAGCGATTCGGGCGTGGTCAGCAGAATGTGCGGCGGCCGCGCGCGCTGCCGCGCCTTGCGATCGGACGGGGTGTCGCCGCTGCGCGTCTCGATCCGCAACGGCAGGCCGATCTCCTCGACCGGCGCCAGCAGGTTGCGCTGGACGTCGGTGGCTAGCGCCTTCAATGGCGAAACGTAGAGCGTGTGGAGGCCTTCCGGGGGCGGCGCGCCGGCGAGCCGCGACGGCGCGAATGCGGCCAACGTCGGCAGGAACCCGGCGAGCGTCTTGCCCGCGCCGGTGTCGGCGACGAGCAGCGCGTGGCGGTCGTCGACGAAGGCGGCGAGCATCTCGAGCTGATGCCGCCGCGGCCGCCACCCGCGCCCGGCGAACCACGCGGCGATCTCGGGCGGCAGGGCGTGGTCGTCGCTCATTCTGCTGGCGATCCAACGCACGAACCGCGGCGATGGTCAAATCCGCCCGTCTCGACCGTCAGAGGGCTTGCCTAACCCGCTATGACTCGAAAGAATGGCGCAAATTTTCGGACGGGGGTGCGCGGGCCGGCATGTGGCGGATGTTGTCAGGGACGATTCCCGAGACGCTGCGCGCGGAGCTCGAGAGCCGCATCGGCTCGGCGGCGGCGGGGCAGCGGTCGGGCGGCCGCGAGCCCGAGACCGAGCTGACCGACTTCTTCGCGGCGAGCCGCGGCGCCGGCGCGCTGTTGCGCCAGCTGCTCGACCAGCCCGATCCGCGCGCGATCATCGGCCAGCGGCTTTCCGATCCGGTGGTGTTCCGCGCCTGCCCGACGCTCAAGCAGCCTGGCGCGCCCTCGACCACCTATCGCTCCGACGCCAGCGAATGGCGCGTGGCCGACGATCCGCCGTCGCTGTTCACGCTGTGGTTCGCGGTCACCGAGGCCGGCGCGGGCAACGGCTGCCTGCGGATGGGGACCAATGTCGCCGAGGGCGAGCGGACGATGGTCTCGGTCTCGCGATTGTCGAACCTCGAGCTCGCCAGCACCACCGCACCGTCCTACGACGCGGCGATGAAACCGGGCCAGGTTCTGCTGTTCGACGCCGCGCAGCTTTACGGCGCCTACCCCAACCATTCGGACCGGCCGCGCGTCGCGGTGCGGGTGACGCTCGGCGAGCGCGCCTCGCTCAAGGGCCGCGAGGTCCAGGATATCGGCGATTTCGGCTCGGTCGGGCTGATCGCCAAGCAGGGCTGGCGCAAGCTGTTCGGGGGTAAGGACTGATCTCTTCCACTCGGGTAGAGATTCTGCTTCGCCTTTCTCCACATCCAAGATAGACTTGCGCGCGACAGGGGAACACCGATCGCTCGCCGCGTTCGTGCGCGAGACGGGCGACGCCATCGAGAGGTGTCCCATGGCCTATGTCCAAGCTCAGTCGCCCCGGCGCCGCGCGGCGATGCTCGGGGGCGTCGCGGCGCTTCATGTCGCAGCGGTCTACGCGCTGCTCAGCGGCTTTGCCGTGGCGGTGTGGGAGCGGGTCGACGACGAGCTCGAAGCGCGTCACATCCCGGCGGACCCGCCGCCGCCCGAGCCGGTGATCGAGCCGGTCCGAGATCCGCTCGAGACCCAGCTGGTCGCGCCCAAGCCGAGGCTGGTGCTCGACCGCACGCCGAGCGAGGCGACGATCGTCGATCTGATCCCGATCACCCCGACGCCGTTGCCGACCACCCCCGCGGTCGAGTCGCTGCCGGCGAGGCCGTCGCCGACACCCAGCTTCGCCCTCCAGGGCGCCCGGCCGCTCGGCAGCCCGGGCAAGTGGGCGACCACCGAGGACTATCCGGCCCGGGCGTTGCGCGAGGGACGCGAGGGGACCACCCGGTTCCGCGTCACCGTCGGTCTCGATGGGCGAGTGCGCAACTGCGAGGTGACGTCATCGAGCGGCTCGTCCGACCTCGACCGGGCGACTTGCGAGAACGTCGCCCGGCGCGCGCGGTTCAAGCCGGCGACCGACGCGACCGGGTCCGCGGTCGCGGGCAGCTATACCAACGCCGTGCGCTGGGAGATTCCCGACTGGCGTTGATTGCACGACGCCGCAGCGGACGCGCGTCTACCAGCGCAGCAGCCGGGGACCGGCGAGCGCGCCGAGCAGCCCCATCGCGACGATCGGCAACGCATACCATGCGGCCAGGAAAAGCGCGTCGGTCTCCGGGCACCAGAGTGCGTAGGCGCTCGCGGCGATCCCGCCGGCGGCGATTCCCGCGACGAACCCTGACAAACGCAGCCGGGTCGGAGCCAGCCGGCGCAGAGCGAGCGAAATGGCGATGAAGGCGGGCGGCGCCAGCAGGCCGATCGCGGTGAGGCAGCGCAGCCAGGTCGCGCCGGGGAA
>JAIVIY010000057.1 GCA_020200285.1 Novosphingobium sp. | reverse complement strand
CGCGCGGCTGCTCGACGAAGGCCGCGTCCGCCCGCATGTCGACAGCCGCTTCGCGCTGGCCGACTGGCGCGCGGCGTTCGCGCGGATTGAACGCCGCGAGAGGGTCGGGAAGATCGTCCTGACGATGGATTGACCGAGGCCGCCGCGGCGCTAGGCGCAATCGGGCAAGCACTTGGGAGAGCGCCTTGGTCCCGGACAATACCCCGATCGTCGTCGGCGTCGGTCAATTCGTCGAGCGGCTCGACGATCCCGGCTACCGGGGGCTGGCTCCCGCCGACATCGCCGCGCGCGCCTGCGAGGCGGCGATCGCCGACGCGGGCGGGACCGCGCGCGATGGCATCGACCTGCTCGCCGCGATCCGCACCTTCGAGGACAGCCGCGCCGGGCCGGGGCCGTTCGGCAAGCCGGACAAGTTCCCGCTGGCGATCGCCAGGCGCCTGGGCATCGCGCCCCAGGCCGCGATCCTCCACAAGGCCGGCGGGCAATCGCCGCTGATCGCGATCGCCGACCTCGCCGAGCGGCTGCGCGTCGGCGAAGGCCGAGCCGCGCTGGCGTTCGGCTCGGAGGCGATCTCGACCGTCCGCCACTTGTCGGCCAAAGGCGAGGCGCGCGACTGGGCCGAGACGCTCGAAGGCCAAATCGAGGACCGCGGCAAGGGTCTCGAAGGCCTGCTCACGCCTTACGACATCAAGCACGGCCTGGTCGCCGCGTCGTTCGCTTACGCGCTGCTCGAGAACGCGCGCCGCGCCCGGCTGGGGATGAGCCGCGAGGATTACGCGCGGGTGATGGGCGAGCTGTTCGCGCCATTCACCCGGGTGGCCGCGGCCAACCCCTACAGCTCGGCCAAGACTTCGCCGATGAGCGCCCGGGAGATCGCCACGGTCGGCGAGCGCAACCGGGGCGCGGCGCGCGAGATGGGCATTGCGCAAGACAGATGGCTGTTCGTCCACGGCGCCGCCTGGGCGAGCGAGCCGCCGATCGTCGAGCGCGCCGATCCCGCGGCCTATCCCGCGGCCAAACTGGCGTTCGATCATGCGCTGGCGAGCGCGGGGAAGACCGTCGACGAGATCGATGCGTTCGACTTCTACAGTTGCTTCCCGATCGCGGTGTTCTCGACCGCAGTCGACGAGCTCGGTCTGGCCCCCGACGATCCGCGCGGCCTGACCGTGACCGGCGGGCTCCCCTACTTCGGCGGGCCGGGGAACAATTACTCGATGCACGCGATCGCGACGATGGGCGAGCGGCTGCGCGCTGCGCCTGGCAGCTACGGGCTGGTCGGGCTGAACGGCGGGATGCAGACCAAGTACGGCGCGCTGGTGATGTCGACCGAACCGAGTGAATGGCCCGGGCTGGCGCACGAGGACTTGCAGCAGAAGCGCGCGACGATTCCGGGCCCGCCGACCACCGAGCGCCCCGAGGGCGAAGGCCGGATCGTCACCTACACGGTGATCTTTGCCAAGGGCGAACCCGTGCGCGCGGTGATCGTCGGCGAGCTCGACAGCGGTGAGCGCTTCCTCGCCAACGAGGCCGACGCGGCGACGCTACGGGCGATGCTGGCCGACGATCCGCTCGGCCGCCGGGTAAGCGTCGCTCCGCACGACGAGGGCAACCGCTTCGTCTTCGCCGCCTAGACTCCCGCCGACTCCATCGCCAGCGCCAGCGCGCCGAGCAGGCCGGCGCGGTCCCCCAGGCCCGGCGCGACGATCACCTCCTCCGCTTGGCCGCGGAAATAGCCCCCGCCCAGTTCGGCCGCGGCGGCGTTCACGAGGACGAGCAGGCCCGGCGTGTTCATCACGCCGCCGCCGAAGACGATCCGCCCCGGCTCGACGATCGCCTGGAGCGCGACCGCGATCTGGCCAAGGTACCAGGCGACCATCGCGTGCCCGGGATGGTCCGGCGCAAGCTCGGACAGCGAGACGCCCCACCGCGCCTTGATCGCCGGGCCGCTCGACAGCCCCTCGGCGCAGTCGCCATGGACCGGGCAGACCCCCGCGAAAGCGTGGTCGTCGGGATGACGGCGAATCAGCAAGTGGCCGAATTCGGGATGACGCAGGCCCAACAGCGGCTTGCCGTCGACGATCACCCGCTCCCCAGCGCGATTCCGCCAGCGCCGCGGCGTTGACGTCGGTATCCAGCCCGACCGCCACACCCAGTCCGGCGGCGAGCGGCCCGAGCACGTCGGCCCCGCGCCAGGACGGCTTCGGCGTGTTGGTGACGCGGCCATAATCGGGCGAGGCGCGATCGAGCTCGAGCGGCCCGAAGGTCCCGATCCCGGCGGCCGCGTAGGGCCCATGCAGCTCGGCCTGGCGCTGGAGCCACCCCACGACGGCCGGAAGGGTCTCCGCCGGCGTGGTGGTCGCAACGCGGTGCATGGCCAGCACCGCTTCGGGACCGCGGGCGACGCCGACCACGAACTTGGTCCCGCCGCCCTCGACGCAGGCATACAGCGGAGCGTCGCTCATCGGCTCAAGCCCTTGCACGAGTGAGGAAAAACGTGGCGGAGACGGAGGGATTCGAACCCTCGGTACCGGATTTACCAGTACGACGGTTTAGCAAACCGTTGGTTTCAGCCACTCACCCACGTCTCCGGATCGCAGCGGCGAGCGGGCCCTATAGCGGCGCGGCCGATAGCGGGCAAGCATCGTGCCGGTCGGTCGGGCAGACTCGGCTCGCCGCAATTCGGACTCGGCTCATCGCCGGTTCATTGCCCGGCCGCCAGCCTTCGATTCTCTTCGATGACAGCGCGTCGCGGCGCGGGATCGCCGCAGCGCCGCAAGGATGGGATCAGGGACATGGGGATTTCCGCTTTCAGCCGCGCCGCAACCGGCCTGCGCCTGGCGCTGGCCGGGCTGGCGCTCATCGCGCTGGGCGCGGGCGCGGCGGCGCAATCGGTGCAGACGGTCGATCCCAACCAGGCGATCAACGCCGACATCGGCGCGGCCCCACAGACTGCATCGCAGCAGGACGCGCCCGGCGAGGACTACGCGACCCCGGTCGGCGCCGAGGCCGGGACGATCCCCGCGCTACCCGCGGAGGCGCCCGCGACCGACCCCGCCCCGGCCCAACCCGCCACGCCGGCCGCCGATGGCCAAGCCGCGACCTACCACCAGGATGACCTGATCGGCGCCGCCGAGGGGGTGTTCGGCAAGGGCGCCAAGGGCCTGGCCTCGATGATCGAGAACCTGCTCAAGAAGCAGGGCGAGCCCAACGGCTACATCGTTGGGCGCGAGGCAGGCGGCGCGTTCGTGGTCGGGCTGCGCTACGGCTCGGGCACGCTCTACCACAAGGTCGAGGGCCAGCGCCCGGTGTACTGGACGGGGCCGTCGATCGGCTTCGACGCCGGAGCCAACGCCGGCAACACCTTCGTCCTGGTCTACAACCTCCACGACAGCGAAGAGCTCTACAAGCGCTTCCCGGCGGGGGAGGGCCAAGCCTACGTGGTGGGCGGGCTCAACGCCAGCTACATGCGCCACGGCGACGTGGTGCTGATCCCGGTGCGGATGGGAGTCGGGCTGCGGCTCGGCGTCAACGCCGGCTACATGAAATTCACCAAGAAGCAGAAGTGGCTTCCGTTCTGAGCCGCTGAGCGCTTCGGGCGCACCAAGCTCCGCAACGCTCGGAGCGAGAAAAACTTACGCGCCGCGGGCTTGTCCGCGCGGGCGCGGCGCGGCATGGCGCGCGCGATGCTCGAGACCCTGACTCCGCAACCGCCCGACGCGCTGCTCGCGCTGATCAAGCTCTACGGCGACGATCCGCGCGCCGACAAGATCGACCTCGGCGTCGGGGTCTATCGCACTGGCCAGGGCGACACCCCGGTGTTCGGCGCTATCAAGGCGTCCGAGCAGCGGCTGCTCGAGACGCAGGATTCGAAATCCTACCTCGGCCCCGAAGGCGACATGGGCTTCGTCCGCGCGCTGATGCCGTGGATCTTCGGCAGCGCCGATCCCACGCTGGTCGGGCGGATCGAAGGGATGCAGGCGCCGGGCGGCACCGGCGGGGTGCGGCTGGCGCTGGCGCTGGCGAAGAAAGCGGGCGTCGCGGGGGTCTGGCTCGGCCTGCCCAGCTGGCCCAACCACGCGCAGATTCTCGCCGACCTGGGGATGGAAGCCTGCACCTTCGCCCACGCCACGCCCGCGGGCACGGTCGACATGGACGCCTTGCGCGGCGCGTTCGCAGCCGCGCTGCCCGGCGACGCGCTGCTGCTCCACGGCTGCTGCCACAACCCGACGGGGATCGACCATTCGCCGGCGCAGTGGGACGAGATCGTCGGGCTGTTCGCCGCCAAGCCGCTGCTGCCGGTGCTCGACCTCGCCTACCAGGGGCTCGGTCACGGCATGGACGAGGACGCCGCGGGGGTGCGCAAGGTCGTCGCCGCGCTGCCCGAGGCGCTCGTCGCCTACAGCTGCGACAAGAACTTCGGACTCTACCGCGACCGCGTCGGCGCGCTTTACGTGGTCACCGATGACCCCGGCCGGATGGGCGCGATCGTCTCCAACGGGCACGCACTGGCCCGCGCCAACTGGTCGATGCCGCCCGACCACGGCGCGGCGGCGGTGCGGATCGTGCTCGAGGACGAGGCGCTGACCCGCCAGTGGCTCGACGAGCTCGACACGATGCGCGCGCGGATGCGCCAGGTCCGCGCCCGGCTGGCCGAGGCGGGCCGCGTCGGCACGGTCGACCTGACCCCGGTCGGCAGCCAGAACGGACTGTTCTCGGTGCTGCCGCTGACCCCCGACCAGATACTCAAGCTGCGCTCGGCGCACGGCATCTACATGGCCGGATCGGGGCGGATCAACGTCGCCGGGCTGACCATGGGCAACATCGACAAATTCATCGCCGCGCTGGCCGCGGTCACCGCCTGAGCACCCGGCGATGGACTTGCAGCCGACGCTCGCAGGCGAACGGCTGCTGCTCCGGCCGCTGCGCCCCGAAGATCGCGAGGCGCTCTACGCCCTGGCCCGCGATCCCGAGATCTGGGCGCTTCACCCCGATCGGGAGCGATGGCGCGAAGACGCTCGCACTGGGGCGGAGCCGCCAACCGCGAAATGAAGCGATTGATGGTCGGCCACGCGCTGCGCTACGTCGCCGCCGTGGAGTTCTGGGTCGGAGAGGACAACGTGCGATCGCAGCGGGCCATGGAAAAGCTCGACGCCCGGCTCACCGAACGGATCGAGCACGCCGAGGTCGTCGGGCGGACGGTCCGTCACCGCGTCTACGCGATCGCGCGCGAAGACTTCGCCCGCGGCCCTCTCGCCTCCGCCGGGGACTGACGATGGATCGCCAACCGACCCTCGAAGGCGAGCGGCTGCTGCTGCGCCCCTTGCGCGAGGACGACTGGGCCGGGCTCTACGCGGTGGCGAGCGACCCGCTGGTGTGGGAGCTTCATCCGGCGCACGATCGCTGGAGGGAGCCGATGTTCCGCGCCTTCTTCGCCGAGGCCTTGGCGCAAGGCGGCGCGCTCGCGGCAATCGACAAGCAGAGCGGCGCGATCGTCGGCTCATCGCGGTACTGGGCACACGATCCCGCCGAGGGCGGCTCGGTCGAGATCGGCTGGACCGTCCTCGCCCGCAGCCACTGGGGCGGCAGCTTCAACCGCGAGATGAAGCGGCTGATGCTCGCGCACGCGCTGGCCGCGGTCGAGCGCGTCTGGTTCCGGGTCGGGGAGACCAACCTTCGCTCACGCCGGGCGATGGAGAAGATCGGCGGCCGGTTGACCGATCGCACCGAAAGCATCGAAATGGCAGGACAGCCCGTGCTCCACCTGATCTACGAAATCGACCGCGAGAGCTTTGCCGCCGGGCCGCTCAACCGCGACCGAGGCTAATCCGGCCGGGCGATGACAATCTCGTCGGGGTGTACGACGTTGAGGTTCTTGCGCAGCAGCTCGCCGACCAAGTCGGGATCGGCGTGGTTGGGATCGAGCAGGTCGACGCGGTTGCGCAGTTCGTCGCGCCGGGCGGTGAGCTGCGCGAGCTCGGTGTGGTGGTCGGCGAGCAGGCGGTGGTGCTCGCTCCACGCCAGCACCCCGCTGGGACCGGCGACCGCGACCCCGCCAAGGACGAGCAGCGCGACCAGCGCGAAAGTCTGGGTCAGCGTCTCGCGCGGCATCTGCAGGCGGGAGCGGCGGCGTCTCACGATCGTCACAGAATCACACTCGACTCGCCGATTCAAGCGAGTTTGCGCTGGCCGGAGCAAATAATCGGGTTTCAGCGCGGTCCCCGCCGGTATCGACGACATCGCGCGCGTCGCCTGCGCGACGCGGTTGATCCCGCGTCCTGGGCATCTTCGGCTCTCCCCTCGGAGCGTTAACGATGCACGCGCGGACCGCCCCGCGCAATGCGCCGAACACGATGCTTAATCCCGGTTAAGATTTACCAAGATCGCCGTCCCGGAGCTGGACGCGCTCGCCGTTTGCGTTGGCGAAGCGGAACGATTTCATACCCTTGCGTTGCCTGTCTCACGGGAACCAGCGCCCCCCGGCCTGCGTTTCCCCGCCCAAGACGGGAAAGGAGGACGCTCATGTCGAACCTCAGCTTTCGCTCCAGCCGACCCGACGCGTGGATTCTGCCCCGCCCCCACCGCGACCCCGGGATGCGGCTGATGACTTATGGCCCGCTGGTGCCGATGGACGCCGACCAGCCCGGTTTCTGGCAACGCCTGTTCGGCGCGCGCTGAGCTAGCCGCCGCGCCGCAGCACCAGGCTCAACCGGTTGCGCCCGTCGACGCGGGCGTAGTCGAGGCTTTCGGCCCAGGCGCGGACCAGCGCGAGGCCGACCCCGCCGCCGGTCTCGGCATCCGGACCGGCGAAGCTTCGCGCCGCCGTCGGATCGAAGGCGGCGCCGTCGTCTTCGAGCGCCAGCGTCAGCGCGTCGGCATCGGCGCCCAGCCTCAGGTCCAGTCTGAGGCGGCCCTCCGCTGCGCCGTGGCGCAGGGCGTTGGAGATGAGTTCCTCGACGATCACCGCCAGCCGTGCGCCGTCCCGCTCAGCGAGATCCGCGCCGGCGGCGAGCTCCTCCGCGGCAGCGAGCGCGGCGATCACGATCGCCCGCGTGTCGCCCCCCGGCTGCAATTCCGCCGAAAAGCGTTTCCCCGCGCCCATGGCGATGGTATGGCACATCCGGCTTGAATTCGGGGGAAGAATTCGTGCGCACAGCATCAATCGTGATAGCCTTGGCCGCGCTGGCCGCCGCGCAACCGGCGTGGGCCGAGATCGGCCGAATCAAGAGCCGGGTCGGCGAAGTCTCGGTGCTGCGCAACGGCACCGCGATCGCCGCGCAGCCCGGGCTCAAGCTCGAGCAGGGCGACGTCGTCCGCACCGGCAAGACCGGCCGCGTGGGCATCGCCTTCCTTGACAACACGCGCATGGCGCTCGGCCCGGCGAGCCGCATCACGCTGAGTGAATTCTCCTACGACCGGGCGCGCCAGACCGGCTCGTTCGTGACCAGGGTCGATCGCGGCTCGCTCGGCGTGGTCTCGGGCAACATCGCCAAGTCGCGGCGCGACGCGATGCGCGTCCGCACCCCGACCTCGATGCTGGGAGTGCGCGGCACGCGGTTCGTGGTCGAGGTCAAGTGAACCGCGCCGCACCGGCGCTCGCCGCGGCGCTGGTGGTCGCGGCCCTCCTCGTCACCAGCTGCGCCACCGACAAGGTCACCCTGCTCGACAACGAGGCGGGCGGCAGCGGCGCGCTCGCGGTGCTCGACGCGGACGGCGGGGAAACGGTGATCGACCGCGCGAATACGGAGGCGGGGCTGCGCGACGGTCCGACGCGGGTGAAGGCGGTCAAGGCTATCAAGCCGGCCTA
>JAIVIY010000091.1 GCA_020200285.1 Novosphingobium sp. | reverse complement strand
CAGAAGTGAAACATCCGGAAAAGATTCCGTTCGTCCTGAGCCTGTCGAAGGACCGCTTTTTCTTCAGGCGGTTGCGCGCAAGGCACGAAGAGAAAGTGCGGTGCTTCGACAAGCTCAGCACGAACGGGAGTGGATTGGATTTCGAGGCTGTTGCGCGCGCCAAATCGCCAACGAGCGCTTCAGCGGAGACGACGCCTATTTCATCGCCCGCGCGTCATCCCCCTCGCCCCTCGCAAGCATCGGCGGGGTCTTCGGTCCGACCCACTTCGCCATGTCGACCGCGTTCGACACCTTGTAGGGCACGCGGCGGTCGTTGAGGAACAGCGTCTCCATCTCGCTGCGGGTGAACGGGCGCGAGCCGAGGCGGCCGAAGACCGCCATCTGCCCGCCGGTCTCGTCGACCCCGCGGTCGCGGTCGAGGCCCTTGCTGAGCGCCAGCGCCGGCCACTGCGTCTTGACCCAGGCGATCAGCTCAGGTCTCGGCTCCGGCGCGAAGCCGTAGAGGTTGGGCTGGTTCTCGAAGCTGGCGAGCTGGACCACCTTGAGGCCGTTGCGGCCGTCGGCGACGTAGGCGAACGGGCTGGCGTTGGTCGAGGCGACGATCACATCCTCGGCGTCGTTCAGAAGCCCGTCGGCGGTGTACTTCAGGTAGACCGCCGGGCGCTCGGGCGCGGTGACGTCGACGATCACCAGCCCGTCCTGCTTGGCCGCGACGTAGGCGTAGGTCCGCGCGAGATAGACCCGGCGGGCGTCGGCCAGCGGCACCGTCGCGGCCGGGAGGTGGCGGGGCTGCGCCAACTCGGTCACGTCGAGCAGCTCGAGCCCGTTGGCGGTGGTCACCCACAAGTAGCGGAACTGGATCGCGCTCGCCCGGCCGTCGGTCAGCGACACCACCGAAGTCACTTGCGGATCGAGGCAGGTCTCGCCGTCCTTCTTCGCGCTGACCTCGCAAGGCGCCTCGCGCGACCACGGCTTGGGCAGCCGCACGGTGACCAGCGAATTGGGGGTGACGATGTAAGCATAGTCGCCCGCGAGCGTGATGTGCTTCGCGCCGTTTAGCACCCCGTCGGGGTTGAAGGTGAAGGCGCGGCGGAAGAAGTTATTGCGGAACTCGCCGTCGGCCAGCGTGTCGACGTTGACCGCGATCAGCCCTTCGACGCTGTCGGTGATGAAGGCGTAGCTGTAGACCGGGCTGAACGGCTGCTCCTGGTTCGCGCCGCGCAGCTCGGGGGTGTTGCGGGTCGGCGCGATCGCCTGGTTGGTCGACAGCGCCATGCAGGTCGCGTTCCTGGTGTCGACGTGGGTGTCGTGCCCGGGCGAGGCGAACGGCGCGGTGACGATCCGCTCGGAGAAGCCCTTGTTGCCGACGCTGGCGATGTCGTAGGCGCGGAAGCCCCCCTTGCCTTCGGCGACGAACATGTACTCGCCGCGCATCTGCAGGCAGCGGACCGCGTCCTTAGTGCCTTCGACGGTGTTTAGGAAAGCCTCGCGCCCGGTGCTTTCACCGCTCAGCTTCTTGTCGAAGATCGCGCCGCGTACCCAGTTCTTGAGCTCGCGGTCGTTCTTGTCGACATGGAGCTTGTAGAAATCGGGGTAGGCGAAGCGGTGGAGGTAGCTGCCGATCACCGCCTGCGGCTCGTCCCATTCGGTCACCCGCACCGCCTCGAACCCGCCCTCGAGCCCGGCCCAGGCGTGAAGCCCGACGAAATTGACGTAATTGGTGCCGAGCAGCAGCAGCTGCGCCATGATCGCGTTGTTGTCGTCGGCGGCCGAGAGGTGGCAGTCGGTGCACTGCTTGGTCTCGTTGAGCCGCACCGTGTGCGGGAAGTGCGGCGCGAACGCCTGGCTCGAGTAGCCGATCGCGCTGATCGGCGGTTGCTGGATGTAGATCCGCTCGCGGTTGATGTTGGTCGAGCTGAGGATCAGCGCCGAGGTCGAGCGGATCGGGGCGATGATCGCCTTCGACGGATCCGAGCCCGAAGCCTTGGTCGTCTGGTGCTTGCCGAGCTGGAACATCTCGTCGCGCGCGACTTGCGGGTTGTAGGTCGCGAAGTTGCGGGTCTCGTCCTCTTCGTACTTGTGGACGCCCGACTTCCAGTTGGCCTCGATCGGCAGGTGGCAGCCCGCGCAGCTCGTCGTCCAGGCGAGATGGCAAGTGAAGCACGCCATGTCGTCGTCCTTGTGGGCGCGTTCGCCCTTGGGGATCGCGGTGCCGAAGCGGTAGTTGCCATCCTCGCTCGCCGACTTGGCCATCAGCTTGGCGCGCGCCGCCTTGGGGTTGAACACCGCCTTGCCGAGGTCGTCGCGCATCCCTTCGAAGCTCGCGTCGACCGAATCCTTGACCAGGCTGACCCGCCACGACTTGTCGGGGTCGATGATCGAGCGCTGGATCAGCACCCGGCGCCCGGTCTTGGGCTCGCGGAACCACTCGAACCGGCGCTGGCCGTCGGGGTTGCGGATCAGCGACAGGTTGGTGCCCTCGGGCGGGGCCGCGAGGTTGCTGGTCATCAGCGTCGGATAGGCGTCGGGGGTGCCGTGGCAGTCCTTGCAGCCGATCTCGATCGCGTTGGCGACCTCGCCGTAGATCAGCCCGTTGCCGTGGCTGTCCTGGGCGAAGTGGCAGTCGGCGCACTGCATCCCGAGCTGGGCGTGGATGTCCATCATGTGGACGCTGTTGCCCGGGTTGGGCCCGGCCTCGACGAACTTGGTTTCGCCCGCCTTGCGGAATTTCTCGGGGTCGTGGGGGTCGACGATGTGCGCGGTGTCGGTGCCGTAGCTGGTCATGTCGCCGTCGGCGTCGAGCAGGTTGCCGCGGCGGTCGCGCTTGAGGATCGCGCGGAAGTTCCACCCGTGGCCGTGGTAGTCGGCGAACTGCGTCGCCTCGGCCGAGGCGTTGAGATCGTAGACGTTGCGCAGGAACTCGACGTCGCGCCACAGCCCGTGGCTGGCCGCGGCCTCGGGATTGCGGTCGTAGGCTTCGCGCACTTCCGAGGCGGTCGGGTAGAACTGCTTCTTGAAGACCTTGGCGTAGTCCTCTTCCGACATCCCCGGCGGCTTGGGCGCGCGGTTCTCCGGCCCGCTCCATAGCAGCGAGGCGTCGGATTCGTAGTCCCACATGGTGTAGCCGAGGTAGCTGTTCAGGAAGATGTTGGGCTGGTGCATGTGGCAGTTCATGCACTGCGCGGTGGGGATCGCGCGGGTGAAGGCGTGGACGATCGGGTGCCCGCGCTCGCGCTCCTGCATCTTGGCCGGGCCGGAGTGGGCGTCGTGTCCGGCACCGGCCGCCTTGGGCTCGGCGGCGAGGTGCATTTCCTTGCCGTCCTTATCGAGCCCGACCGCGCGGTGCGCCTCGTCGGCGCTCATCTTGTGCGCGGCATCGGTCCCATGGGGGGCGATCGCTCCCTCGGTGCTCGTGGCGCTGGTGAAGTGGAGCAGCTCGGTCGCCACCGCGATCGCCTTGCGGCAATCGGCTTCCATCGCCTTCGAGCCGACCGGGTCGCTGGCGTCGCCGCCCAGATAGCTCCCGTCGCCGTGATGTCCGCCGCCGTCGCCGTGCTTCTTGCCGGTCAGCACCGAGCCGGGCAACTTGTCGTGGCTCCCTTCGGCCTTCTCGGCGTCATAGGTGCCGAACTTGCCCTTGCGGTGCTGCCCTTCGCGCAACGCGTTGATGGTCGGGTCGAGCGTCGCCGTCTGGCCGTCGCGCCCGCACTTGGCCCAGTTCAACGCGTGCCGCGGCTCGCGGTCGTTTGCGTAGATCACGTGGCAGCTGGCGCAGCCCGAGGTGCGGTAGTCGCCCGGCTGGTCGTTGGTCCCCATCTGCCACAGGAACGGGTCGTTGAGCCGGGTCTTGTGGATGTTGAGGATCGGGATCGCGACGCGCAGTCCCGTCGCGGGGCCGCGGTTCGATTGCTTGAGGTCGGGCCGACCCGGCTCTTCCAGTCGCTGGATGATCCCGCCGATGTTGGGCAGGCCGATCTCGGGGAACTGCGGAGTGATGTTGCGCCCGCCGTCCTCGAACACGCGGAAGATGTCGCCCGGCGGCACGGTGTGCCAGGTCGGCAGCGGGTAGAGGATCGGCAGCGCGCCGCGCGCCTTTTCCGCTTCGGTGACGGTGCCGAACATCGGCTTGCCGTCTTCGCCGATCCGGGTCGAAGCGGACCTCAGCACCGCCGGCTGGCCCGCGCGGTTGAAGCTCTCCCCGAAGATGTAGTTCTTGAACGGGACGATTCCGTTGTTGTACGCCGCCCCGCCCCACAGCATCGCGCCGGTGGTCATGATCGAGCGCTCGGACGCCTCGATGATCTCCATGTGGCACGCGCCGCACGCCTCGCGCACGACGCGGTAGTCCGATGGGTTGATGAAGCGAATGAACTCCGGCGCTTCCTTGGCGAGCAGCGCGTAGCTGCGCTTGGGGTTGGCCGACGACGGCCAGTGCCACGCGCCGGGGTACTTGGGCAGGACGTGCGCCTCGCGCAACGCGCCGAGGTAGTCGAGGCTGTCGTGCGCCCAGCTCTTGTCGGCGACGATCTTCTCGTTGCCGCCGTGGCAATCGGTGCAGGCGAGCACCACCGCCGGGCTGGCGTGCATCGTCTTGTGGTCGGTCTGGGTGTGGCAGCTCATGCACCCGGCGTTCTTGCCGTCGACGTAGGCCCACTGCGCCTCGGGCGTGTCGCCGGGCTGGCCGCGCGGCGCCGACGGCGCGCGGACGTGCTTGATGTCTTGCGGCTTTTCCTTCTCGGCGGCGCTCAGCGCGACCGGGACGAGGAACGCGAGCGCGGCGAAAAGCAGCGCCAGCCGGGCCATCAGCCGGTTGCGGCGGGCGGGAGCGGAAGCGGAGATCGTCGTCGCGGTCATAGCGTCAGAAGGCCAGAATGAGGTTGCCGAGCACCGAGTAGAACCGGCTCTCCTTGCCCTGTTGGTCAAACAGGTCGTCGAAGCCCTTGCTCGGCTGGAAGACCGCGCCCGACAGGCGCAGCACGATGTTCTGCGAGGCCAGCGGGCGCCAGATCGCCGCGGCCGAGACGTCGAAACCGATCGACTTGGGGATCGAGCCCTCGACCCGCAGCGCCTTCACCGTCGCGGTGTTCTCGAACCACAAGTGGTTGACGTTGCCGGAAATACGAAAGGTCGGAGTGATGTCGGCGTCGACCCCGACGCCGACCAGCATCGTCCCGGGATTGTTGAAGTTGGATTGGCCCTGCTCTTTCGACGAGCGCAGCGAATTGAGAATGCCGTTGCGGCCGTTGACACCGATCGCGCGGCCGCCGCCGGCGAACGGGATCACCTGACGGATCCAGTAGCTGGTGTCGGCGCCGGCGAAGATCGGATTCTCGAAAATCGCGTCGAACCCGCGCTCGGTGTTGTCATACGGATCGCCGTCGCCGGTGGCGTAGAGCCCCGAGACGCGAAAGCGCCAGAAATCGAGGTCGTAGCTTGCTTCCGCCGCAGCGAAGAACGCCTGGATCTTGGCCTGCTCGCTGGTGAAGATCGAGTTGCGGTCCTCGCCGAACGCGCCGTAGAGCTGGCTGGTCAGGTTGATCCGCCCGATCCGCCCGTCGGTCGCGTAGCCGAGATAGACCACGTCGTAGTCGCGCCCGCGCAAGTCGCCGATCAGCGCCGGCCGCGCCGGGAAGCCGTTGTCGTCGACCTCGATGTTGTTGGCCTCGCGGTTCATGTTGTAGGTGACCGAGACCTGGCTGGTCAGCCCGACGACTGGAAAGTCCTGGCGGAACACGTTGGCGAGGAACACCCAGTCGTCGCGCGGCCGCTGGACGATCGAGTTGAGGCCCGAGTTGGTGTCCTTCTCCAGCCGCCAGAACGCCCCGAGGTTGAACTGGAAGCGGTTGTTGTCGCGGTTGCCGAACAGGCGCAGGCCGAGCTGGTTGTCCTGGAACAGGAAGCCGCGGAAGTCCTGCTGGATCGGCTGGATGCCGGCGCGGACCGAGATGAAGTCGTAACGCTTGGTGTCGTACTGGCCGAGGTGGTAGTCGACGAAGGCTTCCTGGACCCCGACGAAGTGGTCGAGGCGCTGGCTTTCCTTCGACGGGCGGACATCGAGCACGCGCCGTTCGGGCACGTTGACGTAGTTGATCTGCGGGGCGAGCGTCAGCCGGTACTCGATCGCCGGCGGCTTGTAGGCGGTCTGGCCCTTGAGCAGCGAGACCCCGACGATGAAGGTCTGGGCGAACACCACCGAATGGCTCCGCCCGAAGACGTCGACCTGGTTGGGCAGCTCGGTGGTCTGGTTGCCGACCGGGGTCGGGAAGCTGCGCGGCTCGAGGATCGTGTCGGAGATCGCGTTGACGATGAAGAACCAGTCCTCGCCCTTGAGGAAGCTCGGGCGCTGCTTCTTGGTCAGCGGCCGATCGCCCTTGAGCACGTTGTGGTGGAACGGGTCGAGCGTCGAGTGGCACATCGCGCGCAGGTTCGGGTAGAGCGTGTAGATCGTCTCGTCCGAGATGCCCTTCTGCGAGCTGGTCGCCGGGCATAGCGTGCTGGTGATCCGCCAGCGGTCGGGCAGCCCGGTGGATAGCGCGAGGCGCTGGATGTTGTCGGGGTAGTCCTCGCCCTCCTTGGCGTAGAACGCTTCGGGCGGCGGCGGGCGGATCGCGCCGGTGTTCATCTGCTCGATCCGCTCGGGCAGCTCCTTCTGGAACCCCGGGCGGCGGCGGCCGTCGATCACCGCGGTGTCGGGGGTGACCGGCGGCGCGGCCTCGACGTCGGCGCGAGTGTTGACGGTGGGGTCGGCGGCCGGCGAGGCTTGCTGCGGAAGCGCTTCTGCGGACGCCTGGGCGAGCGGACGGGTCAGCGGCGCGCCGCTGGCCTCGGGTTGGGGTTCGGGTTCGGCGAACGCGAACACGAGCTGGCGGCCGTCATGCGCCCGACTGCGCTTCGCAGCTTTGGGCATTGCCGGCTTCGGAACGGGAAGCGACGCGGCGTCTATTTCGGGCGAAAACTGCACCGAGGGCAGGACGATCGGCGGGAGTTGGCCCGGCTTGGTCGCCAGCGATGTCGACCCGGCCGGCGGGATCGCCGGCGGGAGCACGGCCGCGTCGCCCCCGGCGCTGCCCGAAACCGAGAGCAGCGGCGCGAGAATCGAGGCGACCGTATCGATCATAGGCCCTCGCAGACGTTCTGTTGATTGGTGTCGAGGAACGGCGCGAACGGGCAGTTGACGTAGCGCAGCCGGGTCCCGTTGCCGACCGGGATCACGATGTTGTCGGCGCGGATTGCCCTGGGCGCGTTGCCGAGGCCGTTGCCCGCGCGCGCGCCGCCGTTGTTGGCCCCGCCGAGGAAGCTGATCATGTCGTCCTGGTCGATGCCGTCGCCCGACACCCCGACGCCGCCGACCAGCACGCTGCCGCGATACAGCGGGACCGAGCCGGGGAAGATCTGGATGCCGTTGGCGATCCGGTTGGGCGCGCCCGGGGTCGCGGGCGCGGCGGTGCAGCCGATCGGGCCCTGGGCCAGCAGGTTGGGGACGATCAGGTCGGTCTGCAGGCCGGTGGCGAACGGGTTGAAGTCCTCGATCGGCACGGAGAACGGCCCCGGCGGGCGGTTGACCTCGCCGTCCGGAAAGTAGGGCCGCGAGACGTTGCCGTTGGCGCGGTCGGAGAACGCGAACGAGCCGGTCAGCGCGCTGGCGGTGCCGAAGAACATCTGCGCGCGCTGCACGTACGACGCGAACCCGGCCGCGGTCAGATCGTTCGCGGCGAAGCGGCTCGAGAAGAACATCGCGGTGCGCGCCTTCTGCAGCGAGACGTCCGCGCCGAAAATCGGCGCGTCGGGCGAGCGGATCATGCCCAGGATCGCGCCGTTGGTATCGACCACGCTGATGTTGACCTGGATCCGGCTGTCGAGCGGCTGGCGGATTTGCGCGCGGCCGCGCGCCATCACGTTGAACGCCTCCTCGAGCACCGCGCGCACCTCGTCAGCGGTCAGCGGCGCGGCAACGAGGGCGCCGTCGGTCGCGGCGCGCGGCGGGTAGCGGTTGGTGCCCACGCCGTTGGTGAACACGAAGATGTCGCGGTTCGCGTATTCGGCGGGTGCCGCGGGCCGAATACCCGAGGCTTCGGTGCCGTAAGGCGTGCCCGCGATGATCGCGCCGGCGTTGTAGCCGGTGACCGGGACCACCGCGCCGGCGGTGCCGTTGATCGCCGCGAAATTGGTTTGCAGCGTCGAGAGCCCGCCGATCCGCGCATCGGAGAACCGCAGCAGGGTGCCGTCGACGCTGATCCGGTCGGCGAGGATCGTCTCGGGCGGGGCGAAGCTCTGGATCCCCGCCAGCGCGATGAATTCCTCCGCATCCGTATCGGTATCGAGGATGTTGGGGTCGAAAGCGTAGTCGCCGTCGCCCATCACGCCGATCCCGCCAACGATCACGCCGTTTTTGTAAAGCGGGAAGCCGCCCGAATCCGCCGCCAGGCCCAGCGGCGAGCGCTTGGGCCCGACCAACGCCGCAGCGCCGCCGAATGGGTCGAACCGCGATGAGAAGTCCGAGCACGGCAGCTGGCTGAACTGCACTCCGAACAGCGGCCCGGACTCTAGCCCGGGGGTAATCGGCGCGGGCGGAAAATGCTGCTGGACGATCTGGCTGGCGGTGCGGGTCGAGAACGCGTTGCCGCCGCTCGACAGGTAGGCCCCGGTGATCGCCTTGGCGATCGCCCCGAAGCTGGCCGGAACGGTCACCCCTTGCGCCCCGACTCCGTTGCGCGGGTTGTCGGTGCCAAGGAACGAGATGAACCTGCTGGTCGTGAGATTGGGATTCGCGCCGTTCATACGGAACACCGCGAGCACGTTGCCGACGCGGTCCACCACCGCGATGGTCGACGGAAGGCCGCGCGCCTGCGCCTCGCCCACGGCCTGGGCGATCACCCGCTGGACGTCGGCGACGCTCAGCGCCTCCTGCGCCGGCGGCACGAACAGCTGGGTGCTGCCCGGCGTAGGCGAAGGCGTCGGTGTAGGCGCGGGCGAGCCGACGCCGTTACCGCTGCCGCCCCCGCCGCCGCAGCCCGCCAGGGCAAGCGACAGCGCGGCGACGGCCGCGGTCGAGTTGGAGAGTGCGACCCTGAATTTCATCTCAACGAAGGCTCCGGATGCTGGCGACGGCGCCCCCCAAAGCGCGGCGGAAGGCCGCGGGCTGGAAGCCGTTGGGCTCCCTCACCGCAGCATAGGCCTGGTTGATCCGGCCGCGCAGCCCGGCGGCAGCCGACTGCGAGACCATCCCCTGATTGACCAGGCCGTTGAGCAAGGTGTCGATCGCCATCACCGATTGCACCGCCCCCTCGTAGTCGGTGAAGCGGCTGGCGATGGCGTCCGACGCGATCGTGTTCATGATCGCGAAGGTCTGCTCCTTCGAGAAGGCCGCGCCGGCGAAGCGGTCCGACAGCGCATCGGCGGTCTGGCGCAAGGCCCCCGCCGCCTGCACCGCCTCGCCCCGGCCGCGGGTCATCGCCGCGTGGAACGCCTTGCTGCGGGTGTCGAACTGCCCGGCGAGATCGGGCGCCACGGTCCGCGCCGCGGCCAGCAGCATGATCATGTTCTCGTCGTTGTAGGGCGGCATCCCGGCGGGGATCGGCCGTCCCGGATTGGGCGACTTGGTGATCGCGCCGTCCTGGTTGTCGTAGATCCGGCGGTGGCAGCTATGGCAGTCGTAGAAGTAGAATTCGGGGAAGATCCCGTCCTGGCCGAGCGCCGGCTGGCTGAACAGCGCGAGGCTGCGCTTGACCGCCTCGGCCTGGCCGACCGCCCAGTTGCGCATTCCGTTGGTGCGTGCCCTGGGGTTGCCGTACTTGCGCTCGCCATAGTCGGCGTCCTCGGTCCAGTGCTGCTGGAGCGCCGAGAACAGGTCCATTTCGAACGCCACCCGCGGGTGGCCTGCGGCCATGATCCGGTGGGCGACGAACTCGCCCGGGCCGTCGCCCGACAAGTGGCAGTCGAGGCAGACTTGCGCGCGGACTTGCGGGTCGACCAGGTCGGTCATCCCCTGGCTGACGTTGCGCGCGTGGGTCGCGCCGACGGCGTAGTGGCTCGAGAGCCAGCCGGTCGCGGCGCCGTGGCAGGTTTCGCAGTCGACGCCCTCCTGGATCCGCCGCGCGCCCGGCGAGGCGTGACAGCCGAGGCATTCGCGGCGCACGCCGTCCTCGTTGAGCCCCATCCGGCGGATGATCGCCTGCCCGCGCGGCTCGCGGATCACGCGGTAGGCGCGGCTGTGCGCGCCGCCGGGCGAGGCTTCCTCCTGCCAGCGGAGGATTTCGTTCTGGCTGACCGGCTTGCCATCGCCGATCGAGCGGCCGTGGCAGGTCGAGCCGGCGCAGCTGGCGACGCCCATGTGCGCGCGGCGGACCTCGCCGCCCGACTGTTGCGCGTTGACCGGCGCGGGAACCACCAGCGTCGCCGCGGCGAGCGCGCTCAGCGCCATCACCAGGCAACCGCCGATCGCCATCGCGGTGGTGCGCGGGAGCGCGCGCGCCGAATCGATCAGCGCGGACACGGTCTTCGATGAATCGAACATGCCCAGCATCGCCCCCTCTTCCCGCCGGTCGGGCCGTCGCAGGCCGAACCTTGTGGTCGTTTCCAGCGATGCGACCCCGTTTGAGACAGGTCTAAGCAAACCGCGGGCGGCTGTTCAACCCTTCAATTGCTCTCTGCGAACGAAAAAAATCGGTTTGTCGTCGCCGATTAGGCGCGCGAACTGAGATTTCGGGGCGGCCGGCGCGGTCAGGCGAGCGCGCCGTGGCAGTGCTTGTATTTCTCCCCCGATCCGCACGGGCACGGCGCGTTGCGGCTTATCCCGCTGTCGGCGTACGGATCGGGCCCACGCCCCGGCGCGGCTCCGCCCACCGCCAGCGCCTCGAGCATCGCCGCGGCCCCGGGAACGACCCCGCGCCCGTCGTCCTCGCCGGTGAACGGATCGAGGTGGCCGGTAAGGAAGTCGGGCAGCTCGGGCAGCTCGAAGTCCTCGGGCTGCGCCAGCCGGAACTCGCTGGTGGTGAGGATGCGGGTGACGTCCTCGCGAATCGCCTCGAGCATCTTCTCGAACAGCCCGAACGCTTCCTGCTTGTACTCGGCGATCGGCTGCTTTTGCGCGTAGGCGCGCAGGAAAACCACCTGGCGCAGCGCGTCGAGCGTGGCGAGGTGCTCCTTCCAGTGATGGTCGAGCCGCTCGAGCAGGATCGCCTTCTCGAGGTTCTTCCACGAACGCTCGTCGAGCTCGGCGACCTTGGCCTCCATCCGCGCGTCGGCCTCGGCGGCGATCCGCTGCTCGATGATCTCGGGCTCGAGCGCTTCCTCGGTCATCCACGCGTCGAGCGGCGGGTCGAGCCCGAGCACGTCCTTGACCCGCGCCTTGAGGCCCTCGACGTCCCATTGCTCGGGGTACGAGCCCGGCGGGCAGGCCTCGCCGACCAGCGCGTTGACGGTGTCGTGGCGCATGTCGACCACCACGTCGTCGACCGCGTCTGCGTCCATGATGTCGGCGCGTTGCTCGTAGATGACCTTGCGCTGGTCGTTCATCACGTCGTCGTATTCGACGACCTGCTTGCGGATGTCGTAGTTGCGCGCCTCGACCTTCTTCTGCGCGGTCTCGATCGCCTTCGACAGCCAGCGGCTGCCGATCGCCTCGCCGTCGGCGAGGTTCGAGTTCATCATCTTGGCGAACAGGGTGTCGGGCCCGAAAATCCGCAGCAGGTCGTCTTCGAGGCACAGATAGAAGCGCGACAGGCCCGGATCGCCCTGGCGCCCCGAGCGGCCGCGCAGCTGGTTATCGATGCGCCGCGATTCGTGGCGCTCGGTGCCGAGCACGAACAGCCCGCCGGCCTCGAGCACTTGCGCCTTCTCGGCCGCGACCTCGGCCTTGATCTTGTCGATCGCCGCCTCGCGCGCGGGCCCTTCGGGCAGGTCGCGCAGCTCGTCCTCGATGCGGAAGTCGATGTTGCCGCCCAACTGGATGTCGGTCCCGCGCCCGGCCATGTTGGTCGAAACGGTCACCGCGCCCAATCGGCCGGCCTGGGCGACGATATGCGCCTCCATCTCGTGGAAGCGGGCGTTGAGGATGCTGTGCTCGACCCCTTCCTCCTCGAGGAACTTCGACAGCAGCTCGGACTTCTCGATCGACACCGTGCCGACCAGCACCGGCTGGCCGATCGCGTTCTTCTCGGCGATGGCCTTGGCGATCGCCTGGAACTTGTCCTGCGTGTTCTTGTAGAACTCGTCCTCCTCGTCGACCCGCATCACCGGGACGTTGGTCGGGATCGAGACGACGTTCATCTTGTAGATGTCGAAGAACTCGGACGCCTCGGTCGCGGCGGTGCCGGTCATCCCCGAAAGCTTGGGGTACATCCGGAAGTAGTTCTGGAAGGTGATCGAGGCCATCGTCTGGTTCTCGGGCTCGATCCTCACGCCCTCCTTGGCCTCGACCGCCTGGTGCAGCCCGTTCGACCAGCGCCGGCCCTCCATCATCCGCCCGGTGAACTCGTCGATGATGACGATCTTGCCGTCCTTGACGATGTAGTCGATGTCGCGCTTGAACATCACGTTGGCGCGCAGGCTCTGGTCGAGGTGATGCACGACCAGCGTGTTCTCGACGTCGTAGAGGTTGCTGCCGACGAGCATTCCGGCTTCCTCGAGCTGGCGCTCGGCCCATTCGACCCCGTCCTCGGTCATCGAGATGTTCTTGGTCTTCTCGTCGGCCTCGTAGTGCTCGGGCGCGATCCGCTTCACGATCGCATCGACCTGCATGTAGAGGTCGCTCTTGTCGTCGGTCGGTCCGGAAATGATCAGCGGCGTGCGCGCCTCGTCGATCAGGATCGAGTCGACCTCGTCGACGATCGCGAAATTGAACGGGCGGTGGACCATCTGGTCGCGCGAATGCTTCATGTTGTCGCGCAAGTAGTCGAAGCCCAATTCGTTGTTGGTCGCGTAGGTGATGTCGCACTCGTACGCCGCGCGCCGCTCCTGCTCGTTGAGGTTGGGGACGATCACCCCGACGGTCAGCCCGAGGAAGCTATAGATCTGGCCCATCCAGTCGGCGTCGCGGCGGGCGAGGTAGTCGTTGACGGTGACGACATGGACGCCCTTGCGCTCGAGCGCGTTGAGATAGACCGCGAGCGTCGCGACCAGGGTCTTGCCCTCGCCGGTGCGCATCTCGGCGATCTCGCCGCGGTGGAGCACCATCCCGCCGATCAGCTGGACGTCGTAGTGGCGCTGGCCGAGGGTGCGTTTCGAGGCCTCGCGCACTGTGGCGAAGGCCTCGGGAAGGATGTCGTCGAGCGCCTTGCCGTTCGCCAGCTGCTCGCGGAACTTGGGGGTCTGGGCGCGCAGCTCGTCGTCGGAGAAGGTCTCGAGCGTCGGCTCGTAGGCGGCGATCTGGGCGATCGTCTTGCCGAGCGACTTGACGTAGCGGTCGTTGGAGGAGCCGAAGACGGCCTTGGCGATGGCGCCGAGCATGGGCGGGAATCCTGGAATAGATGCGATCGTTCGATGAATACGCGCAAGCGCCGGACGAGTGCCGGCGCGCGGATCAATCTGCGGGAATATGCGCCGCGAAGGCTATTCGAGCGAGCGGTCGCCGTACTGGATCGACGGGATCAGCACGATCACCGTCGACGGCCGCCGCGCGCGGGTGCGCTCGCGTTCGCGCCGGTCGCCCTTGGCCTGGTTCTGGACCTCGGCGGTCGCCGCGACGATCGCCGAGCCGCCGCGCGAGGTTTCGACCCGCTCGAGCTCGGCGGTACCGTTCCCCGCACTGCCGCCGATCGCGGGCGTCACGCCGCGCGTCGCTCGAGCCGGGTACAAGGACTGGGGGCGCTGCGACCTGACCTATGTCGAGCTGGCCGAGGGGACCGCGGTCGCCGGGGTGTTCACCCGCAACATCTGCTGCTCGAGCGAGGTCGAGCTGGGGCGCTTGGCTGTCAAGGCCGGGCGCGCCCGCGCGCTGGTGGTCAACGCCGGCAACGCCAACGCCTTCACCGGCCATCGCGGGCGCGAGGCGGTCGAGGCGATCATGGGCCAGGTCGCCGCGCACCTCGGCTGCACGGCGAGCGAAGTCTTCGTCAGCTCGACCGGGGTGATCGGGGTGCCGCTGCCCATGGACAAGGCGCGCGCCGGCGTGGCTGCCGCGCTGGCCGCCGAGCCGTGCGGGTGGGAGGACGCGGCGCGGACGATCGGCACCACCGACACCTTTCCCAAGGGCGCCGCGGCGCAGGCGGTGGTCGGCGGCAAAACCGTCACCCTTGCCGCCATCGTCAAGGGCAGCGGGATGATCGCGCCAGACATGGCGACGATGCTCGGCTACGTCTTCACGGACGCCGCGGTCGAGCCAGGGTTCCTGCAGCAGATGCTGTTGGCGGCGAACCGCCAGACCTTCTCCTGCATCACCGTCGACAGCGACACCTCGACCAGCGACACCGTGCTGGCCTTCGCCACCGGCCAGGCGGGCAACGTCCCGCTCGCCTCGTTCGACGATCCCGGCGCCGACGCCTTCGCCGCGGCGCTGACCGACGTCTGCCGCCGGCTCGCCCACCTCGTGGTCAAGGACGGTGAAGGCGCGCAGAAATTCATAACGATCACCGTCAGCGGCGCGATCAGCGACGACAGCGCGCGCCGCGTCGGGCTGGCGGTCGCCAACTCGCCGCTGGTCAAGACCGCGATCGCCGGGGAGGACGCCAACTGGGGCCGGGTGGTGATGGCGGTGGGCAAGGCCGGCGAGCCCGCCGACCGCGACAAGCTGTCGATCGGCTTCGGCGGCGTCTGGGTGGCGCGCGAGGGGCAGCCCTTGCCCGACTACGACGAAGCCCCGGTCGCCGCGCACCTCAAAGGACGCGAGGTGACGATCGAGGCTGACCTCGGGCTCGGCGAAGGCCGGGCCATCGTCTGGACCTGCGACCTCACCCACGGATACATTACGATCAACGCGGATTACCGCTCCTGATGGAAGGCGGCTGCCTCTGCGGCGCGGTGCGCTTCTCGCTGGCGAGCGCGCCGTTCGACGCCGGGTGGTGCCACTGCCGCATCTGCCAGTTGAACTCGGGCAGCCCGGCGATGGTCTTCGCCGCGGTCCTTGTCGGCGACTACCGTTTCGAGCAAGGCGAGGATCGCGTCGCCACGATCAAATCGAGCGACTTCGGCCACCGCGCGTTCTGCCGGGATTGCGGGACGCCGCTTTACATGCGCGTCGATTACGAGCCCGAGACGCTAGACTTCAGCGTCGCCACGCTCGACCGGCCCGAGGCCGTCGTCCCCCAGTTCCACATCTTCTACGCCAGCCGGATCGGGTGGGCCGAGCCCGCCGACCGCCTGTCGCGCCACCCCCGTTCGCGCCCCGGCCACGGGGGCCCGGCGTGAGCGCGCTCGACGAGGCGGTCCACGCGCTGATGCGCGAAGCCGCCGAGCGCGCGATCCTGCCGCGCTGGCGCAAGCTCGCAAGCCACGAGATCGTCAGCAAGGCCGCCGACGACGTGGTCACCATCGCCGACGACGAAGCCGAAGCGATCCTCACCGAAGGCCTCGCCAGGCTGCTGCCCGAGGCGGCGGTCGTCGGCGAGGAAGCCGCTTATGCCGACGCCACGGTGTTCGAGCGGCTGGCGCACGGCCTGTGCTGGGTGATCGACCCGCTCGACGGAACCAACAACTTCGCCGAGGGCAAGGAGCCGTTCGGGATCCTGATCGCGCTCGCCGACGGCGGCGAAACCCAGGCCGGGTGGCTTTACGACGGCCTCTCCGGACGGTTCTGCCACACCGCGCTCGGCAAGGGGGCGTGGGTCGAGGGCGAGCGGGTGATCGCGCGCACCACCGGCGCTGTTCCGCCGATCGTCGCCAATTCGCTGGTCTACATGAGCCCCGCCAAGCGCGCCGCGGTCCAGGCCCATGTCGCCCCGTACTACACGCTGGTCGACATCCCGCGCTGCGCCGCCGAGCAATATCCGCGGCTGGTCTTGGGCCAGAACGACCTGGCGATCTTCGAGCGCACGCTGCCGTGGGATCACGCCGCGGGGGTGCTGTTCGTCAACGAAGCCGGCGGCAAGGCCGCGCGGCCCGACGGCAGCGCCTATCGCCTCGACGATCACGCCCGCCCCGGCCTGATCGGCGCGGCGAGCGCGGAGCTGTGGGACGAGCTGGCGGAGCGGCTCAATGCGCTCGAAGTGGCCTAGAGCACGCTCTCCAGCCAGCCCTTGAGCTGGCTCTTGGGCCTTGCGCCGAGCAAATCGTCGACCTTCTCGCCGTTCTTGAACAGGACCATAAAGGGGATCGACTGAACCCCGTACCGCGACGGGGTCTCGGTGTTCTCCATGATGTCCATCTTGGCGATCGTCACCTTGTCGCCCAGTTCGTCGCTGATCTCCTCGAGCGCCGGTCCGATCATCTTGCACGGGCCGCACCACTCGGCCCAGAAATCGACCAGCACCGGCTTGTCGGACTGGAGGACGTCGGCGGCGAAGCTGGCGTCTGTGACGGCTTTGGTCGGCATGGAAGGCTCCTCGTGCGGTGTCGCTCGAATCTAGGGTCGGGCGTCGCCAAGGCAACGCCTCAGGCGGGAAAGCTTTCCTGTTCCGCCGGCGAGCCGGGCTTGTGCGCTTCGAGCAACGCGGCGGGAATCGCGATCAGCCGCGGCGCGTGGGTGTAGAGCAGCGCCGCCTCGACCCGCTGCGCCGGATGGATCGCCCGAAGCGCGGCGGCGTAGGCGGCCATCTGGCGGATGTAGCCCGGCGGGACTTCGGACAAGTCGGCCGGCGGGCGCGGCGCGGTCTTGAAATCGACGATGCGGATCGCCTCGGCGCCGAGCACCAGCCGGTCGATCGTGCCGGCGATGACCCGTCCGCCGACGGTCGCCGCGATCGGCGCCTCGGGGAGCGAGTCGGGGCCGAACACCTCGCCCCACTGGGGGTCGGCGAGAACCGCGAGAGCGGCATCGGCAATCTCCGCGCGATCCTTCGCGGGCAGGTGGGACGCCGTGCGACCGAGCCAGACGCTCGCCGCTGCCGCTCGCGCCTCCACGGCAAGCTCGGGCAGGCGTTCGAGCAGGCGGTGAATCAGGGTGCCGCGCTCCGCCGCGGCGCGCAGCTCTGGCGACGGCGGCGACGGCGGATCGGCCGCGCTGTCCTCCCCGCTCGCCGACGGCGCGAGCGGGCGCGGCGGGCGCGGTTCGGGGCCGACCGGGCGGAGCGCCCAGTCGGGGAGCGGTTCGGGCGGGGTCTCGGCCAAGGCGATCCGCGGCGCGGCCGGTGCGCGCGCGCCGATCTCGCGGCGCATGCCCCATAGCGGGTCGGCGAGCGGCTCGGCCTCGTCGAACAGCGGCTGGAGCCGGGCATACCAACTATCGGGAGCGAGATCCTTGCGCCGGCCGCCGAGCGAGCCGGCCACGAACAGCGCCTCCTCGGCCCGGGTCATCGCCACGTAGAGCAGCCGCCAGTGCTCCTGCCGCTCCTCGAGCGCCGCGCGCCGCTCGGCCAGCTCGACCGCCCCGACCTTCTCCGCCTTACGCAGCGGCGGCAGCGGCACCTCGCGCGGCTCGCCGCCCGGGACCCGCTCGGGCAGCGTCAGCCCGCGCGGTGGCGAGGCGTCGGGATCGTCGGCGGCGTCGGCGAGGATCACGATCGGCGCCTGCAGCCCCTTGGCGCCGTGGACCGTCATCACC
>JAIVIY010000171.1 GCA_020200285.1 Novosphingobium sp. | reverse complement strand
AACCTACCGCTCGCGGCTGGGGCTATGACAAGAAATTTGAGGTGAACCGCGAAGCTTGGGATTTGCTGAAATGACCGCATATCGCGTCCACGGCGCCACCGGCGAATGGGAGGTCGTGATCGGCCTCGAGGTCCACGCCCAGGTGGTCAGCCAGGCCAAGCTGTTCTCGGGAGCGTCGACCCAGTTCGGGGCCGAGCCGAACGCCCAGGTCAGCCTGGTCGACGCGGCGATGCCGGGGATGCTGCCGGTCCCCAACCGCGAGTGCATCCGCCAGGCGGTGCGGACGGGCATGGCGATCGAGGCCAAGATCAACACCTGGTCGCGCTTCGACCGCAAGAACTACTTCTACGCCGACCTCCCCCAAGGCTACCAGATCAGCCAGCTATACCATCCGCTGGTCGGCGAGGGCGCCGTCGAGATCAGCCTCGACGACAGGAACCCCGAAGCCGACGTCAAGACCATCGGCATCGAGCGGATTCACGTCGAGCAGGACGCGGGCAAGCTGATGCACGACCAGCACCCGACGATGAGCTACGTCGACCTCAACCGCTGCGGCGTGGCGCTGATGGAGATCGTCAGCCGGCCGGACATGCGTTCGCCGGCCGAGGCCGGGGCCTACTTGCGCAAGCTGCGCGCGATCCTGCGCTACGTCGGCAGTTGCGACGGCAACATGGAGGAAGGCTCGATGCGCGCCGACGTCAACGTCAGCGTGCGCAAGCCGGGCGGCGAGCTGGGCACGCGGACCGAGACCAAGAACGTCAACTCGGTGCGCTTCGTGATGCAGGCGATCGAGCACGAGGCCAGGCGGCAGGTCGCGGTGCTCGAGGACGGCGGGGCGATCGTCCAGGAAACCCGCCTGTTCGATCCCGACAGCGGCACGACGCGGTCGATGCGTTCGAAAGAAGACGCGCACGATTACCGCTACTTCCCCGATCCCGACCTGCTCCCCCTCGAATTGGACGACGCGTTCCTACAGGAATGTCGCGCCTCGCTGCCCGAGCTGCCCGACGCCAAGCGCCACCGCTACGAGACCGCGCTGGGGCTGACGCCATACGCCGCGGGCGTGCTCACCGCCGAAGTCGAGACCGCGCGCTGGTTCGAAGTTCTGCTCGCGGAGAGCAGCGGCCGCCAGGGCCGCGACGAGCCCGATATCGCCAGGCAGGCGGCGAACTGGGTCACCGGCGAGCTTTTCGGCGCGCTCAACCGCTCCGGCAAGTCGCTCGAGAACGCGCCGGTCTCGCCGGCGCAGGCGGCCGAGCTGCTCGCGCTGGTCGCCGACGGCACGATCTCGGGCTCGATCGCCAAGCCGGTGTTCGAGAAGATGCTCGAGACCGGCGAGGGCGCCGCCGCGATCGTCGAGCGCGAGGGCCTCAGGCAGACCAGCGACACCGGCGCGATCGATGCCGCGGTCGCGAAGGTCCTCGCCGACAACGCCGACAAGGTTGCGCAGTACAAGGCCGGCAAGGACGCGCTGTTCGGGTTCTTCGTCGGCCAGACGATGAAGGCGATGGCCGGCAAGGCCAACCCGCAACTGGTCAACCAGGTGTTGCGTGAAAAGCTGGCCTGACGAAGCCCTAAGCTACGGTTTTCATTGCCGGTTCATGGGCGCGGTGGTCTAAGCCGCGCCCCGGCGAATCGATGCGGGGTAAGGGGTCGAGGATCGCATGAAGAGGATTTTGGCAGGCCTGATCGCGGTCGCGCTGGCGGTGGCCGGCGCGGTGGCTCCCGCGCATGCGCAGTTCGGCGGGCCCAAGGCGGACGCGACGCGCAAGGGGTTCGTGCTGCCCGCGGGCGAAGTGCGAATCCTGGTGTTTCGTCCCGAGATTTCGGTCGGTTCGCAGACCACCGGCGGGATGAACGAGCCCAACGCCGAGTGGACGCGGACCGCGCGCGCCAACCTGCTGGCCGCGCTCGAGAAGACGCCCGCGATGCAGGGCAACCGAATGGTCATCGCCCCCGAGCTCGAAGGGCCGCAAGGCGCCTTGCTGAACGATTATACCGCGCTGTTCAAGACGGTGGCGTTCGCCGCGTTCAACCACAAGATGTTCCCCGGCAATCGCCTGCCGACCAAGAAGGGCGACTTCGAGTGGACGCTGGGCGAGGGCGCCGCGGCCTTGAAGCCGCTCGGCGGCGACTATGGGTTGTTCTTCTACACTTACGATTCGTACGGCTCGACCGGCCGCAAGATCGCGCAAGTGGTCGGGCTTCTGCTCGGGGCGGGCCTGATCCCCGCGGGCGTCCACGTCGGCTACGCCGGGCTGGTCGATCTCTCGACCGGCGATCTCGTCTGGCTCAACGCCGATACCGGGATCGGCGGCGATCCGCGCACCGTCGAAGGCGCGGACAAGCGCATCGCGCAATTGCTCGAGGACTTCCCCAATAAGAGCACGATCACCACCAACACCACCGGGACGGTCAAGGTCGACGTGCCGCCCGAAACGCCCGCATCGGAGGACAAGAAGTGAGCGCTTTGCGTCGCCTCACCGCCGGGTTGCTCTCGGCCGCCCTGACGCTGGCCCCGGTCGCCGGGCAGGCTCAAGCACCGGCGAAGCCCGCGGTCGCGGCCAAGCCGCTCCCCTCGGCCGCCGGCTATCGCCCGCAAGGCAAGCTCGAGGAAGGGCTGTGGTTCGAAATGGACGAGCAGGAGCGGCTGCTCAAGCAGTCGAAGTTCCTGGTCACCGACCCCGGCCTCAACCAGTACGTCCGCGGCGTGCTGTGCCGCACCGTGGGCGCCGAGCGCTGCGCCGCGACCCGGCTCTACCTGGTCCGAACGCCCTACTTCAACGCCAGCATGGCGCCCAACGGGACGACCATCGTCTACACCGGGCTGCTGCTCAGAATGCGCGACGAGGCGCAGCTCGCCGCGGTGCTCGGCCACGAGTTCACCCACTTCGAGCAGCGCCACACGCTGCGGCTGTTCAAGGACATCCGCGCCAAGACCGACGCGCTCAGCTGGCTGAGCTTCATCCCGATCCCCTATCTGGGGATGATCAGCCAGATCGCGCTGATCGGCGGGATCTACGCGTTCAGCCGCGAGATGGAGCGCGAGGCCGATTCGGGCTCGATCCGGGAGCTGGCGCGCGCCGGTTACGATCCGCGCCAGGCTTCGGCGATCTGGGAGCAGCTCGGCGCCGAGCTCGACGCCACCGCCAAGGTCCGCGGGCACAAGAGCCGCAAGGACAAGAACGGCGGGCTGTTCGCGACCCACCCCAAGAGCACCGAGCGGATGGCGACGCTGCGCCAGCAGGCCGAGGCGACGGCGCTCGCCGATCCCGGCGCGAGGCGCGCCGCCGAGTACCGCGCCGCGCTCAAGGACTGGTGGCCGAAACTGATCGACGACCAGATCAAGCTCCAGGACTTCGGCGGCACCGAATACCTGCTGGCGACGCTCGCCGGCCCCGATCCGGCCGGGTGGACCTCGGACCTGCTCTATGCGCGCGGCGAGCTCTATCGCAGTCGCGGGCTCGCGGGCGATTTCGAGCAGGCGATC
>JAIVIY010000090.1:17800-26637 GCA_020200285.1 Novosphingobium sp. | reverse complement strand
ATCAGCGCGGTCGCCGCGGCGAGCCCGCCGCCCGCGCTCTCGCCGATCACCGCGATCCGCGCCGGGTCGACGCCGAGCTCGGCCGCGTTGGCCGCCAGCCAGTTCAGCCCGTCGAGGCAGTCCCGCTGCGGGCCGGGAAACGGCGTCTCGGGCGCCAGGCGATACTCGACCGAGACCACCGGAATGCCGAGGGCGGCGGCCATTCCCGAGGGGCCGAAGCCCATGTCCCTGGCCGAGCCCAAGATCATCCCGCCGCCGTGGATGTGATAGAGCGCCGCGCGGCCCGTCGCACGGGGCGCTGGATCGTAAAGGTAAAGCTCAAGCTGGCCGCCGTCGGCTCGCCGCGCGACTTGGCGCGTCGCGGGCAGCACCGGATCGCCGAACATCCGGAAGTTCGCCGCGCTCTCCTCGCGCGCCTGGGGCAAGGTCTTGCGCGAGAACTCGCGGAACGGGATCGCCTCGATCACCGGGAGGATCTCGGGGTCGACGAGGTGTCGGGTGTCCATGGGCGCATTCCTGCGTCTCGCCGCGGGCATTGTCCAGCGCGCCACGCCCCGCTAGCGGCTCGACGATGAACGACCGCATCCTCCCGCTCGAAGGCATCCGCAACTTCCGCGACTACGGCGGCTATGGCGGCGCGGACGGTGCGACGATCGAGCGCGGGATGCTGTGGCGCTCGGGCCACCATTGCGACGCGACGCCGGCCGATCTTGAGAAAGTCCACGCGCTCGGGCTGGCCACCGTGATCGACTTGCGCGGCGACAGCGAGCGCGCGCTCTACCCGTGCCTGCGCCATCCCGGCTTCACCGCCGCGGTCCGCTTCGAGCCGGGCGAGACCGCAGGCCTGCTCGGTGCGGCGGCGCACGAGGCCGCGGCGCAGGGGGTGCGCGGCGGCGAAGACGCGCGCCAGGCGATGATCCGGCTCAACCAGGGGATGCCGTGGCGGCCGGTGCTGGTCGCGACGATGCGGCTGCACTTCGCCGAGCTGGCCGCGCCCGCGGGCCCGAGCCTGCTCCACTGCGTCGCCGGCAAGGACCGCACCGGCCTCGTCGCGGCGCTGACCCATCATGTGCTCGGCGTGCATCCCGACGAGGCGATGGCCGATTACCTGCTGACCAACGCCGCGATCGACGTCGACGAGCGCGTCCGGGTCAACGGCGCGGCGTTGCGCGAGCGCTACGGTCCGGCGATGGACGACGGCGCGGTCCGCGCGCTGATCTCGGTCGCGCCCGACTATCTCGGCACCGCGCTCGCCGCGATCGGCGAGCGGCACGGCACGATCGACGCCTATCTCGACGAGATCGTCGGGGTCGGCGCGGAGCAGGCGGCCGCGATCCGCGCCAGCCTGCTGAGCTGATCGAGCCGGGGAAATCCGCGCGGCCCGGAGTCGCAATCGGCGCGCGCCGCTCCTATCTGCGGCGGCGGAGGGAATCGATGGCCACCCACACCACCAAGATGCTGATCGTCGGCTCCGGACCTGCGGGGATGTCCGCGGCGATCTACGGCGCGCGCGCCGGGCTCAAGCCGATCGTCGTCCAGGGGCTTCAGCCCGGCGGGCAGCTGACCATCACCACCGACGTCGAGAACTATCCCGGCTTTCGCGACGTCATCCAGGGGCCGTGGCTGATGGAGCAGATGCAGGCCCAGGCCGAGCACGTCGGCACGCGGATGCTGTGGGACACGGTCGTCTCGATCGACCTCTCCGGGCGCGGTCAAGCGGGGACGGCGTTCCGCGCGATCGGTGACGGCGGCGATGTCTACGAGGGCGAGACGCTGGTCATCGCCACCGGGGCGCAGGCCAAGTGGCTGGGCGTCGCCGGCGAGGTCGAGCTCGCGGGCAAGGGGGTCTCGGCCTGCGCGACCTGCGACGGGTTCTTCTTCCGCGGCAAGAAAGTCGCGGTGATCGGCGGCGGCAACACCGCGGTCGAGGAAGCGCTCTACATGACTCACCATTCGCCCGAGGTCACGCTGATCCACCGCCGCGACTCGCTTCGCGCCGAGCGCATCCTCCAGGACCGGCTGTTCGCGCACCCCAACATCAAGGTGCTGTGGAACAAGCGCGTCGACCACTTCGTCGGCGATGCGCAGACGGGGCTGACCGGGCTGGCGCTGGTCGACACGCTGAGCGGCGAAAATTCCGTCTTCCCGACCGACGGCGCGTTCGTCGCGATCGGCCACGCTCCGGCGACCGAGCTGTTCAAGGACAAGCTGGAAATGGATGCGTCGGGCTACCTGATCGTCGAGCCGGGGACGCCCCAGACTTCGATCCCCGGGGTGTTCGCCTGCGGCGACGTGATGGACCCGATCTACCGCCAGGCGGTGACCGCGGCGGGCACCGGCTGCATGGCCGCATTGGACGCCGAACGCTTCATCGCCGAGCGCGAGTTCGCCGCGCAGAAGGAGCTGGCGCAAGCGGCGGAATAAAACAATTGGGGGCTGTCCCCATTTTAGCGCAGCGCCGCGATCACCTGGTCGCACAGCCACTCGAACGCATCGTCGGTGGCGAAGCTGTGCGAGGCGCTGGCGAGCCGGGCGATCCGGGGGTCCCTGCCGCCCCACGCCGCGAGGAACAGCTGCGCGGTGCGGTCGCCACCCGCGCGGCGAGCAGCGCCTGGCCGGCCCAGGCGCCGCTGCGGATTTCGTTGCCGCCGCTGACGATCAGCAGACCAGTGTCACCATCGGCCTCGTCGAGGGTTGCGAACAGGCGGTCGCCTTCGCACGAAAAGGCGATCGGGCGGCGGCTCACGGCGTCGCCTCGACGGCGATGCGCGCGGCGAGCGCGGCGGCGAGCGCGGGGTCCTCGCCGGGCTCGCTGCGCCGCCACAGCGGCTCGCCGCCGAGATCGGCGAGCGTGAGCACCAGGCGCTTGGACCGCTTCGGCAAGTCCGCTCGCTCGAGCCCGGCGATCATCCGCGCGCCGAGGCGGTAACCCGCCAGCTCGAGACCCTGCACTCGCCCGAGATCGAGCAGCCGCGCCGCGGTCTCCTCGCGGCCCTCCTCGCGCGCCGCGATCGTCCGAGCGCGGACCATCGTGCGCAGCAGCGACGCCCCGGCGACGGGCTCGAAGCTCCAGCCTTTGGCGGTCCGGGGGAGGAGAACGGCGCCGCCGCGGATCGCCAGGTAGTGGCTCGCGCGGAAACGCCGGGCGCATCGGCGCACGGCGGCGCGCCAGCTATCGAGGTCCTGAAGCTCGAGCGGGGCGAGGCTTTCGCCGCACCCGGGCAGGTCCGGCAACACGCTCGCGACGCCCCGTGCGGCCAGCGCACGCATCGTCTCGGCGAGCAGGCGGCGGGTCTTGTTGGCTTCCTCGAACAGCGCGGGGACGAGCAGCACCCGCGCCGCGGCGTCCTCCGGTCCGGCGACCAGCGCGAATTCCTCGCCGCTCCCGCCCGGCGCGGGGCAGGGCCAGGCGAGCGTCCTCACCGCCGGCGCTTGGCCCGGGCGAAGGCGAGCAGGTTGCCGAAAGTCGAGAGCAATTCGCCGTCGACCTCGTCGTCCTCGATGACGATGTCGAGGCGGTCCTCCATCTCGGTGAGCAGCCCGGCGACCGCCATCGAATCGAGCTCGGGCAGCGACCCGAACAGCTCGGTCCGGTCGTTGAAACGCTCGACCTGGCTCGGCTCGAGCCCGAGCACGTCGCGCAGGATCGCGCGCAGCTGGGCGGCGCTGTCGTCGTGTGCCCCCAGAGCCTTATGCTGTGCCATGTCTGCGCGCATGCCGGGCCGGGCCTCCGTTTGCGCGGGCGCTCTAGCCCCCATGCTGCAGTGCCGCAAGAGGATAGCCCCGGCCCTTCAGGCGGTCGCGGACCAGGTAAGGCCAGCTGCGCGGATCGCGCGGGCGGTGCATCTCGAGCCGCAGCATTGGCCGCGCGATCTCCATCCAGTCGCGCTTGTAGGCGTCGTCGCCGGTGCCGAAATCGATCGTGTGGACATGGTCGCGGTCGATCGCATGCTCGAACATCGCGTGGCTGAGCAGCGTGCCGGGCGAATGCGCCTTGGCCGCGTCGTCGTGGGCGAGCTTGTGGATGAAGGCGGCGCCGGCCTCGACCGTCCACAACTGCGAGGCGACGGGCCGGCCATCGATATGTGCGAGCCCGAGGCGGAGATTGCCGGCAGCCGCCTCGGCTTGCGCGAAACGGCGCAGGAAGGCCAGGCTGCCTTCCGCCGGCTTCCAGCTGCGCGCGTAGACCACTTCATAGTCGGCCCAATCCTGCGGGCGAAAGTCTTGCGCGATCCGCACCGCCACGCCGCACTTAACGCGCTTGCGCCGCACGGTTTCGCGCAACGCTCCGGGGCGCGCGGCCCAGTAGGCGGCGAAGTCGCGCCCGCCGATTGCGACGCGATGGTTGAGATCGATCCGCGTCGCGCGAACGGTCCAGCCCGCGGTGGCGAACGCGTGAGCGGCCGCACCAGCGTCGGCTTCCGCGAGCGGGCCGAGGCTGACCCGGCGCGCCTGCGCCGCCAGCCCGCGCGCGATGTCGCCGAGCAGCGCCTCGCCGCCGTCGGCGAACACCGGACGGGTCCAGAAGCTGTACCAGTTGGCGAGGCTGCGCAGCTGGCCGGCGCTTGGGCGGCGCATCAGCGGCAAGGCGCAAATGGCCTCGCCGTGCCGCGCGACGGCGAGCAGCGGCTGCTCGCCGGGCAGGCATTCCTCGGCCAGCGCGCGCCACCACTCGATCCGGTCGAACGGCGCCTGCTGACGCGCCCGGCCGAGCGCGGCGGCGAGCGCGGGGTCGGCTTGCGCCTCGACCAGATTAACGAGATAGTCGACCGTTGCCATCAACCGCGCGCCTTGACCGCCGCCCTTTCCGGAATTCCGTGACCCCCGAACGCATTCCGCCCGCGCTGCCGCTCGACCATCTCGCGCTCCGCGGGGCGGACGACGCGCCGGCGCTGCTGCTGCGCTCGGGGCCGTTAACTTATCAGGCGTTAAGGGCGCGTGTCGGGCGGCTTAGCGGCTGGTTAAGCGAGACGGTGCGCGAGCCCGGCGCGCGGATCGCCTGCTGGCTGCCCAAGAGCGAGCTCGCCTGCCTGCTCCCGCTGGCCGCGGCACGCGCCGGGCTGGTCCACGTCCCGATCAACCCGCTGCTCAAGCGCGCGCAAGTCGCGCATATCCTCGCCGACAGCGGGGCCAAGCTGCTGATCGCCAACGCGGCGCGGCTGGCGACCCTCGAGCCGGGCGATTGCGCGGAAGCCGAGGCGATCGAGGAAGGGGAAACAATTGTCGGGGCGCGGCAGTCGGCCGAGCTCGGCCCTTCGGCGCACGATCCGGCGGAACTCGCGCAGATCCTCTACACCAGCGGCTCGACCGGGCGGCCCAAGGGGGTGATGCTGAGCCACGCCAACCTCTGGCTCGGCGCGGTCAGCGTCGCGGGCTACCTCGAGCTGACGCCCGACGACCGCCTGCTCGGGGTCATGCCGCTGAGCTTCGATTACGGGCAGAATCAATTGCTTTCGGGCTGGTATTCAGGCGCTTCCATAGCTCCGCTCGATTACCTGACGCCACGCGACGTGATCAAGGCGGTGGCGCGCGAGCGCCTCACCACGCTCGCCGGGATGCCGCCGTTGTGGGTGCAATTGCTCGAGCAGGACTGGCGCGATGCGGGCGCGAGCTTGCGGCGGCTGACCAACACCGGCGGCGCGCTGACCGCCGAGTTGGTCCGCAAATTGCGCGCGCGGTTCCCGCGGGCCGATCTCTACGCGATGTACGGGCTGACCGAGGCCTTCCGCTCGACTTATCTCGACCCTGCGCTGATCGACGACCAACCGACCTCGATCGGCAAGGCGATCCCGTTCGCCGAGGTTCTGGTGGTCGGCGACGACGGCGAGGAGGCCGCGCCGGACGAAGAGGGCGAGCTGGTCCACGCCGGCCCGCTTGTCGCGCTAGGCTATTGGCGCGACCCCGAGCGCACCGCCGAGCGCTTCCGCCCGGCCCCGGCGTGGTCGCGCTTCGGCGGCATCGCCGCCTGGTCGGGTGACCGGGTGCGGCGCGACGCTAGCGGACTGCTCCATTTCGTCGGGCGGCGCGACGCGATGATCAAGACGTCGGGCAACCGGGTGAGCCCGCAGGAAATCGAGGACGCGGCGCTGGCCACCGGGCTGGTCGCCGAAGCGGTTGCACTCGGTGTCGCCGACGCGCGGCTCGGCCAGGCGATCCAGCTGGTGGCGCGCGCGATGCCGGGCCGGGCGGATGCGCGCGAGGCCCTGGCCGGCGCGCTGGCCCGGGCCTTGCCCAACTTCATGATCCCGGCCGCGATCCACTGGCGCGAGGCGTTGCCGAGAAGCGCCAACGGCAAGCTCGACCGCGCCGCGCTGGCCGAGGAACTGGCCGGGTGAAGCCGCTCGGACCCATCCCCGAGGGCTTCGATGCGCGCGATGGCGAGCTGACGATTGCTGGCCGTTCCGCAAGCGAGCTCGCGGCTGCGGCCGGCGACACCCCGCTGTTCGTCTATTCCCGCGACCTGATTGCGGCGCGGGTCGCGCGCCTGCGGACGGCGATGCCGGCGCGATTGTCGATACATTATGCGGTCAAGGCAAACCCATATCCCCCTCTTCTGGAGTTCATTCGAGATTTGGTCGACGGTTTCGACATCGCCTCGGCGGGCGAGCTCGGCTTCGTCGAGCAGGCCGGCGTCGCGTGGGACCGGATCAGCTTCGCCGGACCCGGCAAGCGCGAGTGGGAGCTCGAGATGGCGATCCGCTCGGGCGTCGCGATCAACCTCGAGTCGCTTGCCGAGGCGCGGCGCGCGCTGGCGACTGGGGACGCGCTCGGCACGGCGCCGCGGCTGGCGGTGCGGGTCAATCCCGATTTCGACCTCAGGGGCTCGGGAATGAAGATGGGCGGCGGCGCCAAGCCGTTCGGGATCGACATCGAGAAAGTTCCGGAAGTCCTTGATCTGATTTTCCAATCCGGCGCGGAGTGGCGCGGCTTCCACATTTTCGCCGGCAGCCAGGCGCTCGACGCCGCGGCGGTGATCGAGGCGCAGGCCAAAACCCTTGCGCTGGCCGCACGGCTCGCCGAGGCGGCCGGCCGGGCGCTGCCCGCGTGCAACCTCGGCGGCGGGTTCGGCGTTCCGTACTTTCCCGGCGACGAGGAGCTCGACGTCGAGGCGGTCGGCGAAGCGCTCGGCGGGGCGTTCGCGGCGCTGCCCGATTCCTTGCGCGAAACCGAGTTCTGCATCGAGCTCGGCCGCTGGCTGGTCGGGCCAGCGGGGGTCTATCTGACCCGCATCGTCGACCGCAAGGAAAGCCACGGCGAGGTTTTCCTGATCACCGACGGCGGCCTTCACCACCAGCTCGCCGCCAGCGGCAACTTCGGCACCGTGGTGCGGCGTAACTACCCGGTGGCGATCGCCACGCGGTTCGGCGCGCCGGTCGAGGAGGCGGCGAGCGTGGTCGGCTGCCTCTGCACCCCGCTCGACCGGCTGGCCGACAAGGCCGGCTTCCCGCGCGCCGAGGTGGGCGACCTGGTCGCGGTGTTCCAAGCCGGGGCCTACGGCGCCAGCGCCAGCCCCGCGCAGTTCCTCGGCCACGGCCCGGCGCGAGAAATGCTGATCTAGCCAAGCCGTTGACCGCTTAACCTTTTCGCGCTGCGAATCCCGAAACGGGACGCCGTTTTCAGCCCGCTTGCGCGCCGCCGTCAGCCGAACAAGGCTAACGGTATCTTCACCAGTGCCACGCATAGCGTTTCGCGAAAAAGCGCGCCGTCCGCGCGGTACGCCGACGGCGGAGCGCGCCCGCCGCAACGAGGACATGACCATGGCCGAACACCCCCGCCCGCTCCATCCCGCCGCCCGGCTGTTCGCCGCCGGCGCGCTCGCCGGGCTCGCGCTCGGCGGCTGCGCGGGCAGCGGCGCCGGGCCGCAGCTGCCGCCGGCGTCGTTCGTCGCCAGCGAGGAAGGCCCGGGCGAGGAATACGTGATCGGCCCGCTCGACGAGCTCACGGTGTTCGTCTGGCGCAACCCCGAATTGGGCGCGCAAGTCCAGGTCCGCCCCGACGGGCGGATCACCACCCCGCTGATCAGCGACATGGCCGCGGTCGGCAAGACCCCCAACATGCTCGCGCAGGACATCAAGCTGCAGCTGACCAAGTATATCGAGGATCCGCTGGTTTCGGTGATCGTCAACAAGTTCGCCGGCACCTTCAGCCAGCAGGTGCGGATCGTCGGCGCGACCGAGAAGCCCGCCTCGATCCCGTTCCGCGCCAACATGACGCTGCTCGACGCGATGATCGCGGTCGGCGGCCTCTCCGAATACGCCGCGGGCAACCGCGCGCGGCTGGTCCGCTTCGACCGCGGCAGCGGCAAGCAGAGCGAATACGCGCTGCGCATCGCCGACCTGCTCAAGAAGGGCGCGAGCAAGGCCAACGTCTCGCTGATGCCCGGCGACGTGATCATCATCCCCGAAAGCACGTTCTGAGCGCGGCCCAGCGATGAACCCCGTCCTCACCGAGCTGCGGATCGCCGCGCACGGCGCCTGGCGGCGCCGCTGGCTGGCGCTGGCGGTCGCCTGGGGGGTGTGCATGCTCGGCTGGCTGGCGGTGGCGATGTTCCCCAACAGCTACGAATCCAGGGCGCGGATCTTCGTCCAGCTCGACGACGTGCTCGCCGAGCAGATCGGGATCGGGCCCAACGACGCGCGCCGCGACCTCCAGCGGGTGCGCCAGACGCTGACCAGCGCGGTCAACCTCGAAAAGGTGATCCGCGCCACCCGGATCGGCGACACCGTCACCGACCGGCGCGAGATGGAGCTGGCGGTCGTCGAGCTGGGCAAGAACGTGACCGTGATCTCCGAGCAGGACAACCTGTTCGAGATCACCGCCAGCTCGGGCGACGGCGA
>JAIVIY010000090.1:0-17784 GCA_020200285.1 Novosphingobium sp. | reverse complement strand
GGGATCGAGGCCGACATCGCCGCCGGGCAGAGCGCGCTGGCGGCGATCGAGGGCCAGCTTTCGGGCACCCCGGCGACGATCGCGGTGGCCGGCGGCGGCGGCGCGCGCGAAATGCTCGGCCAGGCCCAGGGCCAGCTCGCCCAGCTGCGCGCCCGCGGTCTCACCGACAGCCACCCCGACGTCGTCGCGATGCGCAGCCAGATCGCGCTGCTCCAGCGCCAGGCGGCGTTCGACCGCGGCGGCGGCGCGCCCAATCCCGCCTACAGCTCGCTGCTCTCGATCAAGGCCGAGCGCCAGGCCAACCTCCAGGCGCTGCACTCGCGCCGGGCCTCGCTCCAGGCCGAGATGGGCGCGTTGTCGGGCCGGTTCGCGGGCGAGCCGATGGTCGCGGCCGAAAGCGCGCGGATCGGCCGCGACTACGACGTGCTCAAGGCGCAGTACGCCAAGCTCTTGCAGGACCGCGAGGAGCTGCGGCTGCGCGGCTCGGTCGAGAGCGAGACCAACGCGGTCAAGTTCCAGGTGATCGACCCGCCGAGCACCCCGCGCGCGCCGGTCGCTCCCAACCGGCCACTGCTGCTGTTGGCGGTGCTGGTGATCGGGATCGGCGCGGGCGTCGGGACCGCGGTCGCGGTCGGCCAGCTGCGTTCGGCTTTCGCCACCGCCGACAAGCTCGCGGCTGCGACCGGCCTGCCGGTGCTCGGCGCGATCTCGCGCAACCTGACCGAAGCCGCGCGCGAGCTCGACCGCCGCCGGATGAAGTGGTTCGCGAGCGCCGGCGGGGCGCTCGCCGGGGTGTTCGCGCTGCTGCTCGCGGTCGAGTTGCTCAAGCGGAGCATGGTGGCCTGATGACCGAGCACCGCCGCATCCCGCTGCCGCCCGACGGCCGCTCGCTGCTCGAGCGCGCCGCGCCCGAATTCGCCCTCGCGCCGCGCCCGGTGCCGCCGCTGCCGCCGGCTCCGTTCGCGCCGACGCCCGAACCGTTTGCTGCGCCCGAAGCCGTGGCGAGCGACCCGCCGCGCCCGTTCGCGGGTGAACGTCATCCAATCGATCGCGACAAGTTGCGCGCCGAAGGCTTCATCGTCCCCGGCGATCCGGTGAGCGCGCTGCTCGAGGAGTTCCGCCTGGTCAAGCGCCAGCTGGTGCTCGCCGCCGCCGAATCGCGCGCGGGCATCGGCGCGCGCAACGGCGAGCGGATTCTCGTCGCCTCGGCCCATCCGGGCGAGGGCAAGACCTTCTGCGCGGTCAACCTGGCGCTCGCGATCGCCGCCGAGAAGGACAACGAGGTCCTGCTGGTCGACGCCGATTTCGCCAAGCCGAGCGTGCTGTCGACGCTCGGCTTGCCCGGCGGGCCGGGGCTGATGGACGCGCTCGCCGACCCGGCGGTCGCGGTCGAGGACTGCGTGATCGGCACCGACGTGCCCGGATTGTATGTCCTGCCAGCCGGCCAGACCACCCATTCGGACACCGAGTGGCTGGCCTCCGCCCGCACCGGCCAAGTGCTCGACCGGCTCGCGGCGCAGGCGCCCACTCGGCTGATCATCTTCGATTCGCCGCCGGCGCTGGCGGCTTCACCCGCGGCCGAGCTCGCGCTCCACGTCGGCCAGACGCTGGTCGTGGTCCGCGCCGAGCACACCGCCGAGGCTGCGCTCAAGGACGCGCTGTCGCTGCTCGCCGGCTGCGACGACGTCAAGCTGCTGCTCAACGGGGTCCGGTTCTCGCCGACCGGGCGGCGGTTCGGTTCTTACTACGGCTACGGCGGTTAGGTCGGTGGGGGGCAAGCTTCTCCTGGTGCTCGCCTGCGCGCTTGCCGTCACCGCGAGCCCCGCGATCGCGCGACCGGCCAAGGACGCGGCGAGCGAAGAAAGCAAGCGCCAGAAGAGCCGCACCGCCACCGGCGCGCGCACCGAAGTCACGCCTTACCTCGAAGTCAGCCAGGTGGTGTTCGCCGAGCTGTCGCCGGGCGACGAGGTGCTGACTTACACCAGCCTCGCCGCCGGGGTCGAAGCGGGCATCGCCGGGCGCTACACCCAGGGTGCGGTCTCGGTGCGCTACGAACGGCGGATCGGCTGGGGCAGCGGCGATCCCGACGGCGACGTGATCTCGGGGCTCGCCCGCGTCGCCAGCCAGGTCGTCCCCGGCACGCTGAGGTTCGACGCCGGCGCGCTGGCGACGCGCGCGCGGATCGACGGCAGCGGTGCAACCACGCTCAACCCGATCGTCGCCGCCAATGACAGCTCGAGCCAGCTCTACGCGCTCTACGCCGGGCCGACGCTGACCACCCGCGCCCGGGACGTCGCGCTCGCCGCGTCGTACCAGGTCGGCTACACCCGGGTCGAGAACGACAGCGATTTCGTCGCGGTGCCCGGCGCGGCCGCGTTCGACATCGTCGACGACGCGCTGACCCAGGCCGCGACCATCTCCGCCGGCGTCCGCCCGGATGAGCTGTTGCCGGTGGGCGTCACCGCCTCGGCCGGGTGGGCGCGCGAGGACATTTCCAACCTCGACCAGCGGATCGATCAGAAATACGCGCGGGTCGACTTCGTCTATCCGGTCGCGCTCGACCTCGCGCTGGTTGCGGGGGTCGGCTACGAGGACGTCGAGATTTCCAGCCGCGACGCGCTGCGCGACGCCGGCGGCGGGCCGGTGATCGGCCGCGACGGCCGCTTCGTCACCGACGACGCCGCGCCGCGCCGTCTCGCCTACGACGTCGACGGGCTGATCTACGACGCCGGGGTGATTTGGCGCCCGAGCCGGCGCACCGCGCTCGAGGCGCACGTCGGCAAGCGTTACGGCAGCACCAGCGTGTTCGGCTCGTTCGCCTACGCGCCCGACGCGCGCAGCTCGCTCAACGTCTCGGTCTACGACAACGTCACCGGGTTCGCCGGGACCGTGCGCCGCGCGCTCGACGACCTGCCGACCGACTTCGAAGCCTCGCGCAACCCGCTGACCGGCGCGCTCAACGGCTGCGTCGTCGCGCGCAGCGACGGCTCGTGCCTCAACTCGGCGCTGAGCTCGGTCGCCGCCGCGACCTTCCGCGCGCGGGGCATTCAGGCGACCTATGCGCTGACGCTCGGACGGGTCGGTGCGGGGATCGGCGCGGGCTACGACCGCCGCAAGTTCATCGCCGCGCCCGGCACGGTGCTCGCCGCGGCCAACGGGGTGATCGACGAGAACTACTTCCTCGCCGGCTACCTTTCCGCGCGGCTCGACCAGCGCTCGTCGGTCGGCGGCAGCGTTTACGCCAACTGGTTCGACAGCGGCGTCGCGGTCGCCGGCGACGCCACCGCGCTCGGCGCCAACGCTTCGTACTTCCGCCGCCTGACCGATCGCCTGACCGCCTCGGCCGCGGTCGGGATCGACGGGATCGAGCGCGAGGATCCGTTCATCGACCAATGGGGCGCGTCGGCACTGGTCGGCCTGCGCTACTCGCTGTGACGCTGGAGAGCTGAGATGTACGAGGAATTCTATGGGCTTACGGGGCCCTCCAGAACGAGGCGCGCGCCGGGCGGCGCTGCCTGCTGGTGGTCGACGAAGCGCAGAGCCTTACGGTCGCGGCGCTCGAGGAATTGCGGATGCTGTCGAACTTCCAGCTCGGCAGCCATCCGCTGTTGCAGACGCTGCTGCTCGGCCAGCCCGAGTTCCGCCAGATGCTGGCGAACAGCGAGACGCTCGAGCAATTGCGCCAGCGGGTCATCGCCAGCCACCACCTCGAGACGATGGAGGCCGACGAGGTCGGCGCCTACGTCGAGCATCGGCTCGCCAAGGTCGGCTGGCAGGACAATCCCGCGATCGACCGCGAGCTCTATCCCGAGCTCGCCGCAGCGTCGGGCGGACTTCCGCGGCGAATCAACCAGATCATGGCGCGGCTGCTGCTGCTCGGCGCGGTCGAGCAGCGCGCGCGCATCGATCGCGCGATGCTCGAGGCGGTGCTCACCGATCTCGCGCGCGACGGCGCCGCGCCCAACGCGGACCCGCAGCCGCAAGCCGAGCCGGTGGTCGCGTTCCCTTCGCGAGGCGAACGTCACGTGGCTCCTCAGCCGGCAATTGACGCGGAATTCGGCGTCGAGCTCGCGGTCCCGGCGATGGAGATCGAGGCGGCGTTGGCGCAGCGCGACGCGCTGATCGCCGAGCTCCAGGAAGCGGTGATCGAGCTGTCGCACGCGATCGCCGAGCCGGCGGCGTCGGCCGTGCAGGAACCGGTGCTGCAAATGCTCGCCGCGCTCGACCAGCGCGTCGCCGGGATCGAGGATCGCTTGTCCGAGCAGGAGCAGACGCTGCGCCACACGCTGACGATGCTGATCGAATGGATCGAGGACGACGATCCCCGGCGCCACGCGGCCTGAGCGCCGCCGCGGTGCCCTGAATGAACGCCGTCCCCGAGTTTCCGGGCGCCCCGGTCAACGGCCTTTCGGTCGACGTCGAGGACTGGTTCCAGGTCGGCGCGTTCGAAGGCGTGATCGGGCGCGAGGCGTGGGACGGGCTCGACTGCCGGGTCGAGGCGAACTGCGAGCGGGTGCTGACGCTGCTCGAGGCGCTCGAGGTCAAGGCGACGTTCTTCAGCCTCGGCTGGATCGCCGCGCGCTATCCGCGGACGATGCGCAAGATCGCCGCGCACGGCCACGAGGTCGCCAGCCACGGCTGGGACCATGCGCGCGTGTTCAAGCTCGACCCGGCGAGCTTCGCCGAGGACTTGCGCCGCACCCGCGGCACGCTGGAGGACATCACCGGCCAGGCGGTGACCGGCTATCGCGCACCGAGCTTCTCGATCGACGCGCGCAACCGCTGGGCGCACGAGGTGCTGGCCGAGCACGGCTATTGCTACAGCTCGTCGGTCGCGCCGGTCGCGCACGACCACTACGGCTGGCCCGACGCCCCGCGCTTCGCCTTCCGGCCGGTCGCGGGATCGCCGCTGGTCGAGCTGCCGGTAACCACCGCCGAGTTCGCCGGGCGGCGCTTCGCCGCGGGGGGCGGGGGCTTCTTCCGCGTCCTGCCCTATGCGGTCTCCCGCTGGGCGATCCGCCAGGTCAATCGCCGCGAGGGCCGCCCCGCGGTGTTCTATTTCCACCCGTGGGAGATCGATCCCGAGCAGCCGCGCGTGCTGCGCGCTCCGCTGCGCTCGCGGCTGCGGCACTACACCAACCTGGCGGGGATGCACGCCAAGCTCGCGCAAGTGATCGGCGAGTTCCGCTGGGGGCGGATGGACGCGCTGGCGGCGCGCGAAGCGGCGCTGGTCGCATGACCGCGCCGCTCGCCCAACGCGCCCCGGCGCTGCGCCTGGCGCGGCTCGGCGATTTGTCCGAGCAGGACCGGATCGACGATTTCCTCGACGCGCAAGCCGACGCCGCGCCGTTCCATTCGCGCGCCTGGCTCGAGGCGGTCGAGACGGCCACGGGACATCGCGCGCACCTGCTGGCCTGCGAGGAGCGGGGTCGGATCGTCGGGTTGCTGCCCTTGCACCGGGTGACCTCGTTGTTCGGCGACGCGATGATCTCCAGCGGCTTCGGGGTCGGCGGGGGCGCGCTCGCCGAGACCCCGCGGATTGCCGAATTGCTTGTGCAGGGCGCGGAGGAGCTGGCGGAGCGGCTCGGCTGCCCGGCGATCGAGCTGCGCGGCGGGGTTCTGCCCGAACGCCGCCAGGGCTGGACGATTCGCCACGACTCGCACGCCAACTTCACCGCCCCGCTCGCGGTAGACGACCAAGCGCAGCTGCTCGCGATTCCGCGCAAGCAGCGTGCCGAAGTGCGCAAGGCGCTGGCGAGCGGTCTCGAGGTGCGCGTCGGGCGCGGCGCCGCCGACCGCGCGATGCATTACGCGGTCTATGCCGAGAGCGTCCGCAACCTCGGCACCCCGGTGTTCCCGCATGCGTTGTTCGCGGCGGTGCTCGACCGCTTCGGCGAGGACGCCGACATCCTCACCGTGCTCGACCGCGGCGCGCCCGTGGCCAGCGTGCTGAGCCTTTACTGGCGCGGCGCGGTGATGCCCTACTGGGGCGGCGGCGGCCGCGCGGCGCGGGGCCTGCGCGCCAGTGAGCTGATGTACTTCGCGCTGATGCGCCACGCCCGCGAGCGCGGCTGCGGCCGCTTCGACTTCGGCCGTTCGAAGACCGGCTCGGGCGCCTATCACTTCAAGCGCAACTGGGGGTTCGAGCCGCAGCCGCTGGCTTACGCCCAGTGGACCGCCGACGGCGCCCGGACGCGCGACGCCGACCCGGCGAGCCCGCGCCATCGCGCGCGGATCGCCGCGTGGCGGCGCCTGCCGCTGAGCCTCGCCAACCGCCTTGGGCCGATCATCGCGCGGGGGCTGGCGTGAGCGGCGAGATCCTGTTCCTCGCGCACCGCATCCCGTTCCCGCCCGATCGCGGCGACAAGATCCGTTCGCACCACGTGCTCAAGGCGCTGGCCCAGCTCGCCCCGGTCCACGTCGGCACGTTCGCCGACGACGAGGACGACCTCGATCCCGAGGCCGAGCTGGCGCTGACCGCGGCGAGCTATCACATCGCCTACCGCGCCAAGCCATTGGCACTCGCCGCGGTCCAGGCCCTCGCCTCACGCCGCCCAGTGAGCCTGCCGGCGTTCGAGGATGCCGGGCTGCGACGCTGGGTCTCGGAGACCCTATGCTCGCGTCCGATCGCCACGATTTACGTGTTTTCCTCGCAAATGGCGCAATACGTGCCCGCCGCTTTCGCCGGGCGCGTGGTGATGGACTTCGTCGACGTCGATTCGGCGAAGTTCGAGGCCTACGCCGAGCGCTCAGCGCAACCGCTGAAATCGCTCTATCGGCGCGAGGCCAGGTTGCTCGCAGCGTGGGAGGCCGAAGTGGCGCGGCGCGCGGCGGTAAGCCTGTTCGTGACCGAACAAGAGGCGGCGCTGTTCCGCTCGCGGCTCGACCCGGCAACGCTGGCGGTGGCCGATGTCCGCTGGCTCGGCAACGGCATCGACTGCGCGCATTTCTCGCCGGCGCTGGTCGACGCCGAGCCGGACGCGATCGGACAAGGTGGACCGCACCTCGTCTTCACCGGGCAGATGGACTACCCCCCCAACGTCGCCGCCGCGGTCCGCCTCGCCACGCGGATCATGCCGGCGATCCGCGCGCGGCATCCCGAAGCGCGGTTCCACGTGGTCGGGCGCCGCCCCGCGCCCGAGGTCGCCGCGCTCGACGGCCGCGGCGGGACCAGGGTCTGGGGCCGGGTCGAGGACATGCGCCCATGGCTCGCCGCGGCCGATCTGGTGGTCGTCCCGCTCGAGATCGCGCGCGGGGTCCAGAACAAGGTGCTCGAGGCGCTGGCGATGGCCCGCCCGGTGCTCGCTTCGACCGAAGCCGCGACCGGCATCGCCGCGCGCGACGGGCGCGAGATCGCGATCGCCGACGGCGACGCGGCGTTCGCCGCGCGCGCGCTCGAGCTGCTCGGCGACGCCCGGGCCCGCGAGTGCATGGGCTCGGCGGCGCGGCGCTTCGCGCTCGACAACTTGAGCTGGGCGGCGATGCTCGAAGGCCTCCCGGCGATCGTCGGGATCGAGCGCGGAGCCGCGCGCGATGCCACCTGACGCCATCCTGGCGGCGGGGTCGCCGCGCTGGGACGCGCTGCCCCACGCCTGGCGTGCGCCGCTGGGCGCGCTCGTCCTGGCCTGGGTCGGGCTGATCGCGCTGTTCGGGCGCGAGTGGCGCGACATGGCCGCGCAATGGTGGGACATCTCGACCTACAACCACGTGCTGCTGGTCCCCGCGATCCTCGCCTGGCTGGTCGCGTTGCGCCGCCGTGAGCTGGCCAGGCTGACGCCGCAAGCGTGGGGGCCGGGGCTGCTGTTCGTTGCCGCGGCGGCGCTCCTCTGGGTCCTCGGCAGCTTCGCCGGGGTTTCGCTGGCGCGCCAGCTCGGCGCGGTTGCCATGCTCCAGGGCGCGACGCTGTGCCTGCTCGGGCCGCGGGTCGCGGCGGGGCTCGCGTTCCCGCTCGGCTACATGCTGTTCCTGGTCCCCGCAGGCGAGGAGCTGGTGCCGCTGCTGCAGCTGCAGACCGCCCGGATGACGATGGCGCTGCTCGCCTTGAGCGGCATCCCCGCGCTGCTCGACGGCATCTTCATCACCACCCAGGCGGGCTACTTCAAGGTCGCCGAGGCCTGCTCGGGGATCAAGTTCCTGATCGCGATGACCGCGTTCGCGGCGCTCGCGGCCAACCTCTGCTTTCGCAGCTGGCCGCGGCGGGTGGGCTTCGTCGCGGGAGCGCTGACGATCTCGGTGCTCGCCAACGGGGTGCGCGCGTGGGGGACGATCGTCGTCGCCGAGGTGCGCGGGATCGAGTTCGCCGCCGGGTTCGACCATATCCTTTACGGCTGGCTGTTCTTCGCCGCGGTGATCGTGCTGGTGCTGGCGGCGGGCTGGCGCTGGTTCGACCGCGCGCCCGCCGATCCGCCGATCGATGCGCGCGCCATCCTGGCGTCGAAACACCTCGCCGCGTTGTCCGCGCATCCTTTCAAGCGCGAGACCACGCTGATCGCAATCGCCGCGCTGGCGCTTGGCGCATTCGGCTGGGCGGCGGCGGCCGATCGCCTGACCGCGCCGCTCCCCGCCGCGATCGACTTGCCCGACGTGCCCGGCTGGCAGCGCGCCGACTATGCGCCCGCGGTGTGGTGGGAACCGCGCCATCGCGGCGCCGATCACCGGTTGCTCGGGCGCTACGCCAACGCCGCCGGCGACCGGGTCGACGTGTCGTTCGCGCTGTACGCCAGCCAGGGCGAGGGGCGCGAGGCGGGCGGGTTCGGCGAGGGCGCGGTCACGCCCGACAGCGACTGGGCCTGGGCCGCGTTCGAAGCGCCGCTGCGGGAAGGTCGCGCCGAGCGGCTCGAGGCGCCGGGCCCGGTCCAGCGGATCGCCGTCACCTGGTATCGCAGCGGCAACGCCACCATGAGCAGCAACTTGCGGCTCCGCCTGGGCGCTATCGCCGACAAATTGCTGCTGCGCCGCCGCGCGACGGCCGCGCTGATCGTTTCGGCGGAGCAACGCCCCGAGCGTCCGGCGCGACGAGCGGTCGAGCGGTTCGTGGCCGCGACCGGCGACCCCGGCGCGTGGATGGACCGCGTCGCCGCCAACCGCTAGCTGCCTTAGGGTAGCGAGGACGGACCCTAACATGTGCGGGATCGCCGGCATTTTCCACTGCGGCACGCCCAAGCCGGTCGATCCGCTGCGGGTCGAGCGGATGTGCGACGCGCTCGCCCACCGCGGGCCCGACGGGGCTGGGGTGTGGACCGCGCCGGGGGTGGCGCTCGGCCACCGCCGCCTGTCGATCATCGACCTCGCCGGATCGCCGCAGCCGATGGCCTCGGCGGACGGGCGGGCGATGCTGAGCTTCAACGGCGAGATCTACAACTTTCGCGAGCTGCGGCGCGAGCTCGAAGCGCTCGGCGCGCGGTTCCGGACCGAGGGCGACAGCGAGACGATCCTTGCCGCCTGGCAGCAGTGGGGCGTCGAGTGCCTGCCGCGCCTCCACGGGATGTTCGCCTTCGCGCTCTACGACCTGCCGAGCCGCCGGCTGCTGCTCGCCCGCGACCGGCTGGGGGTCAAGCCGCTGTTCACCGCGCGGCTCTCCGACGGCAGCTTGGCCTTCGCCTCCGAATTGAAGGGCCTGCTCGCCCACCCGCTGCTCCGCGCCGAAATCGACCCGCTGGCGGTCGAGGACTACATGGCCTGGGGCTACGTCCCCGATCACCGCTCGATCCTGAGCGGGGTCGAGAAGCTCCCCGCCGGCCACTACCGCCTGCTCGAGCACGGCCGCGAGCCGGCCGCGCCAGTGCAGTGGTGGGACGTCAGCTTCGCCGAGCGCAGCCAAGGCGGCGCGGCCGACCTCGGCGCGCGGCTGCTCCACCGCTTGCGCGAAGGCGTGACCTCGCGGATGACCGCCGACGTGCCGCTCGGCGCGTTCCTTTCGGGCGGGGTCGACAGTTCGAGCGTGGTCGCGTTGATGGCCGAAGCCTCGCCCCAGCCGGTCAAGACTTGCTCGATCGGCTTCGACGTCTCGGACTACGACGAAAGCGAGTATGCGCGGGCGATCGCCCAACGCTTCGGCACCGATCATCATCAGCGCCAGGTCTCGCCCGACGACTTCGCCGAGATCGACCGCCTCGCCGGGATTTTCGACGAGCCGTTCGCCGACGCGTCGGCGCTGCCGACGCTGCGGGTCTGCGCGCTGGCGCGCGAGCACGTGACCGTCGCACTGTCGGGCGACGGGGCGGACGAGGCGCTCGCCGGCTATCGCCGCCAGGCGTTCCAGCTGCGCGAGGACCGGGTGCGCGCGCTGCTTCCCGAAGGCTTGCGTCAGACGGTGTTCGGCGCGGCCGGCAGGCTCTACCCCAAGGCCGGCTGGGCGCCTCGCCCCCTACGCGCCAAGACCACGCTCCAGGCGCTCGGGGCGAGCAGCGAGGAGGGCTATGCGCGAGCGCTGGCGATCTGCCCGCCCGACCTGCGCGATCCGCTCTACGCGCCGGATTTCCTCCGCCTGCGCGGCGATTATCGCGCCGAGCAGCCGCTGATCGCGCTGATGCGCGCCGCGCCCGCGCGGACCGGGCTCGACCGCGCGCAATACGCCGATCTCAAGTTCTGGCTGCCCGGCGACATCCTGACCAAGGTCGACCGCGCCAGCATGGCGGTCAGCCTCGAGGCGCGCGAGCCGCTGCTCGACCACCGCCTGGTCGAGTTCGCCGCGACGCTGCCCGAGCGGATGCGAATCCGCGGCAGCCAGGGCAAGTGGCTGATGAAGCAGGCGATGCGCCGCCAGCTTCCCGACGAGATCCTGTTCCGGCCGAAGATGGGCTTCGTCACTCCGATCGCGGCATGGCTGCGCGGGCCGCTGGCGGGCCAGGCGCGCGCGGTGGCGACGAGCGGCGCGCTCACCCGCACCGGGTGGTTCGCGACCGACCGCTTGCGCGCGCTGGCCGAGGCGCACATCGCCGGGCGCAGCGACCACAGCCGGCTGATCTGGCAATGGCTGATGCTCGAGCGCTCGCTGGCGCGGCTCGGCGCGGGCTAGCGCCGCTCCGCAGATTGCGGATTCCCTTCCCCCTCCCAATCGTTTAGCCTTCCGCAAGGCGCGTCGCGACGCCGAAGCGTTTTGGGTTCGCACAGGGGGGAGCGGGGTGGCTTCAGCTAGCGCGCGGCGCATGCGCCTCGGTCTCGCCGTCATCGTGGTTGCGGTGGTGCTGTTCTTCGCCGGCCGCGCCGCGGGCTGGTGGGGCGGCGAGGGCGAGGGCGCGGCCCGGCTCTACGGCAACGTCGAGGTGCGCGAGGTCGAGCTCGGCTTCCGCGTCGGCGGGCGCATCGCCGAAGTGCTGGCCGACGAGGGCGACAAGGTGACTCCCGGCCAGGAGCTCGCCCGGCTCGACACCCGGCCGTTGCGCGATCGGCTTGCCGGGGCCGAGGCCAGGGTCACGGCGGCGGGCGCGCTGGTCGACCGCGATCGGGCCGGCAACCGCCCCCAGCAGGTCCGCGAAGCGCAGGCCGCGGTGGTCGACGCCGAGGCCCGGCTCGGCGAGGCGCGGCGGCTGCACGAGCGGCGCAAGGCGCTGCACGAGCGCGGCTTCATCAGCAAGGCCGAGTTCGAGGCGAGCGCGGCCGGGCTGACCGCGGCCGCGGCGCGCGCCGAATCCGCCCGTGCGGCGCTGTCGCTGGTGCGCGAAGGGACGCGCGCCGAGGACCGCGTGGCGACTCGCGCCGAAGCCGCCCAAATGGCGGCCGAACGCCGCGCCATCGAGACCGACCTCTCGGACACCGTGCTCCGCGCGCCGAGCGCGGGGCAAGTGCTGACCCGGGTGCGCGAGGCGGGCGCGATCGTCCAGCCCGGCGAGGTGGTCTATGCCGTCGCGCTGATCCAGCCGGTGCGGGTGCGCGCGTATGTCGCCGAGCCCGACTTGCCCAAGGTGCGCCCCGGAATGCGCGCGACCGTCCACGCCGACGGGACGGACAAGACCTGGCCGGCGAGGATCGGCTACATTTCGCCCACCGCCGAGTTCACCCCGCGTACCGTCCAGACCGAGGACCAGCGCGCCGACCTGGTCTATCGTGTTCGCTTGACGGTCGACGACCCGAACAACGATTTGCGCCAGGGCCAGCCGGTGACGGTGACGTTGGCTGGCGGATGAGCTCACTGCTGCAATTCCCCTGCCGCTTGCGGGAGGGGTTAGGGGTGGGCCAGTCGCGGCCGGAGCCTGCGCAATGACGGACCCACCCCCGGCCCCTCCTGCAAGCGGGAGGGGGGAAGCCGTTCTCCATCTCGAAGGCGTCGCCAAGCGCTTCGCCTCGCCCGGCCGGGGCGCACCGGCGATCGATGCGCTCAATGGGGTGGGCTTCACGCTGCGCGAGGGGCGGATCATGGGGCTGGTCGGCCCCGACGCGGCGGGCAAGACCACGCTGCTTCGGGTCTGCGCCGGCCTGGTGGCGGCCGACGCCGGCGAAGTCGACGTGTTCGGCGCGCCCGCCGCCCGCCTCGACCGCGGTTTGATCGGCTACATGCCGCAAGCCGGTGCGCTCTACGCCGAGCTGTCGGTCGAGCAGAACCTTTCGCTTTACGCGAAGCTTCGCGGGCTGCGCCGCGACGAATGGGACGAGCGCATCGGCCACCTGCTCGACCTGACCGGGCTGGCGCCGTTCACCCGCCGCGCCGCCGGGCGGCTTTCGGGCGGGATGCGGCAGAAGCTGGCGCTGGCCTGCGCGGTCGTCGCCGCTCCGCCGCTGATGCTGCTCGACGAACCCTCGGTCGGAGTCGACCCGCTCTCGCGCCGCGAGATCTGGCGGCTCGCGCGCGACCTCGCGGGACCCGAGACCGCGATCGTCTGGGCGACCAGCGTGCTCGAGGACGCCGAGCAGTGCGACGAGGTGCTGGTGCTCCACGAAGGCCGGCGCGAATACTTCGGCGAGCCCGCGGGCCTCGCCGGGTTCGCCGCGGGGCGGGTGTGGAGCCTCCCGGTTCCCGCCGCGCAACGCCGCGGCGCCTTGCGCGCCGCGCTCGAGCATCCCGCGACGATCGCCGGACGGATCGAGGGCGGCGAGGTGCGGCTGACCTTGCGCTCGCTCGCCGACCAGCCCCCCAAGCTTGCGCTCGCCAAGGCCAGCTGGCGCGAGCGCCGGCCGCAGGTCCACGACGGCTTCGCCTGGGTGCTCGACGACGGCAGCGCGCTGCGGCCGAGCACGGTCGCCGCGGCGTTTCCCGAGATCGCCCATGAAGCCGATGCGCCACCGGCTATCGAAGCGGTTGGCCTCGGCAAGCGCTATGGCGATTTCACCGCGGTCCACGACGTCAGCTTCGCCGTCGCCCCGGGCGAGGTGTTCGGCCTGCTCGGACCCAACGGCGCGGGCAAGTCGACCACCTTCCGGATGCTCTGCGGGCTCGCCCGGCCGACCTCGGGCCATGGGCGCGTCGCCGGTCACGACCTGACCACCGCCGCGGCCGAGGCACGCCAGGCGCTCGGTTACATGCCGCAGAAGTTCTCGCTCTACGCTGACCTGACGGTCGCGGCGAACCTGCGCTTCGTCGCCGGCGCCTATGGCCTGGCGGGGGCGTGCCTGCGCGAGGCGGTCGAGCGCGCGGTCGAGAACCTCGCGCTGGGCGAGTTCTGGCGGCTGCCCGCGGGCACGCTGCCGCTCGGGGTCAAGCAGCGCCTCGCGCTCGCCGCGGCGGTGATGCACGCGCCCGGAGTGCTGTTCCTCGACGAGCCGACCTCGGGCGTCGATCCGATCGTCCGCCGCGAGTTCTGGCACCACATCACCGGCATCGCCGACCGCGGCGTGGCGGTGCTGGTCACCACCCACTTCATGGACGAGGCCGAGATGTGCGACCGGCTGCTGCTGATCAGCCGGGCCGAGACCATCGCCCAGGGCACGCCCGAGGAATTGAAGCAGCAGGCGCTGGCGGTGCGTTCCGCCGGGGCGACGCTGGAGGACGCGTTCGTCGCGCTGATCGCCGCGCAGCGCGAGCGGGCGAGGGAAGCGGCGTGACCCGTCCGGCCCCGTCGCGGCTCGGCGGCGCGATGGCGGTGATGGCCAAGGAATGGGCGCAGATCTGGCGCGACCCGTCGACCATCGGGCTGGTGCTGGTGCTGCCGCTGCTGCTGATGTTCCTGTTCGGCAGCGCGGTCAGCCTCGACACCCGCGGCACCCGCACCGGGATCGTCGATCTCGACCGCTCAGCCGCCTCGCGCGATCTGGTCGCGGCGTTCGCGCGCAATCGCTACTTCGACATCGAGGAAGCGCCGGCAGTCGCCCCGCTCGAGCGGGCGATGCTCGAAGCCGGCTTGCGCGGAATCGTGGTCATCCCCGACGGCTTCGGCGCGGGGTTGGCGAGCGGCCGGGTGCGCGACATTCAGGTGTTGACCGACGGCGGCCAGCCCAACACCGCGGCGTTCGTCGCCGGCCACGCCCGCGGACTGCTCGCCAACTGGAGCGCGGCGCGGCTCGGCGAGCGCGGGGCCGCGGCCCGGCCGGCGATCGAGCTCAACCCGCGCTACCGCTACAATCCCGGCCTGCGCAGCCGCTACACGCTGGTGCCCGGCGCGATCGCGATCGTCATGGCGATGATCGGGACGATGCTGACCGCGCTGATCATCGCGCGGGAATACGAGCGCGGGACGATGGAGGGCCTGCTCGCGACGCCGATCCCGGTGCCGCTGCTGGTAGCCGCCAAATTGTTGCCGTACTTCCTGCTCGGCCTTGCCGCGACGGCGGTTTGCGTCGGCGTGGCGATCGCGGCTTACGATCTGCCGTTCGAAGGCTCGTTCGGCGCGCTGCTGGCGATCTCGGCGACGTTCCTCTCGGCGGTGCTCGGACAGGGCCTGCTGATTTCGGCGGGGACGCGCAACCAGTTCGTCTCGACCCAGTTCGCGCTGCTTTCGGGCTTCCTGCCTTCGCTGCTGCTGTCGGGGTTCCTGTTCGAGATCGAATCGATGCCGCAGCCGATCCAGTGGCTGACCTGGATCGTCCCCGCGCGCTATCTGATCCCGCCCTTGCAGAGCGTGTTCCTCGCCGGCGACATCCCCGCGCTGATCTGGCCCAACGCCGCGATCATGGCCGGGTTCGGCGCGTTCTTCTTCTGGCGGGTGACCAAGGCGATCGGGCGGACGATCGCATGAGCCGCCAAGGATCCAACCGACTCTCGCGCCTCGCTGCGCTCGCGCTGAAGGAGCTCAAGGTCGTGCTGCTCGACCGCCGGGCGCGGACCACGCTGGTGATCTCGCCGATCGTCCAGCTGCTGCTGTTCGGCTTCGCCACCACGCTCGAGGTCAAGAGCATCGCCATCGGCCTGGTCGACCGCGACGGCGGCCGCGCCGCGCAGGAGATCGTCGCCGCGCTCGACGGCAGCCCGAACATCCGGGAATTGCGGGTTTATCCGAGCGAGCGCGCGCTCGGCGACGGCCTTGCCCGGCGCGAGGTGATCGCCGGGCTGATCCTGCCGCAGCGGCTGTCGGCCGACGTCGCGGCCGGGCGAGGGGGCGAGGTGCTCGCGCTGCTCGACGGGCGGCGGACCAACGCCGCGCAGATCGTCGGCGGCTATCTCGAGCGGATCGTCGCGCGCGCCGGAGCCGAATTGCGCCCGCGGCTGCGCGGGCCGCCCCAACCGCAGGCCATCGCGCGCAACTGGTTCAACCCCAACCTCGATTACTTGTGGTTCACGATGCCGGCGATGATCGCGGTGATCACCGCGGTGCTGGTGCTTTCGGTCTCGGCCCAGTCGGTCGCGCGCGAGCGCGAGTTCGGAACCTACGACGAACTCATGATCCTGCCGCTGACCCCGGCCGAGATCCTGCTCGGCAAGGTCGCCCCGGCGTTCGTCGTCGGGGTCGCCAACTGCCTGTTCTACACCGCCGCGATTCCCTTGCTCTACGGCGTGCCGTTCACCGGCTCGCTGGCGCTGCTGCTGGTGGCGATCGTGGTCTATTCGATGTCGCTGGTTGGGCTCGGGCTGATGATCTCGACGCTCGCCGGCAATCAGCAGCAGGCGTTTCTGGGCATGTTCTTCGTCACCGTCCCGCTGATCCTGCTGTCGGGCTACGCCGCGCCGGTCGACAACATGCCCGAGTGGCTGCAGCCGCTGGTCGCGGTCAATCCGACCTACCACATGATCGTGGTCAGCAACGGCATCTTCCTCAAGGATCTGCCCGCCGATCTCGTTTTGAAACATCTCCTGCCGATGCTGGGCGCGGCGGTCGCGACGTTTACCATGGCCTGGGCGCTATTCCGCGCGCGCAGCGAGTAAATCGCCGATTTCGCCGAGAATTACGATTTCGGATTGCCAAGGATAGGTTACGTGACATAGTTTCTCCAATGTTAACGCCGACATGGGGGTCATTGTTGGCGTCGGACAGGGGCCGCAACTCGGGGGCGGGAATGGATCGCTTGGTCGTCGACTTGGATGGGGCGCAAGGCTACGCCGCCGGCGACGACGCGCACCGGCTGTTCTTCGATGACCGCGCGGAGGCTCTCGTCGAGGATGCCCGCGCGCGCCTCCAACTCCCGCAAAAACTGTTCGAATTGGGCGAACTGGACGTTCTTTACGAGCCCGCCGACGCGGTGCTGTGGACTTTCATGCGCCCCGCCGGACGGCCGAGCTTTACCCCGCCGATGCTCGGCGATTTCGAGGACTGGCAGAAGCTGATCCTCGAGGGTTTCGGCGAAGGACGCGCCCCGCTCAGGTACCTGGTGCTCGGCAGTCGCGCGCCGGGCGTCTACTGCTTCGGCGGCGATCTCGAGCTGTTTCATCGCCTGATCCAGGCCGGCGACCGCGCGGGACTTGTCCGTTACGGCTATCGCTGCGTCGAAATACTTCACCGCAACATCCATGCGCTCGACTTGCCGATCCTGACCATTGGCCTGGTCCAGGGCGCGGCGCTGGGCGGCGGGTTCGAGGCGCTGCTGTCGTTCGATCACGTGATCGCCGAGAGGAGCGCGACGTTCGGGCTGCCCGAGGTGATGTTCGGGCTGTTCCCCGGGATGGGCGCGCACGCGATCCTCTCGCGCAAGCTCGGCTCGGCCGCGGCCGACCGGATCATCCTGTCGAACAAGACCTACTCGGCCGCGGAGATGCACGACCTCGGCATCGTCCACCAGCTCGCCGACGACGGCGAGGGCGTCGTCGCCACCCGCGAATTCTTCGCCCGGAACGGCCGCCGCCACGCCGGAATGGTCGGGGCCAAGCGCGCGATGCGCGAAAGCACCCACGTTCCGCTCGCCGAACTCAAGCGGATCGTCGACCACTGGGCCGAGGCCGCGCTCCAGCTGCGCGAGCAGGACTTGAAGGTGATGCAGCGCCTCGCCGGCGCGCAGGCCAAACTGGTCGCGCGCTAGCGCGCGTCGACCAGCACGATCTCGGCGTCGTCCTCGGCGACGATCTCGAGCTGGTCTTCGCCGGTCACCGCGACACCGTCGCGCGGACTGGCTAGCTTGCCGTTGACCGAAATTCGTCCGGTCGGCGCGACCAGGTACAAGTGGCGCGCGGGATCGGCGGCGTAGCCCAGCCTCTCGCCCGCCGCCGGCTTGGCCGCGAGCACTTTCGCGTCGGCGCGGATCGGCAGGACTTCGCCGTCGGCCCCGGCGTCGCCCGCGGCGAGCGTCACCCACTGGCCCGAGCGATCGCCGCGCGGAAACTCGCGCTGGCCCCACGCCGGCGTCTCGCCGGCGCGGTCGGGCAGGATCCAGATCTGGAACAGCGTCGTCGCCTCGTCCTCGAGGTTGTACTCGGCATGCGTGATCCCGGTCCCGGCGCTCATCACCTGGACGTCGCCGGCGGCGGTGCGGCCCTGGTTGCCGAGA
>JAIVIY010000170.1 GCA_020200285.1 Novosphingobium sp. | reverse complement strand
ATCCCGAACACCCCGCGCGCTACGGCGGCTTCGGTGTTGGCGGCGAGCTCGGCCTTGACCGCTTCGTCCTGGGTGCGATCGAGGATCGCGCGGCCGTCGAGCCCGGCGGCGTCGAGCACGCGGACGAAGACTTCGGGATCGTCCATCTTCTCGCCGTCCTCCCACATCGCCGCGAGCACCGCAGCGACGTAGGCGTCCTCGACGCTCATCGCCTGCGCCGCCACCATTCCGCGCATCGCCAGCAAAGTGTTGACCGGGAAGTGCGGGTTCATCCGGAAGCGGGCCAGGCCGTGGCGGCGGATGAAGCGCTCCATCTCGAGCCGCTCGTACTCCATCTTGCCCTTGACCGGGCCGAACGCGATCATCGGCGCGCGGTTGTTGGTCGCCTTGAAGATGCCGCCGAGCAGGCACGGGATCAGCTTGACCGTCGCGCCATGCCGCGCGGCGATCTCGCGCAGCGGCGGCAATGCGAGATAGGCGTTGGGGCTGCCGAAATCGAAGACGAACTCGATGGTCTTGCGGGTCACCACGCTTCCTTCCACGGCCGCAGGTCGATCTCGTGGCTCCACGCCGAGCGCGGCTGGTTGTGCAGCCAGACGAAGCTTCGCGCGATGTCCTCGGGCTTGAGGATCAGGTCATCGGCGAGCAGCGCCTCGACTTCGGCCCGATCGTGACGCTCGCGGGTGAACACCCCGTCGATCGCGCCGTCGCAGACCACGTGGGCGACGTGGATGCCCTCGGGGCCGAGCTCGCGCGCCAGCGACTGCGCGAGCAGCCGCAAGCCGGCCTTGGCCGCGGCGAATGCGGCGTAGCCCTCGCGCCCACGGATCGAGGCGGTCGCGCCGGTGAACAGGATCGAGCCGCGCCCGCGCGGCGCCATCGCCCGCGCCGCCTCGCGTCCGGCGAGGAACCCGGCGAAGCAGGCCATCTCCCAGACTTTGGTGAAGACGCGGCTCGTGGTCTCGCGGATGCCGGCTGATCGAGGTGCCGCGCCCGTCGGGTGACGACGACCGAATGCCCTTCGGCCGCGAACGCGCGCGCGATCGCCCCGCCGAGCCCGTCGCCCGCGCCGATCACCAGGCACACGCCTTTGTCCATCCGTTCGATCTAATACGATAGATTGCATCCAGCAACGCATGTGAGTCCCCGCGAAGGCGGGGATCTCCGGGACGGGCGCGACTTGTCCTGAGGTCCCCGCCTTCGCGGGGATTCACAGAAGGCTGAGCTGTCCGTCGGCGTGCAGTGGGCGAAAGCGCGAGCAATCGAGCTCGATCCGTTCCTGCGGAATGCCGGCGCGCTTGCAGGCGAGGCGGAAGCGGGTGCGGAACAAGTCGGCGAACGGCCCGCGGGGATTGTTCCGCGCGAAGAAGCCGGGCTCGTTGTCGCGTCCGTCGCGCATCGAGCGGACGATGCTCATCACCTTGCCCGCGCGCTCGGGGAAATGCGTTGCAAGCCACTCGCGGAACAGCGGCGCGACCTCGTGCGGCAGGCGCAGCATGATCCAGCTTGCCGAGCGGATGCCCAGTTGCCCAGCGCGTTCGACGATGCCCTCGATGAACTCGTCGGTGATGCACGGGATCACCGGGGCGATCGAGACGTGTGCGGGAATGCCCGCCGCGGCCAGCCGGCCCAGCGCCTCGAGCCGCTTGGCCGGCGCCGAGGCGCGCGGCTCGAGCAGCCCCGATAACCGCGGATCGAGGCTGGTCACCGAGATCGCCACCGCGACCAGTCGTTGCCGCGCGAGCTCGGTCAGCACGTCGAGATCGCGCAGGACGCGCGCCGACTTGGTGGTGATCGTCACCGGGTGCCGCGCTTCGAGGCACACCTCGAGGACGCTCCGCGTGATCCGATAGCGATCCTCGATCGGCTGGTAGGGATCGGTGTTGGTCCCCATCGCGATCGGCGCGGGCTTGTAGCGCGGGTTGGCCAGCGTCGCGCGCAACAGCTCGGCGGCGTTGGGCTTGGCGAACAGCTTCGTCTCGAAGTCCAGCCCCGGCGACAGGTCGTGGAACGCATGCGTCGGCCGCGCGAAGCAATAGATGCAGCCGTGCTCGCAACCGCGGTAGGCATTGATCGAGCGGTCGAAGGCGATGTCGGGCGACCGGTTGAAGGTGACGATCGTCTTGGGCCGCTCCTCGGCCACCGTCGTCCGCAGCTTGGGTCCCGGCCCGTCGATCTCCTCGGCCACGTCGAGCCAGTCGCCATCGGCCTCGCGCGTCGCCAGCCCGAACCGCGTCGGCGCCGCGCCCCACTGCGCGCCGCGGCCATGCACGGCGGGTTGCTTGAGGCGTTGCATAGCCGGAACATAGCAAGAACACGCGGCTGCTGCAACGGCGCGTCTGCGCGCGAATGGTCCGAATGGTCGCACTGGCCATGGTGGCTGCCAGGCAGCGGTGCGGTCTGGGGCGCGGGCCAAGCGGCACGGTCCTTGGATGGGCTCCGGACAGGCTCGGTGGCGAGGGCTGTGCGCCGCCAGGGGTGCGTTCGTCATCAGCCAGGGTGAAGCAAATCGGGCGCGTGTAGGAAAACGGTTTCTGCGCTGTAGGGGGGTGGTCGCCAAGGCCGGCAATGGGGACGTAAGCCCCTATTTCTCCGTCAGCCGCGGCATCAGCTCGACGAAGTTGCACGGACGATTGCGGGCGTCGAGCTGCTCGGCGAGGATCAGGTCCCAGCCGTCCTTGACCGCGCCGTTCGAGCCGGGAAGCGCGAAGATGTAGGTGCCGCGGGCGAGCACGGCCTGCGCCCGGCTCTGCACGGTCGAGGTCCCGATGGTCTTGTAGCTCAGCCAGCGGAACAGCTCGCCGAAGCCGGGGATGTCCTTATCCTTGACGCGGTCGAGCGCCTCCGGCGTCACGTCGCGGCCGGTCAGGCCGGTGCCGCCGGTCAAGATCACGCAGTCGATGCCCGGATCGTCGATCCAGCCGTCGAGCCGGGCGGTCAGCGCGGTAACGTCGTCGCGCTCGATCGCGCGGGCGGCCAAGGTGTGGCCGATCAATGGCCATCAAGCATCCCCTGTTCGCGTCTGCCTTATCCCTCTCCCCAGCGAAGCTAGGAGAGGGGGCTCGACACGGCGAGGGCGGAGCCCCCTCTCCAACTCCGGCTAGGCAGCAAGCTGCCAAGCCTTCGTATCCTCTCCCCGCCGGGGAGAGGGCAAGGCGCATTAGCGACCGGCCTGCGCGATCCGCACCGCCTGCGCGCCGCTCAGCCCCGGGAACCGGGGCCACTTGCCCTCGGCCAGCCCCTTGCGGCTGTCGGACTTCGCTCCGGCCTGCTGCTCGTACATCCAGTAGTTGCGCATCACCACCGAGACGTAGCCGCGGGTCTCCCAGTAGGGGATCGATTCGATCCACAGCAGGGGGTCGCCATGGTCGCGGATCTCGTAATTCCAGCGCGTCAGCGGAGTCAGCCCGGCGTTGTAGGCGGCCATGATCTTGGGCAGCAGGCCTTGCGTGGCGCCCGAATCGCGCAGCATCTGAAGGTTCTGCTGGCCGAAGGCGAGGTTGACGCTGGGGTTGGTCAGGTCGACGCCGCCCGGGTCCATCGCCAGCGCCGGGCTGTGCTGGCGAACGGTGATCGGGGTGATCTGCATCAGCCCCTTGGCGTTGGCCGGGCTGGTGACCGAGGTGCGGAAGTTCGATTCCTGCAGGGCGTGAGCGAACGCCAGCGCCGGATCGACCTTCCAGCCGTTGGCCGGCGCCCACTTCGGCGTCGGATAGCGCGAAGCGTCGTCGGGACGTCCGCCCGAGGGCGCGTTGTAGGCCATCCACAGCTGGGTCGAGGCCAGCCCGAGGTCGCGCGCGAGCCGGGTCAGCGCGGCGAACTGGCGCGGGTCGCCAATCCGCGCCTGGTGGCGCAGGAGCTCGTCGGCGAGGTCGTTCTCGCCGATCTCGGCGAGCGCGGCGGCGGCGCGGACGTTGGAGAGGTCGCGCAGCGTTTGCCAGTCCTCGCCGGTGAAGTCGGGCGAGGGCCTGGCCGTCGGCCCCTTGAGGTCGAGCGCTTCGGCGGCGAGCAGGCCATAGAAGGTCTCGCTTCGGCGCGCGGCGGCGCGCAACGCGGCGGCGACCTTCTCCGGCGCGCGGCACCGCAGCCAGGCGCGCCCCGCCCAGTAGTGCCCGGCCGCGGCGAGATCGGCGTTGCCGGCGCCCGCCGCGGCCTGCTCGAAGGCGGCCGCGGCTTCCTCGCAGCCGCCCAGCCGCCAGGCGGCGAGGCCCACGGTCCACCAGCCCTCGGCGACCCACGGCCCGCTGCCGTCGGCGACGCTGCGCGCGACGCTGAGCGCCTGGCCGTCGTCGTTCTCGATGTAGAAGCTCCACGCGACCCGCGCGCGCCACTCGGCGCGGGCCTCGCTCGAAAGCGAAGCGTCGATCCCGTCGAGCAGCGCGCGCGCGCCGGTCGGGTCGTCGTTCTTGATCGCCAGCAGGATCGCGTCGGCGATCGCCGGCGGCATCGTTCCGTCCGACACGCTGCGCGGGCGCAGGCGCTTGGGCGCGGCGGCGACCGAATAGAGCCGGTACGCTCCGGGCAGCGCGGGCAGTTCGCTGGCGCCGCGCTTGGCCGCAAGCCGCGCCAGTTGATCGGCCCACGGCAGCTCGGGCGCTTCGCCGATCAGCGCGACGAGCGGCGCGGCGTCGACCTTGGGCGAGTTGGCGGCGAGGTAGAACTCGGCCTTGGCCACCGCGTGCAGCGGGCCCTCGGGCTTCGCGGCGAGCATCGCCTGAACCGCCGCCCAGTCTTCGCGGCGGCGGGAGGCGAACAGCGTCGCGTAGAACTCGCGCTCGTCCCTGGTCAGCACTGCCGGCGCGTTTCGGGTGGTCCCGCGCAACCGGAAGTAGTCGGCCGAGGCGCTGTTTGCCGCGGCCGGAGCGGACGCCCAGGCCGCGCCGAGCGCCAGCGCCGCCGCGGTCAGCCGGTAAACGCTCTTGGCCTGCATCAAGTCCTCGTCCAGTCGAGCCAGCGCCGCCACAACCCGCGCTTGAGCGCCGGCCTTTCGAGCAGCGCTTCGAGCGTCGGCGCGAACGCCAGCGGGAGGCTGGTTCCCTGATGGCTAAAATGGAGTGAAGATTGAGCGGCTTGCGCCGGGTCGTGGCCGAGCAGCGGTGAAATGTCGCGGCCGAACACGATCAACCGCCGCGGCGCGGCCAGCGCGATGTGACGGGCGAGGACCTGGTCCATCCCCGCGGCGCCGAGCGCTGCCCAGTCGGTCACCGCGGCGGGCGAGGGCAGCGCCGTGGCGAGGTAGACCTCCCCCCGCGCATGGCCGAACGCCGCCAGGATCGCGTCGAGCAGCCGGCCTTGCCGGCCGGAGAGCAGCGATTCCCGGTCCTCGGCCTCGGGGGCCGAGACGACCACCATCAGCGGGGCCCCGGCCGGTCCGGCGGGCAGCACGCGCCGCGCCGCGGGCGCCGGATCGAGGCTCGGCTCGGTCAGCCACCACTCGCCGAACTCAATGAGCGTCGTCGGCCAGCGCGCGTGATCGCCGCCGATGCGCGTCTTTGGCGGTTCCTCAGAGCCATGGGCGTCCTCGCGAAGGCGGGGACCTCGCGCCTCCAGAGGGGCTCCCTCCGCCTGAGGTCCCCGCCTTCGCGGGGACTCGCCGAGCGATGGCGCCGCGCGCGCCCCGGCGAGCCAGTCGGTCGGCGCGTCGGCGAAGTCGAGGTCGACCCCCGCCTCGCGCCACCACGCCTGCGCCGCGGCCCATTGCGCCGCCCAATCCTGTTCTTTGGCGTCCACGGTGTCTGTGGTCTTGACCGCGACCAGCGCAGCAATCAAGGCGTTGGGGCAGGTTGTATCGGGGAAAGACGTTTCAGGGGTGAGAGGGCCATGAGCGAACGCGAATCGATGCCGTACGACGTGGTCATCGTCGGCGGCGGCCCCGCGGGGCTCGCCGCGGCGATCCGGCTCAAGCAGATCGATCCGGAAATCACCTGCTGCATCCTCGAGAAGGGCTCGGAAATCGGGGCGCACATCCTCTCGGGCGCGGTGGTCGATCCGCGCGCGTTAGATGAACTGCTGCCCAATTGGCGCGACGATGGTTGCCCGATGGCCGAGGTCGAGGTCACCGAGAACCACCACTGGGTGCTGACCGAGCGCAAGCAGTGGTCGATCCCCGAAGCGCTGATGCCGCCGTTCATGTCGAACGAGGGCTGCTGGCAAGTTCGACCTCGAGAAGGGCCATCAGCCGCAAGTCTACGGCCTCGGCATCAAGGAATTGTGGGACGTCGACCCCGCCAGGCATTTTCCCGGCCGCGTGCTCCACACCCAGGGCTGGCCGCTCTCGGAAAGCGACAGCTGGGGCGGCGGGTTCCTCTACCACCAGGCCAACGGCCAGGTCGCGCTCGGCTTCGTCACCGCGCTCGATTACAAGAACCCCTACGTCTACCCGTTCGAAGAATTCCAGCGCTGGAAGCAGCATCCGGCGATCCGCGCGGTGATCGAGGGCGGGCGCCGCGTGTCGTACGGCGCGCGGGCGATCAACGAGGGCGGGTGGCAATCGGTGCCCAGGCTGGCGTTCCCCGGCGGCGCGCTGATCGGGTGCTCGGCAGGCTTCGTCAACGTGCCGCGGATCAAGGGCAGCCACACCGCGATGAAGAGCGCGATGCTCGCCGCCGAAGCCGTGGCGAAGGCGATCGGCGAGGGCAGCTCGCACACCGAGCTTGCCGACTACGACGCCGCGGTGCGCTCGAGCTGGATCGCCCGTGAGCTCAAGCTGGTCCAGAACGCCCAGCCGATGGTCTCCAAGTTCGGCGGCGAATTCGGCACGATGCTCGCCGGCATCGACATGTGGCTGCGGCAGATCCGCCTGCCGCTCATCCCGGCGATGAAGCACCACTGGGACAGCGAGGCGACGATGCGCGCCGACTTGTTCCGCCCGATCCCCTATCCCAAGCCCGACGGGGTGATCAGCTTCGACCGGCTCTCCAGCGTGTTCCTCTCGAACACCAACCACGAGGAGGATCAGCCGGTCCACCTGGTGGTCAAGGACCTCGAGCTGCAGCGAGCCAGCGAGCTCGGCGTGTTCGGCGGGCCGTCGACGCGCTATTGCCCGGCGGGGGTCTACGAGTGGGTCGGGGTCGAGGAGGGCGATCCGAAGTTCGTGATCAACGCGCAGAACTGCGTCCACTGCAAGACCTGCGACATCAAGGACCCCAATCAGAACATCGTCTGGACCACGCCCGAGGGGGGTGGGGGGCCGAACTATCCGAATATGTGAGAAAAGCTCATGGGATCAGCTTCCGATAAGAGAAAAACAGCCCTAAAGCTGTGGTCCCAGGCCTTGGAACACACTGAGCGATCTAATCC
>JAIVIY010000169.1 GCA_020200285.1 Novosphingobium sp. | reverse complement strand
CGGCGGCGGTGGAGCGGGCGGGTGATCTCCTGGCTCGCGGGCAGGTGCTGGCCGACGAACTCGCGCATCCGCTCGGCCAGCGCCCGGTCCTCGATCCGCAGCACCAGCTCGAGGTTGATGTACGAGCTGCGCATGTCGAAGTCGGCGCTGCCGAGATAGACCGCGTTGTCGAACACGATCAGCTCGGTGTGGGACCCCGCCTCCCGTTCAAGCCGCGTCCGCGATCTTGATTTGCAGCACCAGGCCGGCCGCCGATGCGAGGTTGACCAGCGCATCGAGCGAGAACTTGCCGAGCTTGCCGCGGACAAGGTCGTTGAGTCGCGGGCGCGTGATGCCGAGCCGCGAGGCGGCGGCCTCCTGCGGCACGTTCCACGACCGTACGCGCGCATTCAGCGCGGACAGCAGCTCGGCGCGCGCCTTCATGTTCGCCGCTTCCGCAGGCGTATCCGCCAGCGCGTCGAACACATTATCGAAGGTTTGAACGTCCATGCTTAGCCCTTCCATTCGCGCAGCCGCCGGGCCGCCAGATCGATGTCCTTTCGCGGCGTCGCCTGCGTCTTCTTCCGGAACGCGTGGAGCACCAAAACCCGATCCGGCAACGTCGCCAGATAAATGACCCGAAACGCGCCCGATGCCTCCCGAACCCGTATCTCGCGAACTCCTGCGCCGACGGTCTTCATCGGCTTCCAGTCGCCGGTTCGTTCCCCTGCTGGACTTCGCTCAATTGATACCCGGCTTCGGATCGGGCTCCGTCGGGGAAATCGCGAAGGCAGGCGAGGCTGTCGCCGAGGAACGTGATCGGCTTCACGCCGTGGGTGTATCAAATTCGATACACGCATTCAAGCTCGATCTGGCGCTGCCTGCGCAGCCGACGGTGCGGCGGCGGTGGAGCGGGCGGGTGATCTCCTGGCTCGCGGGCAGGTGCTGGCCGACGAACTCGCGCATCCGCTCGGCCAGCGCCCGGTCCTCGATCCGCAGCACCAGCTCGAGGTTGATGTACAACGAGCGCATGTCGAAGTTGGCGCTGCCGAGATAGACCGCGTCGTCGAGCACGATCAGCTTGGTGTGGAGCTTGCAGGGGCTGAACTCCCAGATCCGCGCCCCGCGCTTCAAGAGCTTGCCGTAGAGCAGCCGCGAGGCGCCGATGGTCGCGCCGTTGTCCGATTTGGCGGCGAGCACCAGCCGGGTCTCGCCCTTCTTGGCGATCCGCCCGATCCGCGCCAGCAGCCGCACCGCGGGCGAGAAGTAAGCCATGATCATGTCGAGCCGCCGGCCTTCGATCAGGTCGTCGCTGACCGCGCGCGCCCACGGGCTGAGGCCGCGGGTCGGGCCGCCGAGCAGCAGCTTGACCGGGCCGTTTCCCGGGTTCCAGGCGCGGACCAGGCGGCGGATCGCCTTCCACTGGCCCTTGGAGCTGCGCGTCCACTTCTCGACCAGGTCGTACCAGCGGACCAGCGAGGCGACCACCGGGCCGGTCAGCTCGACCGCGAGATCGTGCCAGCCGTTGTCGCGCGGCGGACGGAAATAGTCGCGCTCGACGTTGAACCCGCCGGTCAGCGCGACGCGCTCGTCGATCACCACCAGCTTCTGATGGTTGCGGATCAGGTAGCGCACCCCCCACTTGGGGCTGAAGCAGCAGTAGCGGCAGCCGGCCGCGCGCAGCGGCGCGAACAGCGCGTCGGGGGCGCCGTTCGAGCCGAAGCTGTCGATGATCAGCGAGACCTCGACCCCGCGCTTGCGCGCCGCCAGCAGCGCCGCGATCACCGCGCGGCCGGCCTCGTCGCCGGCGAAGATGTAGAAGCACATGCGGATGCTTCTCTCGGCCGAATCGAGCAGCGCGAGCAGCCGCGCAAGGCGGTCCTCGCCCGCCGGGTAGAAGGTCAGCTCGTGGCCCGCCGCCGAGACCGAGAACGGCGGCGGATCGCGGTATTCTGCGGGAAGCTGAGGCACGCGGACGGTCTAGGCCAATTCTCTGGAAATCCCAACCAACCCCGATCGTGCCGGGCTTGTCGAAGCACCGCTCTTCTCTTCGTGCCTCGCGCGCAGCGGCAAAGAGAAGGACGGTCCTTCGACAGGCTCAGGACGAACGGAGTTTGATTGATTCGGGTCGAGGTCCCCGCGGCGAATCCTTGACTTTTGGCGTCCACCCGCCTAGCGGCTCCGCTTTCCCGCAGGCTCTGCACCATTTATTCGGAGTGCCCGATGGCGCGCGTTACCGTCGAAGATTGCGTCGACAAGGTTCCCAACCGGTTCGATCTCGTCCTGCTCGCCGCGCAGCGCGCGCGGGCGATCTCGGGCGGGGCCGAGCTGACCATCGAGCGCGACCGCGACAAGAACCCGGTGGTCGCGTTGCGCGAGATCGCCGAGGAGACCGTGCGGCCCAAGTACCTCCACGAGAACCTGGTCCAGTCGCTGCAGAAGGTCGTCCCCGACGACGACGACGAGGCCGACGCGGTCGGCTCGCTGAGCCAGTCGGCCGAAGCGCTGCGGATCACCGCCGCCGCCCCGGTGCGCAACACCTCGCTGGGCGCCGATTACGAGGGCTGAGCCCGGGGCGTCGGGGCGGTCGACCTTGCCGGTCTCGAGCAGGTGCTTGATCTCGTCGCCGGTCAGCGTCTCGTACTCGAGCAGCGCCTGGGCGAGCAGGTGCAACTTGTCCTCGTTGGCCTTGAGGATCCCGGTCGCCTTGGCGTGGGCGCCTTCGACCAGGCCCTTGATCTCGGCGTCGATCAGCTTGTTGGTCTCGTCCGAGTTCATCGTCCGGGCCGAGCCGCCGTAGCCGAGGTAGCTTTCGTGGGCCTGCTCGTACTGCAGCGGCCCCAGTTTGTCCGACATCCCCCACTGGGTGACCATGTTGCGCGCCAGGTCGGTCGCGTAGTGGATGTCCGACGACGCCCCCGAGCTGACCTTGTCGTAGCCGAAGATGATCTCCTCGGCGACGCGCCCCCCCATGCTGACCGAGAGGTTGGCGTGCATCTTGTCGCGGTGGTACGAATAGTTGTCGCGCTCGGGCAGGCGCATGACCATCCCCAAGGCGCGGCCGCGCGGGATGATCGTCGCCTTGTGGATCGGATCGCTGGCCGGCTCGAACACGCTGACGATCGCGTGGCCCGCCTCGTGGTAGGCGGTCATCTTCTTCTCGTCGTCGGTCATCACCATCGACCGCCGTTCGGCGCCCATCATCACCTTGTCCTTGGCGTCCTCGAACTCCTGCATCGCGACCAGGCGCTTGTTGCGCCGCGCCGCGAGCAGCGCCGCCTCGTTGACCAGGTTGGCGAGGTCGGCGCCCGAAAAGCCCGGCGTGCCGCGGGCGATCGTCCGCGGGTTGACGTCGGGGGCGAGCGGCACCTTCTTCATGTGCACGCCCAAAATCTTCTCGCGCCCCTCGATGTCGGGGATCGGCACCACCACCTGGCGGTCGAACCGCCCGGGGCGGAGCAGCGCCGGGTCGAGCACGTCGGGGCGGTTGGTCGCGGCGATGATGATGATGCCCTCGTTGGCCTCGAACCCGTCCATCTCGACCAAGAGCTGGTTCAGCGTCTGCTCGCGCTCGTCGTTGGAGTTGCCGAGGCCGTGGCCGCGGTGGCGGCCGACCGCGTCGATCTCGTCGATGAAGACGATGCACGGGGCGTTCTTCTTGGCCTGCTCGAACATGTCGCGGACGCGGCTGGCGCCGACGCCGACGAACATCTCGACGAAGTCCGAGCCCGAGATGGTGAAGAACGGCACCCCGGCCTCGCCGGCGATGGCGCGGGCGAGCAGGGTCTTGCCAGTGCCGGGCGAGCCGACCAGCAGCGCGCCCTTGGGGATTTGCCCGCCGAGCTTGGCGAAGCGGTTGGGATCGCGCAGGAACTCGACGATTTCCTCGAGCTCTTCGCGAGCCTCGTCAATCCCGGCGACGTCGGCGAAGGTGACCCGGCCCGAGCGCTCGGTCAGCAATTTGGCCTTCGACTTGCCGAAGCCCATCGCGCCCGAACCGCCGCCCTTCTGGACCTGGCGCATCGCGAAGAACGCGACGCCCAGAATCAGCAGGAACGGCAGCGACTGGACCAGGATGTAGAACAGCAGGTTGGGCTGCTCCTGCGCCGCGCCGGCGTATTTGACGCCGTTGTCGTCGAGCAATTTGGGTAGGCTGGTGTCGCCTTCGACCGGGACGGTCGAGAACGCCTGGTCGTTCTTGAGCGTGCCGGTGATCTTGTCCGGCGCGATCTGGACCTCGCGGACCGAGCCCTCGGCGACCTTGGCGCGGAAGTCCGAATACTTGAGCTGGCTGCCCGCGGCCTCGCTGCGCGGGCCGAACATCGACACCACCATCAGCAACGCGAGGAAGATCCCGCCCCACACCAGCAGGCTCTTGACCCAGGGATTGCCCGAAGGCTGGTTGTCGTCGTTCATCGTCGCGTGTCGCTCACGTTGTCGGGGAATGGCCCAGCCAATGTAGGGTCGAGGGGGTGAATGGCAATACAACGGACCGGACGGCCCGTGGCGAATGTTCGCTGAGCGCGATCGCTCAGGCGGTGCGGCGCGGCGGGGCGGGTGCGAAACGCCACGCCTCGCCGTCGACCGAGGCGCGCACCCCGGCGAGCGTCGCGGTGCCGCCCGCGACCAACGAGCCGTCGAGCCGCGCCACCTCGCTGCCGCGCGGCGTTCCCTCGCGGCCGAGCTCGGCGAGAATCCGCTCGAGCACGCGCAGGCGGATCGCGCGGGGCGCACTCGGGCGATAGGCCAGGCCGCCGGAACCGAGCTCGACACGCTCTTCCCACTCGCGCGCCGCTGCCCACTCGAGCGCCTCGTCGGCCTCGGCGAGATGCGCGGCGCTCGCCGCCAGCGCTGCCGGGTCGAGCCAATCCGCCTCGGTCAGCGCTGCCCTGACGGCGACCCGCTCGAAGCGCCGGTCGCGGTTGGACGGGTCATCGGCGGGTGGGAGGCCGGCATTGGCGACGATTGCGGCTAGCTCGGCCCGGCTCCATCCGAGCAGCGGGCGCAGCAGCGGCACGCCGGGGTGCCCGGGCACGGCGGCCGCGCCGCGCATTCCCGCGAGGCCGCGCACGCCGGCGCCGCGATTGAGGCGCATGACCAGCGTCTCGGCCTGGTCGTCGCGATGGTGCGCGGTGACGATCGCGCCCAGTCCGCGGGCGCCGGCCCATTCGCCCAGCGCGGCATAGCGCGCGGCGCGGGCCTCGGCCTGAAGGTTGCCGGTGAGCGCGACGTGAGGACGCAAGGTGGCGTGGGCGATGCCGCGTTTGGCGTAGAGCCGCTCGACCATGGCCGCCTCGGCCGCGCCTTCGGGGCGCAGTCCGTGGTCGACGGTGGCGACCTCGAAGCGGCCCGGCATCGCCTCGTGCGCGAGAAGCAGCAGCGCCAGGCTGTCGGGACCGCCCGACACCGCGAGGCCCAGCCGACCCCTACCCGAGAACAGCGCGTCGAGGTCCGCGGCGAAGCGCGCCGCGCGTTCGCTTAAGGGCGAAGCCCGCCTATCAATTGCACTTCACCGCATTCTGCGCGGCGGCATACTGCGCGGCGAGCCGGCCCGCGGCTTCGCGTGGATAGGCCTCGGCGAACTCGGCGAGCGCCATGCAGGCCTTCTGCGTCTCCTTGAGCCGGGTCATCGCCACCGCCAGGTAGAGCAGACTGTCGGATGCGCGCTCGCCGGCCTTGTCGGCCTGGTAGTTCTGCAGGAACACTTGCGCTGCGGTGCCGGGCTTGCCGTCGTCGAGATAGGCGCGGCCCAACAGGTTGCGGGCGTAGCTGAGCCGCTTGTGCCGCGGGTGGCCGTCGACCGTCGCCTTCAGCTGCTGCGCGGCTTCGGGGAAGAACCTGGCCTCCCACAAGCGGTAGCCGTAAAGGTAGTCGTCCTCGCCCTGGTCGCCGCTCGCCGGCTTCTCGATCAGCGCGACCGCCGCGATGCGGTCCGCCGACGGCCGGGCGACCTGCGATGCGCCGGTCATCGCGGTGGTGTTGGTCGCGACCGAGCCGGTGATCGAAGCCGGCTTGAGCTCGGCGGCGCCGGTCTCGACCACCGTGGCCGGGGCGTTGGCCTCGAAAATCGCGAGCCGCGCCTCGAGCTTGGCCATGCGGTTGGCGTTCTCCTCGCCCTGCGCGGTGATCCGCGCGAGCGCGCCCTCGACCG
>JAIVIY010000168.1 GCA_020200285.1 Novosphingobium sp. | reverse complement strand
CGAAGAAGCCCAACTTCTCGATCAAGGCGCGCCAGCTCCACGAGGAGAAGGAAGCGGTCGAGCAGTACGGCAGCTCGGATTCGGGCGCGTCGCTCGGTGACATCCTCGGCGAGGCGCTGAAGGCGAAGAAATAAGCCCGAATAGCCCTCTCCCCTTCAGGGGAGAGGGTTGGGAGAGGGGGGTGCCGCACCGCCCCCTCTCCGCTGCGACTAGGCTCCGCTATGCTCCGCCAAGTCTCGCTCCTCTCCCCTGAAGGGGAGAGGGCTGCGGGCTTTTACTTTTCGGCCGCCGCGAGTAAGCTGCCCCATGCTCCAGGTCCACCAGTTTCCCTGCCTCAGCGACAACTACGGCTTCCTGCTCCACGACGAGGCGAGCGGCGAGACCGCGTGCATCGACACCCCCGACGGCGACGAATACTTGCGCGAGGCCGAGGCCAAGGGCTGGCGGATCACCCACATCTGGAACACCCACTGGCACCCCGATCACGCCGGCGGCAACGCGGCCATCGTTGCGGCGACCGGGTGCACGGTGATCGGACCCGCCGAGGTCGAACGGCTGGGCGCCGCGCCCGACCGGGTGGTGGCGCACGGCGACCGCGTCCGGCTCGGCGAGCACGAGGCCGAAGTCATCGACGTCGGCGGGCACACCAACGGGCACATCGCCTACCACCTGCCCCAAGCGGGGATCGCGTTCGTCGGGGATTCGGTGTTCGCATTGGGTTGCGGGCGGATGTTCGAGGGCACCGCGCCGCAGTTCTGGGCGAGCTTGTCGCGGCTCAAGGCGCTGCCGTCCGCGACCACGCTCTACTGCGCGCACGAGTACACCCAGGCCAACGCAGCGTTTGCGCGGCACGCCGATCCCGAGAATCCGGCGCTCGCGGACTATGCCGAGGAAGTGGCGCAAAAGCGCGCGCGCGGCGAGTGGACCGTGCCGACCCGGCTCGACCGCGAGATCGCCGCCAACCCGTTCCTGCGCGCGGACCAGCCGGCGCTGCAGGCGCGCTGGGGCGGAGGTGATGCGGTGGCGACGTTCGCCGCGCTCAGGGCGGCCAAGGACGAATTCAGGGGGTAGTGGGGCGAACTCCGCGTATGGCCTTCGACAAGCTCAGGCTGAGCGGAGATAGAAACCAGCTGCCAACACGACCCGCTCAGGCTGAGCCTGTCGAAGCCCACGCGCCAACGCCGGCCCGACCTCAGATTCCCGCGATCGCGCGGTCGACCAGCGCCTTGTCGGCGCCCGCGTCGTGCTTCGCGGCGATCAGCTCGCGCGCCGCGGCGGTGGCGGCGGTGGCGGCTTTCTCGCGGATCTCGGCGAGCGCGGCGCGCTCGGCGCCGGCGATCTTGGCTTCGGCCATCGTCTTGTGGCGCTCGATCAGCGCGGCGGCGTCGGCCTTGGCCTTCTCTACGATCTCGCCCGCCTGACGCTCGGCCGCGGCGCGGAGCGTGGCGAGATCCTCGTCGGCCTGCTTGGCTTTCTGTTCGTACTCGCGCTTGAGCGCCTCGGCCTCGGCGCGCAGCTTGGCGGCCTCGTCGAGCTGCTTGCGGATGCCGGCGATGCGCGCGTCGAGCATCCCGGCGATCAGTGCCGGCACGCGCGCCTTGAGCATGATCCCGAACACCACCAGCATCGCCAGCGCGACGAAGAAGCCGGGGGTGAGGAACGACACGCCGAACGCGGCGGCCTCGACGTGCTCCTCGCCCGCATGGGCGGCGCCGGCGGCCAGTATCTCAAGCACGATGCAGGGCTCCGGCAACGGCGGCGCGCGCGGCGTCCTCGGACACCGCCGCGCCGGTCAGCTTGGCGACGATGTCGCGCGCGGCTTCGGTCGCGACGACCTCGATCTCGGCGAGCGCCTTGCCCCGCGCCTCGGCCAGCGCCGCGGCGGCCGCATCGGCCTTGGCGGAAAGCTTGGCGTCGGCGGCCTTGACCCGCTTCTCGGCGTCGCGCGCCGAGGTGGCGGCCGAGCAGCTCGGCCGCGGCGAAGCCGATGTAGAGCACGGTGGTCTGGCCCGGCGCGGCGGCCGGATTGCGCAGCGCGCCCTGGAGGAAGTTGCCGAACACGCTGCCGACGCCGGCAGCCGCGGCGCCCGCGCCAATCGCCGCGAGGCCGGCGCCGATGACTTGTGCAGAAGCGAGATCCATGTTCCTAACTCCGTTGGAAAAGCGTTTGAGATCAGTGAAGGTTGACCGCGTCGTTGATGTAGAGCGCGGTCAGCAGCGCGAACACGTAAGCCTGGATGCCCCCGACCAGCAGCTCGAGCGCATTCACGAAGATGAGAAAGACGAAGCAAAGCACCGAAACCGCAAAGCCGGTCGCGCTTCCCGCGTTGAGCGCCTGGACCACGAAGTTGCCGAACACCTCGAGCAGGACGTGGCCGGCGAACATCGCGACGAACGGGCGCAGCCCGAGGCTGAACGGGCGCACCAGGAAGCTGACGAACTCGATCGGCGCGACGAACGCCTTGACCGGCAGCGGCGCGCCCTTGGGGACGAACAGCGAGAAGAAGTGCAGCCCATGCTTCCAGAAGCCCACGCCGAGCACGATCGCGAAGCTGAGGATGCTCATGAACCCGGTGATGCTGAAGTGGCTGGTGACGGTGAACGGGTGCGCGCCGGCGATCGCGAACGGCATCGCGCCGAGCCAGTTGGAGAACAGGATGAACACGAACGCGGTGAAGATCCACGGCAGGTAGCGGCGACCCTCCGGGCCGATGCTCTGCCGCGCGATGTCGCCAACGAACCCGGTGAGCCCCTCGACCGCGGCCTGCCAGCGCCCGGGAACCAGCTGCCGCCGGGTCCCGCCCCACATGAAGATCACCACCGCCGCGAGCACGATCATCATCCACAGCGCCGAGTTGGTGAACTGGAACGGCGACGCGACCAGCTCCTCGCCCCCGATCGGGGTGATCGCGAACTGGTGCATCGGGTCCATCTTGGCTTCGGTAGCCACGTTCGGTCGGTTCCCTAAAAAAGCTCGCCGCGCGTCAGCCGGCTTTGTTGCTGCGCACGATCTGGAGGCACGCGCCGAAGAAGGCGAGGAACATCAGGCCGATCATGATCCACGGGCGGGTGTCGAAGATGCCGTCGAGCACCCAGCCGATGACGATTCCGCCGAGCGGATAACCGACCATCGTCGAGGCGATGTGCATCGCCCGGCTGCGGCCGTCGAACGCCTGCGCGCGATCGAGCCCGAGGCGCTTGTCCTCCGCGGCGCGGGCCGCGGCGATCCGGTCCTCGAGCGAATCGAGCGCCGGGTCCTCCTGCAGAGGTGCGTCCTTGCGGTCGTCGGCCACGGCGAAAGCTCGTCCTCGAAGCGGAGGGGTTGCAAAGGAGTCTGCGGCCCAGATGGCGACCCGGCCGGCGTTGCGAGGCCCTTAGCATCGCACCGGAGCGAGTCAACCGCCCGTGCTGCAATGCGGGATGAAGGAAGCGAACGGCGCTAAAGCGGCGACCATTCCTCGCCGCGCGCGCCCTCGACGGTCGAGCGCTCGGGCAGCTGGGCGAGCGCCGCGTCGAGCAGCGCGGGCACGCCTTCGCCGGTCGCCGCGGAAATCGGAAACACCGCCTCCGCCCCCGCCGCGAGGAGCTCGGCGGCGAACCCGGCGACCAGCTCGGGATCGGCGAGATCGACCTTGTTGAGCGCGACCAGCGTCGGCTTTTCGGCCAGCCCCGCGCCGTAGGCCGCGAGCTCGTCGGCCACGGTCCGCAAGGCCTGCGCCGGGTCCGCGCCGCCGATGTCGATCAGGTGGATCAGCACCCGGCAGCGCTCGACGTGGCCGAGGAAGCGGTCGCCGATCCCCGCGCCTTCGGACGCGCCCTCGATCAGCCCGGGGATGTCGGCGAGCACGAACTCGCTGCCCTTGTGTCGGACCACCCCCAGTTGCGGCTGCAGGGTGGTGAAGGCATAGGCGCCGATCTTGGCGTCGGTGTTGGTGACCTGGTTGATCAAGGTCGACTTGCCGGCGTTGGGCAGCCCGACGAGCCCGACGTCGGCGAGCAGCTTCAGGCGCAGCCAGACCCACAGCTCCTCGCCCGGCTCGCCCGGCTGGTGCTGGCGCGGGGCGCGGTTGGTCGAGGTCTTGTAGCTGGCGTTGCCGCGCCCGCCCATCCCGCCTTCGAGGAACACCACCCGCTGGCCGGGCTCGGTGAGGTCGGCGAGCAAGGTGCGGTCCTCGTCGTCGGCGAGGATTTGGGTGCCGACCGGGACCTGGATGACGAGGTCGTCGGCCCCCGCGCCGAAGCGGTTCTGGCCCATCCCGTGGCCGCCGCGCTTGGCCTTGAAGTGCTGGGTGTAGCGAAAGTCGATCAAGGTGTTGAGCCCGGGCACCGCCTCGAACACGATGTCCCCGCCCCTGCCGCCGTTGCCGCCGTCGGGCCCGCCGTACTCGACGTACTTCTCGCGCCGGAACGACACCGCGCCGGAACCGCCCGGGCCCGACTTCACGAAGATCTTGGCCTGGTCGAGGAAGTGCATGAAGTGGGGCTAGCTCTGGCGCGTGGCCTTCGACAAGCTCAGGCTGAGCGGGGTTGAGGATCCAGTGTGGCGAGAATTGGCCCAGGGAGAGCCGAGAACGGCGGATTTCGAGAACCGGCGCGCAGCGACCATTGAGGTCGTGAGCACCGGAAGCGCAGAAAGCTGCCGTTCGCAGGCCGCCATGGGGCAATTATCGCCACACTGGTGGAGCCGAGGGGGATCGAACCCCTGACCTCGTCATTGCGAACGACGCGCTCTCCCAGCTGAGCTACGGCCCCGTTCCAGTGTTCCAGGCGGGGCGGTCCCCCGCCCTTCGTCTGCCTGCAAGGCAGGCGCTCAGGATAAACTGAGAGCGCGCTCCCTAGCGAAGCACGCCCCTCAAGAAAAGTCCTTTGTGCCCTCCCTAGGGCTTAGGCGAAGCTTGCGGGACCGGCTGCACCACGGGCACCCCCGGCTGCTGTCGGGGCACTGGAACCACCGGAATCTGCGCTCCGGTCTCCGGATCGGTCACGACCCCCGCCGGAGTGAGCGGCTGAAGGGTGGTGCTCGCGGGATCGCTCACGCCGGCTTGCGGCAAGCCGGCCGCGCGCGCCGCCTGGACCGCCACATAGCCCGGCTGCGAAGCGCCGTAGCGAGCGCCGTAGCGGGCGTCCCACGCCGCAGACTCGCGCTGGTATTGCTCGTAGGCGGTGAAGAAAATCTCGAACGGGGCCTCGAACAACGGGAAGTTCGCCGACAGCGCCATCGCATCGGGCTTTGGCATGGCGGCTGACAGCGCGGCGACCCGCAGCGCCGCCTGGCAAAACTCGACCCGGGCGGGCGGCAGCGCGAAGTAGTTGTAGACCATGGTCATCAGCTTCTCGCGCGTAGCGATAGCCTCGCCGCGGGTGCCGTGATCCTTGCGGAAAGACTTGTCTATCCGCTCATTCACCGCCTTCAGGGTCTTGGCATTGTCCTTGAGAAAGGCTCGGTACCCCTCGAGGATCGGCTCGTACTCGGGGCCGATGCAGTTGAGCGCGGCGACATTCCAGGCCGAGCGGAAATACCACAGCCGCTGGTCATCGTTGAGCCCGCGCAACACGGTCAG
>JAIVIY010000167.1 GCA_020200285.1 Novosphingobium sp. | reverse complement strand
ATTGTAATGCCCGTGACCCGCACCTTCTCGATCATCAAGCCCGACGCGACCCGCCGCAACCTGACCGGCGCGGTGACCAGGATGCTCGAGGAAGCCGGGCTGCGGGTGATCGCATCGAAGCGCCTCCACATGACCCGCGAGCAGGCCGAAGGCTTTTACGCGGTGCACAAGGAACGCCCGTTCTACGGCGAATTGTGCGACTTCATGACCAGCGGCCCGGTGGTGGTTCAGGTTCTCGAGGGCGAGGACGCGGTTCGGCGCAACCGTGAGGTGATGGGCGCCACCAACCCCGCGCAGGCCGACGAAGGCACGATCCGCAAGACGTACGCGGAATCGATCGAAGCCAACTCGGTCCACGGGTCGGACAGCGACGAGAACGCGAAGATCGAGATCGAGTTCTTCTTCAAGCCCGAAGAGATCGTCGGGTGAACTAACGGGTTCGCCCGCCCCGTCATCGGTGGTATGGTCCGCGGCGGTCGCGAGGTTCGCCGGACAGGCGTCGCTGCGTCCGGTCGCCTCGCTTTACGGGAGACGACTGATGACCCGTCCGCTCTACGTCATGATTGCGCTGGTCTGCTATACCGCGTTCTTCGTCGCGTTCGTCTATCTGATCGGCTTCGTCGCGGGCTATCCGGCGCTGCCGACCCACGTCGACAAGGGCCTGGTCGGCGCGCCCGCTTTCGCCGCGCTGGTCGACGTCGCGCTGATCGCGCTGTTCGGCCTGCAGCATTCGATCATGGCCCGCCCGGCCTTCAAGGCGGGGTGGACGCGGATCGTCCCGCCGCCGGTCGAGCGCAGCGTCTATTGTCTGGCCGCGGCCGCCGCGCTGGGGGTGATGTTCGTGTTCTGGCACCCGATCGCCGGAACCGTTTGGAGCGTGGATAACCCCGCGCTGCGCGCGGTCATCTGGGCGCTGTTCGGGATCGGTTGGGTGATCGTGTTCATCAGCACCTGGCTGATCAGCCACTTCGAGCTGTTCGGCGTCGCCCAGGCCTGGCGCCACTGGCGCGGACATGAGCCGCCGCCCGCCGATTTCCGCACCCCGTTCTTCTACCGCGCGGTGCGCCACCCGCTCTATGCGGGGTTCATCCTCGCGTTCTGGGCGACCCCGACGATGAGCTACGGGCATCTGCTGCTCGCGCTGGGCATGACCGCCTACGTGCTGATCGCGATCCGTTATGAGGAACGCGATCTCGTCGGCGCCTTCGGCAACGATTACGAGGATTACCGGCGTCGGGTAGGGATGCTGGTGCCGGGGATCGGCCGCCGCAGCTAGGGCGTATCGGGGCTCGGGCGGCGACGACTACGGCTGGCGATCGACGGCCGGCTTGTGCCTGCTTGCGAGCCGGTTATCTTCGGTTCGGGATGTGGAGAAAACGTAAAGCCAAGCTCGCCCGGCGGTTCCTCGACGCGCTCTGCGCGGGCGATGCCGCGGTCGTCGACGCGCTGATGGCGGAGGACGTCAGCTACATCGACGGGCGCGGCAACCAGATCGACGGTTTCGCCGCTTGCAGCGCCGCGGCGCGCGCGTTCCACAAGCTCGAGCCCAACTACCGCTTCGACGTCGCCGAAACCACCGTGCGCGGCGACACGGTAATGTTCCGCGGCACGACCGAAGCGCAAAACCCGGCGCTTTGCGGAGAGCTGCTGGTTTACGCCCGGCTGCACGGCGATCGCATCCGCGAATGGCAGGTCTATCGCCACAACGCCCCGGCGCTCGCGCGGATACTCCAGAAGATGTCCGAGTAGCCGAGTCCGGTCTAGAACGCGTCGGCCGCATCCAGCATCGCGGTCAGCTTCTTGGGCGCGCTCATCCGCCAGCTGCGCTCGAGCCAATCGGCGATGTGGTCCCAGTCGTTTTCGCCGAGATCGAGGCGGATGCCGATCCACGAATCGCCGAAATAGGCGGGGCGGTAGTAGCGGTCGGGGTCGTTCTCGATCAGCTGCTGCTGCTCGTCGAGCCCGCTGATTTTGACCAGCAATGCGGTCTTGCCGTCGCCGTGGTGATCCTGGCTGACGTAGGCGAACTTCTTGCCCTTGATCACCCCGAAGCACGGCATTCCGTGGCTGAGCACCTCGTCGGTCTCGGGCAGCGCCAGTGCGCGCTCGCGGACCTGGGCGACGAGGCGCTCGGGCGAGGTGGCCTGCGCGACCAACTCGGCGAGCACGCGCGGGTAGAGCTGGTGCTCGGCGATCAGCACGCGCGCGGCGAGCGTCGCGGCGGTGTCGCCGGGCAGGACCGCAACTTCGGTCTGCCCAAGCACCGGGCCGGAATCGAGCTCGGCGGTTACGAGGTGGACGCTGCACCCCGCCTTGGCGTCGCCCGCGGCGAGCGCGCGGGCGTGGGTGTCTAGCCCGGTGTACTTGGGCAGCAGCGAGGGATGGACGTTGAGCAGCCGGCCCTCCCATTGGCCGACGAATTCGGGGGAGAGGATGCGCATGTACCCGGCCAGCGCGACGTATTGCGCGCCGACCTTGCGGATCGCGGCGTCCATCGCCGCGTCGTGATCGGCGCGCGACAGGCCCTGGTGGGGCAGGACGAAGGTAGGCACGCCCTCGGCTTCGGCGAGCTTCAGTCCCGCCGCCTCGGGATTGTTCGAGGCGACCAGCGCGATCTCGAAAGGGCACTCGTCGAGCCGGCTGGCGTAGAGCAGCGCGGCCATGTTGGTGCCGGTTCCAGAGATCAGCACGGCGATCGGCGTCTTAGCCAAGGTGCGTCGCCTCCCAGGCCGAGCGTGCGCTCCACGTTTCCGCCCCGCCGAACACCGTGCACCCGCGCTCGCCGGTTTCGACCGCGCCAATCGGGAACACCGTCTCGCCCGCCGCCGTGAGGTCGTGCGCGACGTTTTCGGCCTGCTCCGCCGCGACCGCCAGCACCATCCCGACGCCGCAGTTGAAGGTTCGCGCCATCTCCTCGGGCTCGATCGCGCCCTGCGCCTGGAGCCAGGCCATCAGCCGCGGCTGCGGCCAGGCGCCCGCGTCGATCCGCGCGTGCAGACCCTCGGGCAGCACCCTCGGCACGTTCTCGAGCAGCCCGCCGCCGGTGATGTGCGCGAGCGCATGGATGCGCGCGTCCTTGCCATCCTTTGGGCGGACCAGCGGCAGCAGGCTCTTCACGTAAATCCGCGTCGGCTCGACCAGCGCGTCGATCAGCAGCCGGTCGGGGTCGAACAGCGCCGGGCGGCTCATGCGCCAGCCGCGGTCCTCGGCGAGGCGGCGGACCAGCGAATAGCCGTTCGAATGGACCCCGGAGCTGGCCAGCCCGAGCAGCACGTCGCCCGCCGCGACCCGCTCGCCGATGAGCTGCTCGCCGCGCTCGACCGCGCCGACGCAGAAGCCGGCGAGGTCGTAGTCGCCCGGCGCGTACATCCCCGGCATCTCGGCGGTCTCGCCGCCGATCAGCGCGCAGCCGGCGATGCGGCAGCCCTCGGCGACCCCCGCGATCACCCGCTCGGCGACGCCGCCGTCGAGCTTTCCGGTGGCGAAATAGTCGAGGAACAGCAGCGGTGGGTCGTGGTAGCCCGCGGCCTTGAGATCGAAGAACCCGCCGAAACCGCCGAGCTCGGCGTCCGCGCCGGGGCGCGCCGTGGCCTTCGCCAGCGGCCCGATCGCCTTGACCAGCGCGTTGCCCGCGGCGATCGACACCCCGGCCCCGGCGTAAGTGTAGCGGTCGGGCGGGGGGGAGTTGCTCGCCATGGCGCGCGCCGCCTACCGCTTTCCGGCTTTCAATTCCACACGCCTTTGGGCAAAAGCCCGCGGCGATCGCCCCCCGGCGAGACCAGAGCCAGAATTTCGGAGTTCGCTTGGCCGCCGCGCGCCCTATTTCAATCGCCGCTTCGCTTACCCCGCGCCGGATCGCCGCGCTGCTGGCGCTGGCGCTGCTCGCGGCGGTCTCGCTGCGGCTGCTGGCGCAAGTCGAGGGCGAGCGCGGGCTGGCGCCGATCGCCAGCACCGGCGACTTCGAGGTCAGCGGGATCGTCGTCGAGACCACCGGCGACACCGCCGAGGAAGCCCGGCACAAAGGCTGGAAGGAAGCCCAGACGCTCGCCTGGGCCAAGCTGTGGAAAGAAACCGGGCACGACGGCGAGGCCCCCGCGCTGCCCGAAAGCACGATCGATTCGATGGTCTCGGCGGTGGTCATCGAGCGCGAGCAGATGGGGCCCCGACGCTACATCGCGCGGTTGGGCGTGATCTTCGACCGCGCGCGCACCGGCGAGATCCTCGGCATGTCGGGCGAGCGGACGCGCTCGGCGCCGCTGCTGATCGTGCCGGTGACTTATTCGGGCGGGGCGGCGACGCTCTACGAGGTGCGCACGCCGTGGCAGCGCGCCTGGGCCGAATTCCAGACCGCCAACAGCAGCATCGACTACGTCCGGCCCAATGGCGCGGGCGGCGAATCGCTGCTGCTCACCGCCGGGCAGATCGAGCGGCGGAGCCGGGCCTGGTGGCGCAACATCCTCGACCAGTTCGGCGCGGCCGACGTGATCATGCCGCTGGCCCGGCTCGAGCGGCAGTGGCCGGGCGGGCCGGTGCGCGGCACCTTCACCGCGCGCTACGGCCCCGACAACCGCTTCCTCGGCAGCTTC
>JAIVIY010000166.1 GCA_020200285.1 Novosphingobium sp. | reverse complement strand
AGGTCCTCGGCGGTGATTTCCTCGCCGGTCGCCGCTTTCACCAAGGGCGGGCCGGCGAGGAAGATCGTGCCCTGGTCGCGGACGATCACGCTCTCGTCGCTCATCGCCGGGACATAGGCCCCGCCCGCGGTGCAGCTGCCCATCACGCAGGCGATCTGCGGGATGCCGAGCGCGCTCATGTTGGCCTGGTTGAAGAAGATGCGGCCGAAGTGTTCGCGGTCGGGGAAGACTTCCGCCTGGTGCGGCAGGTTGGCGCCGCCGCTGTCGACGAGGTAGATGCACGGCAAGCGGTTCTCCTGCGCGATCGCCTGCGCGCGCAAGTGCTTCTTGACCGTCAGCGGGTAGTAGGTGCCGCCTTTCACCGTCGCGTCGTTGGCGACGATCATGCACTGGCGACCCGAGACCCGCCCGATCGCGGTGATGATCGAGGCGCCGTGAACGTCGCCCTCGTACATTCCGTTGGCGGCGAGCTGGCCGATCTCGAGCAACGGCGAACCCGGATCGAGCAGCCGCTCGACGCGCTCGCGGGGCAAGAGCTTGCCCCGCGAGACGTGCCGCTCGCGGTGTTTCTCCGGCCCGCCGAGCGCGGCTTCGGCGACCTTGGCGCGGAGTTCCTCGGCCAGCGCGCGGTTGTGCGCGGCGCGCGCCTTGGCGTCGTCGCTGTCGAGGTTCAGAGCGCTGGTGAGGACCGGCGCGCTCACAACCGGTTGCTCACTTCGACGAGATTGCCGTCGGGGTCCTTGAAATAGAGCGAGTCGATCGTTCCCACGGCCCCGGCGCGCTGGCCGCTGTCGACGATCGCCACCCCTTCGCGCTCGAGATGCCCGCGCCATTGCTCGACCGGCGTATCGCTCAGCACGCAAAAATTGCCGCTGCCGGGCACCGTATCCCTCGCGATCGAAGGCGCGGCGGCCGCATCCTGGAGGCTAATCTTGTTCGCGCCGAAGTGGAGAGACCATTTGCCCGGCCGCTCCTCGAGCGATGCCATTCCAAGCACCCGCTCGTAGAACACCCGCGTCGCGGCGACATCCTTCACGCACAGGACGATGTGGTCGAACCCGGTGACTGCAAAGCGCGCGCTCATCGCGCGATGGCGACCGGCGGCTGATAGAACACGCCTGCGCCCGGCCCCAGCGGCAGGTCGAACGCGACCCAGCTCACCACCATCGCCACGCCGATCGCCATGAAGGTCAGCGCGTACGGCAGCATCAGCGCCAGCAGCGAGCCGACCCCGAAGCTCTTGTCCCACCGCCGGCTGAATGCCAAGATCAGCGGGAAGTAGCTCATCAACGGGGTCATGATGTTGGTGTAGCTGTCGCCCATGCGATAGGCGGCGGTGGTCATCTCCGGGCTGATTCCCAGCAGCATGAACATCGGCACCACCACCGGAGCGAGCGCGCTCCACTTGGCGCTGGCCGAGCCGATGAACAAGTCGAGGAACGAGCCCAACAGCTGCACGCTGACCAGCAGCAGCGGCGCGGGCAGCGCCAGCGCCGCCAGCGCCTCGGCGCCGTTGATGGCGATGATCGGTCCGATTCGGCTCCAGTTGAACATCGCCACGAAGTGCGCGGCGAAGAACACGAACACGATGTAGGGGGCGATCGTGCGGATGCCCTCCTGCATCATCGCGGTCACGTCCTTATAGCTCTTCACTGTTCCCGTCGCGCTGCCGAAAGCGATGCCGGTGGACACGAACAGCAGGAAGAACCCGGCGATCAGCGCGCCGTAGAGCGGCTGGAGGCGGGCGGTGCCTTGGGCCTCCTGATCGATCAGCGGGGTGTAGCCGGGGATCAGCGACAGCGCGAGGTAGAGCCCGACGATCGCCAGTGCGGCCAGGCCGGCGCGGCGCAGGCCCTTGCGTTCGTCGGGCTCGAGCGCGGAGCGGGCGAGCTCGGCCTTGGTTTCCTCGTCCACCTCGCCGTTCCACGCGCCGAGGCGCGGCTCGATCACCTTGTCGGTGATGAACCAGATCGCCGGAGTGTAGAGGATGACGATGGTGAGGATGAACCACCAGTTGCCCACCGGGTTCATCAGCCAGCCGGGTTCGACGATGCGCGCGGCCTCTTGGGTGAAGCCGAACAGCAACACGTCGATCTGCCCCGGGGTGACGTTGCCGGCATAGCCGCCCGAGACGGCGGCGAAGGCGGTGGCGAGGCCGGCCAGCGGGTGCCGGCCGGCGGCGGCGTAGATGATCGCCGCCAGCGGGATATAGACGACGTAGGCGGCGTCCGACGCGTGGTGCGAGACCATGCCGATCAGCGCTACGATCGGCGTCAGGACAACGCGCGGCGCGTTGCGCAGCGAGGCGCGGATGAGCGCGGAGAACATCCCCGACCTTTCCGCCACCGCCGCGCCGAGCATGATCACCAGGATCAGACCGAGCGGGGCGAAGCCGGACATCGTGCGCGGCATCTCGCGCAGCAGCAGACGTACGTTCTCGGATGAGAACAGGCTGGTTGCGGAATAAGTGATGATCCCGTCCGCCAGCGTCGCGCCCTCGGGCGGCTCCTCGCCCGTGAAAGGCAGCGTGGCCGACCACCCCAGCGCCGCGCCGATGGCGGAAAGCGCCATCAGCGCGAGTATCAGGTAGACGAAGATCATCGTCGGCTCGGGCAGCAAGTTGCCGACCCGTTCCACCCAACCGAGAAAGCCGCGCTGTCGCTCGGGCGGCGTGGGTGACGACCCGCCGACGGGTTCGACGATCGACGGTTCGGTCATGCTTGTGCGCCGATCAGCTCGCGGCCGATCAACATGCGGCGAATTTCGTTGGTGCCCGCGCCGATGTCGAGCAGCTTGGCGTCGCGCATGTAGCGCTCGACCGGCCAGTCGGTGGTGTAGCCCGCGCCGCCCAGCGCCTGGACCGCCTCGCCGGCGACGCGGAACGCGTTCTCGCTGGCCAGCAGGATCGCCCCGGCGGCGTCGAACCGGGTGGTGTGGCCGGCGTCGCAGCTCTTCGCCACCGCATAAGTATAAGCCCGCGCCGATTGCAGCGCGACGTACATGTCGGCGACTTTGGCCTGGATCAGCTGGAACGCGCCGATCGGCTTGCCGAACTGCTTGCGCTCGCGGACGTAGGGGATGACGGTGTCGAGGCAGGCCTGCATGATCCCGAGCTGGATGCCGGCGAGCACGACACGCTCGTAATCGAGCCCGCTCATCAGCACCCCGACCCCGCCGTGCAAGGGGCCCATGACGTTTTCCTCGGGCACCTCGCAATCGTCGAACACCAGTTCCGCGGTCGGCGAGCCGCGCATCCCGACCTTGTCGATCTTCTGGCCGATCGAGAAGCCGGGCATCCCCTTCTCGATCAGGAACGCGGTAATCCCGCGGCCCGCCGCTTCGGGCGCAGTCTTGGCGTAGACCATTCTGCTCGTCGTTGCCCCAGCGCCTGATCTGATTGATGCACAAGTTCGAGTGCGCGCCGTAGGAGAGGCCGACGCTGGCGCTGGCGCGGCTGACCTCCTCGACCGCGATGACGTGCTCGAGATAGCCGAGCCCGAGCCCGCCCCATTCCTCCTCGACGGTGATCCCGTGCAATCCCAGCTCGCCCATCGCCGGCCACAGCTCGCGCGGGAACCAGTCCTCGCGGTCGACGCGTGCCGCGAGCGGAGCGATCCGCTCGTCGGCGAAGCGCGCGGCGGCGTCGCGGATCATCGTCGCGGTCTCACCCAGGGCGAAGTCGAAATCCGGTGTCGCGCGCAACCATCTTCCCCTTTGCTGTCGCCATAGCGTGCGCGTCGGCGGGGACAAGGGGAACGCCGTCAGAGCCGGGCGAGCTCGGCGCGAACCGCGGCTTCGCGCTCGAGCCAGCCGCCGGCGACGCGGGCGTAGGGCACGCCGGCGCGGACCAACATCGCTTCTGCGATCTCCGCGAACCGCGCGCGCGTTTCGGCGGCGCCGAAGAACCGCGTGCCGTCGGCCCGCCAAGGCACGTCGGGGGCGAACAGCAGGTAGCGCTCGGCCTTGGGATAACCGAGCAGCGCCTCGGGGACTTCGCCGAACAGCATCTCGGCCCAGGCCGCGGTCATCAGCGGGTCGGTGTCGAGCAGGACCAGCGGCGGCCGCTGCGCGCAGGCCGCGCGCATCGCCGCCTCCTGGCCCGCGGCGATCGCGAGCAGGTCGGCCATGGTCAGGTCGATGCCGTGGGCCTCGCAATATTCGCGGCCGTATTCGCGGACCCAGGGAACGCCGAGCTCTTCGGACAGCGTTCGCGCGAGGACCGACTTGCCGGTGCTCTCCGCGCCGTGGAAGCAAACCCGGATCACGCGGTCGACTAGGCCACCGCCGGGGCCTTCTGCCCGGCGTCGATCCATTCCTTGAGGCCGAACAGGCTCATCACCAGGAACCCGCCGTAAAGCCCGGCAGTAGGATAGAGCCCGCGGTCGAGGTAGAGCGCGATCGCCGCGATATCGATCGCGATCCACACCACCCAGTTCTCGATCCGGCGAAACGCGAGCAGGATCTGCGCGGCGACGCTGGCCCCGGCGATCCCGGCGTCGGCATAAGGCAGCACCGCGTCGGTGAAGCGGTGCATCGCCCAGCCGAGGTTGATGCTGAGCGCGGCGGTCACCGTCAGCCACACCGCGCGGCTGGGGTTGTCCAGCCAGCGCACCTGCACCCGGCTCTCGCCGCCGCCGGCGCGCAGCCACAGCCACCAGCCCCAGGCTTGCGCGGCGAAGAAGAACACTTGCAACCCCGCCTCGGCGTAAAGCTTCGCCTCGGCGAAGACGAGGATGTAGAGCGCGACCATCGCCATCCCGAACGGGAAGTTCCACACGCTGCGGAAGATCAGCAGCGCGATGTTGAGCAAGCCGAGCACGGCCGCGACGTACTCGATCTGGCGGATGGTTTCGGGCGTCATTTCGCCCGCTTAGCGGGGTGCGAGTCGCGCGTGAAGATGGGGCCTTGCGATCAGGTCAGCGCTCCGCCGAGCGCGGTCGACCATTCGCGCGCCTCGAAGCCGACCAGCAGGCCCCGGCCGTCCTGATGATCGTACTCGACGATCGGGCGTTTGATCGCGCTGGTGTGCGCGGCCATCAGCCGAACCGCCTTGTCGGCGTCGAGATCGGCGCGCTCGGCGTCGGGCAGCTTGCGGAAAGTCGGCCCCTTGCGGTTGAGGATCGCTTCCCAACCTGCCGCGTCGACCCACTCGCGCAACTTGGCCGGGTCCGCGCCCGACTTCTTGTAGTCCTTGAAGCTGTACGACAGGCCCAGTCCTTCGAGCCAGCCGCGCGCCTTCCTGACCGTGTCGCAGTTGGGGATGCCGTAGACCGTGATGCTCATGACCTGTCTCCGAGCCGACGACGAACGGGTGGACAAGTGGTTCCGATCCCGCAACAGGCAGCGGTATGAGCCTCAACAGCTTCGGCCACGCCTTGCGCTTCACCACTTGGGGCGAGAGCCACGGGCCGGCGCTGGGCGCGGTGGTCGACGGCTGCCCGCCGGGGCTGGCGTTGTCCGAGGGCGAGATCCAGCCGTTTCTCGACGCGCGCCGCCCCGGCCAGTCGCGCTTCACCACCCAGCGGCGCGAGCCCGACCAGGTGCGGATCCTCTCGGGCGTGTTCGAGGGCAAGACCACCGGCACTCCGATCTCGCTGATCATCGACAACGTCGACCAGCGCTCGAAGGATTACTCCGAAGTCGCCCGGGCTTATCGCCCCGGCCACGCCGACTGGGCCTACGACGCCAAATACGGCTTGCGCGACTGGCGCGGCGGGGGGCGTGCGTCGGCGCGCGAGACCGCGGCGCGGGTCGCGGCGGGCGCGGTGGCGCGGTTGGTGATCCCCGAGGTCGCGATCCTCGCCCGGGTGATCGAGATCGGCGGCGACCGCGCCGAGGGCTTCGATCCCGACGAGGTGCCTCGCAACCCGTTCTTCTGCGCCGACGCCGAGGCGGCCGAGCGCTGGGCGGCGCTAGTCGACGAGGCGCGGCTGTCGGGCTCGTCGCTTGGCGCGGTGGTCGAATGCGTGGCGACCGGCGTGCCCGCGGGCTGGGGCGCGCCGCTCTACGCCAAGCTCGACGCCGAGCTCGCGCACGCGATGATGGGGATCAACGCGGTCAAAGGAGTCGAGATCGGCGAGGGCTTCAAGGCGGCGCGGCTGTCGGGCGAGGAGAACGCGGACCCGATGCGGCCCCCAAAATCAGGAGAGCGTGACGATTCCCCCGAGTTCCTCGCCAACCATGCCGGCGGCATCGCCGGCGGGATCAGCACCGGGCAGCCGGTGGTGGCGCGAGTCGCGTTCAAGCCGACCAGCTCGATCCTGACCCCGGTCGAAACGATCGACCGCGAGGGCGCCGCGACCGAGATTGCCACGAAGGGCCGCCACGACCCGT
>JAIVIY010000165.1 GCA_020200285.1 Novosphingobium sp. | reverse complement strand
CGAGGCGGGGATCATGCTGACCGGGACCGAGGTCAAGTCGCTGCGCTTCGGCGAGGGCTCGATCGCCGAGAGCTATGCCGAGGTGAAGGGCGGCGAGGTCTGGCTGGTCAACTCCAACGTCCCCGAGTTCAGCCACGGCAACCGCCACAACCACGAGCCCAAGCGCCCGCGCAAGCTGCTGCTGCACGAGCGCGAGATCGCCCGGCTGACCGGCGCGGTCGAGCGCAAGGGGATGACGCTGGTGCCGCTGTCGATCTATTTCAACGGCCGCGGCCGGGCCAAGGTCGAGCTGGCGCTGGCCAAGGGCAAGAACCTCGCCGACAAGCGCCAGACGGTCAAGGACCGCGACTGGAAGCGCGAGCAGGCTCGGATCATGCGCGAGCGCGGGTGAGATCCACCCCTCGGTTCGTCATTGCGAGCGACAGCAAAGCAAGCCAGAGCCCCGCTCGCGATGCCCTGGATGGCTTCGTCGCTTCGCTCCTCGCAATGACGATGGGTAACGACTAGAATCCCCGCAAATGCTCGAACGCTTCTCCCGCTGGACCCACCGCAACCTGCCGACGCGCGAGCAGATGGAGCGCAGCCGCGTGATCCGGCCGTTCGCGGGCCGGGTGCTGCGCTCCGAGCTGTGGCGCTTCACCCGCCGCTCGGTCCCGCGCGGGGTGGCGCTGGGGATTCTCGTTGGCGTGATCGTTCCGGTCGCGCAAATCCTGTTCGCGGCGCTGTTGTGCCTGTCGGTGCGCGCCAACGTGCCGGTCGCCGCGCTGACCACCTTCATCACCAACCCGGTGACCACGCCGCTGATCTGGGTGCTCGCCTACAAGGTCGGTTCCTGGCTGCTCCAGGTCGACGCGATGACCGTGGTCGCGCCGGTCAACGCGGCGATGGAGCTCAGCGAGTTCGACGACATGCTGACCTGGCTCACCGGGGCGACGCTGGTCACCGCGTTCGGGCTGGTCGTGGTGGCGGTGATCGCCGCGGCGGCCGGTTATCTCGCGACCAGCTTCGGCTGGCGCTGGTGGATCGCGCGCAAGCGTCGGGTGCGGCTCGCGCACGCCCGCGCCGCGCGGCCGGCGCGGCTGGCGGAACCCGCCGAATGAACGAAGCGCTGCTCGTCGCGCCGGAGGCCGGGAGGCGCGCGCCGGTGGGCGATTGGCTGGTGTTCGCGGCCGCGCTGGGGGTCACCGCGGCGCTGGCCTGGCTGATCTCGGGCGAGCCGCTGGTCGCCGCCGGGTTCGCCGCGGGGGTCGCGGTGTTCGCCGCGCTCGGCCGGATCGTGCTTCGCCCGCGGGCGGAGGCCGCTCCCGCCGAGTTCGCCCAGCCCGACTGGTCGGTGACCCAGGCGGCGATCGAGCGGCCCGACGCGGCGCTGGCGGTGACCGACCGCGCCGGGCGGCTGGTCTGCGCCAACACCCGTTTCGAGCAATGGTTCGGGATCGCCGCCGCGCCGCCGCGGCTGCCGCTCGACGCCCCGGCGCTCGAGCGGCTCGAAGGCGCCGCGCGCGCCGCCTGGCGCGACGGTGCGGGAACCGCCGACGGGCTCGAGGGCGGGGCGGGGCGGTGGCGCGCCGAAGTCCGCCGCAGCGGCCGCGGCGAGGATTTCCTCGTGTGGACGCTGGCCCCGGTGGCTCGCCGCGACCTGCCGGCCGAAGCGACTGCGGCGATCGGCGGGCGGCTCGGCCAATGGCTCGGCGACGCCGGGCTCCACGCCGCCACGGTCGCCGCAGACGGCTCGGTCTTGGCCGCCAATGCCGCTTTCGCCCTGCGCGCCACGGGCGACGCTTCGACCCCGCTCGGCGGGACCGCGTTCGTTTCGCATCTCAGAAGCGACGACCAGGACCGCATTTACTTCGCCCGCGAAGGCCGCAAGGGGCCTGCGCTGCGGCTGATCCATCTACCGCTGCTCGATCGCGAACGCGGCGCCACCGACCCGAACGAAGCGCCGGCGGTCATGCTGCTGCTCGAGGCGGGGCTCGCCGCGGGCGAGGCCAGCGCCGGAATTCCCCAGATCGAGGCGCTGCTCAGCCGCCTGCCGCTGGGGCTGGCGATGTGCGAGCGCGACGGGCGGTTCCTGTTCGCCAACGAGGCGTTCCTGCGCGCCGCCGGCCATCCCGACCGGATCGCGCCGCCGTACCCTTCCGACCTGGTGATCCGCGAGGACAAGGGCGCGCTGGCCGACGCGGTGCGGCGCTACGCGCAAGGCTCGCCCGCCGCCGGCGACATGGCGATCCGGCTGCGCTCGTCGCCCGAGGAGCCGGTGACGCTGAGCCTCGCCGGCGTGCGCGGGCTGGGCGAGGGCGCGGTCCTGCTGAGCCTCAAGGACTCGTCCGAGGAGACGCGGCTCAAGCGGCAGATCGCGCAGGCGACCAAGATGCAGGCGGTCGGCCAGCTCGCCGGCGGGGTGGCGCACGATTTCAACAACGTGCTGACCGCGATCATCGGCTTTTGCGACCTGATGCTGCTGCGCCACACGCCCGGCGACAGCGACTACGACGACATCCAGCAGATCAAGGCCAACTCGAACCGCGCCGCCAGCCTGACCCGCCAGCTGCTCGCCTTCTCGCGCCAGCAGACGCTGCGCCCCGAAGTGCTGCAATTGCCCGACGTGGTCAGCGACGTCAGCCAAATGCTCAAGCGCCTGCTCGGCGAACGGATCGCGCTGGCGGTCGACCACGACCGCGATCTCGGCGCGGTCCGCGCCGACCGCACCCAGCTCGAGCAAGTCATCGTCAACCTCGCGGTCAACGCCCGCGACGCGATGCAGGGAAAAGGGGAGGGCACGGGGACGCTCAAGCTCTCGACCCGGCGCGTGATGGCGAGCCAGGTGCGCAAGATGAAGAGCGACGTCCTGCCCGTCGCCGACTATTCGGCGCTGGTCGTCGCCGACACCGGCGGCGGCATCCCGCCCGAGAATCTCGGCAAGATTTTCGAGCCGTTCTTCACCACCAAGGAGCTCGGCAAGGGCACCGGGCTCGGGCTCTCGACGGTCTACGGCATCGTCAAGCAATCGGGCGGGTTCGTCTTCGCCGAGAGCGAGGTGGGCCCAGGTCCGAACAGCGGGACGACGTTCACCATCTATCTGCCGGTCCATGTGGAGGATCCCGACGCAAAGGTTGAACAAGCGGCGGCGCCGGCCCCCGCGGCCTGGAGCGGCGGCGGGCGCGTGCTGCTGGTCGAGGACGAGGACACGGTCCGCGCGGTGGCCGAGCGCGCGCTGGTCCGCGCCGGGTTCGAGGTCACCGCCGCGCGCGACGGCGAGGAAGGGCTCGAGCACGTGGCCAACGGCGGCAAGTTCGACCTCGTGGTCAGCGACGTGGTCATGCCGGTGATGGACGGTCCGGCGATGGCCCGCGAAATTCGCAAGCTCGCCCCGGCGCTGCCGTTCCTGTTCATGTCGGGTTACGCCGAGGAGCAGCTGCGCCGCGAGATCGACATCGCCAACATGCACTTCCTCCCCAAGCCGTTCAGCGTCAGCCAGATAGCCGAGGCGGTGGAGGGGGTGCTGCGGGGGCGCTAGGACCGACCATGAACCCAAGGGCGCCAGTCGAATGGCGCGTTCGCGACCACGCCGACAAGCGAATTTCCCAGGACACGTATAAGTCGTGCATAATGCGCGTCGCAGTCTGCGTTTCCTTCTCCACTGAGGACTCGGCCCCGGTGTCATCG
>JAIVIY010000089.1 GCA_020200285.1 Novosphingobium sp. | reverse complement strand
GCCGCCGGGCCGGCGGATGGGCCACGCCGGGGCGATCGTCTCGGGCGGCAAGGGCGGCGCCGACGACAAGATCGCGGCGATGGAGGCCGCGGGCATCCGCGTCTCGCCCTCGCCCGCCGAGCTGGGAACCACTTTAGCGGCGATGCTCGAGGAAACGGTGCGAGAATGCTTGTGAGTCCCCGCGAAGGCGGGGATCTCAGGAAGTATGGCGCGACATTCGCTGAGGTCCCCGCCTTCGCGGGGACTCACGGAGTTGGAAGGAAATGACCAAGCCCGGCTACGTCTACATCCTGACCAACAAGCCGATGGGCGTGTTGTACATCGGGGCGACCGACGATCTGGCGAAACGGGTTGAGCAGCACCGAGCCGGCGCGGTCGCCGCGTTCACCAAGCGCTACAACTGCTACGTCCTGGTCTGGTTCGAGCGGTTCGAGAACATCCATCACGCTCGCGAGTTTGAGTGGCGGATGAAGAAGTGGAACCGGGCGTGGAAGGTGTCACGCATTGTCGAGAGGAACCCGCACTGGCGGGACCTCGCAGAGGAGTTGAACGGCTGAGTCCCCGCGAAGGCGGGGACCTCAGGCAAGGAAGCGCCATGCCGCCTGAGACCCCCGCCTTCGCGGGGGCTCACGGAGACAGCGGTTGACTGAGTCCCCGCGAAGGCGGGGACCTCAGGAGATGAAGTACCCGGCTCCCTGAGGCTCCGCCGACGCGGGGGATCAGGAGACAAGGACGCTGAGACCCCCGCGTTCGCGGGGGCTCACGGAGATTGAGTAAGGACGATGGGTCAAGAGCTCCAAAACTTCCTCCCGGCGATGGAGCCGGGCGAGGCGCAGGCCGGCCCCAGCTGGCAGCGCGCCGGCTGGCCGGTGCGCGACGCGGCGCCGGACGACGACCTGACCGCCGCGCTCGATCCGCTGGCGATGCAACTCGCGGTCAAGGCGGCGGCCGAGAAAGCCGGGACCGAGGCCGACGCCGGCTCGATCGAGCTTGCCGCCGGCGACAGCATCCGGGCGATGATGCTGATCCGCACTTATCGCGTGCGCGGGCACCTCGCCGCCGATCTCGATCCGCTCGGTCTCGCCAAGCAGGACATCCCCGCCGACCTCACCCCCGAGTACCACGGCTTCACCGGCGCCGCACTCGACCGGCCGATCTATCTCGGCGGCGTCCTCGGGCGCGAGTGGTGCACGGTGCGCGAGCTCGTCGGCATCCTGCGCGCCAACTACTGCGGCAAGGTCGGCCTCGAATACATGCACATCGCCGACGTCGAGGAGCGCCGCTTCCTCCAGGAACGGTTCGAGGGCGCCGACAAGACCATCGAGTTCACCGCCGAAGGCAAGAAGGCGATCCTTTCGGCGGTGATCCGCGGCGAGCAGTACGAGAAGTTCCTCGGCAAGAAGTACGTGGGGACCAAGCGCTTCGGGCTCGACGGCGGCGAGGCGATGATCCCGGCGCTCGAGGCGATCATCAAATTGGGCGGCCAACTGGGCGTCAAGGAGATCGTCTACGGCATGGCCCACCGCGGCCGGCTCAACGTCCTCGCCAACGTCATGGCCAAGCCCTACCGGGTGATCTTCCACGAGTTCTCCGGCGGGACCGCCAACCCCGAGGACGTCGGCGGCTCGGGCGACGTCAAGTACCACCTCGGCACTTCGACCGACCGCGAGTTCGACGGGGTCACCGTCCACATGAGCCTGGTCGCCAACCCCAGCCATCTCGAGGCGGTCGACCCGGTGGTGCTCGGCAAGGTCCGCGCGACCCAGGTGCTGCGCGACGACATCGGCGACGAGACCCCGACCGGCATCCCCGGTGAGACCGCGCGCGGCAAGCACATCCAAGTCCTGCCGGTGCTGATCCACGGCGACGCCGCGTTCGCCGGGCAAGGCATCGTCTGGGAGTGCTTCGGTTTCTCGGGCCTCAAGGGCTACAACACCGGCGGAGCGATCCACTTCATCATCAACAACCAGATCGGCTTCACCACGAGTCCGCAGTTCGCGCGCTCCTCGCCCTATCCCTCGGACGTCGCCAAGGGCGTCCAGGCGCCGATCCTCCACGTCAACGGCGACGATCCCGAGGCGGTGACCTTCGTCTGCAAGCTGGCGATCGACTACCGCCAGCGGTTCGGCCGCGACGTGGTCATCGACATGTGGTGCTATCGCCGCTTCGGCCACAACGAGGGCGACGAGCCGAGCTTCACCCAGCCGCTGATGTACGCCGCGATCCGCCAGCATCCGCCGGTCAGCGCGGTCTATGCCGCGCGCCTGGTCGAGCAAGGGGTGATCGGCAAGGACTGGGCGGGCGAAAACGCCGACCGCTTCGTCGCCACGCTCGAAGCGGAGTTCGAGGGCGCGAAAAGTTACAAGGCCAACGAGGCCGACTGGTTCGCCGGGCGCTGGAGCGGGCTCAACCGCCCCGCCGACCCGGTCGGCGCGCGCCGCAACGTCGCCACCGGGATCGACAAAAAGTTGTTCGAAAGCCTTGGCCGCACGCTGACCACGGTCCCCGAGGGACTGACCATCCACAAGACGCTGGGCCGCGTGCTCGAGGCCAAGCGCGAGATGTTCGCGAGCGGCGTGGGGTTCGACTGGGCGACCGCCGAGGCGCTGGCCTTCGGCAGCCTCGTCAGCGAAGGCTACGGAGTGCGTTTGTCGGGCCAGGATTCGGGCCGAGGCACCTTCAGCCAGCGCCACGCGGTGTGGGTCGACCAGACCGACGAACGCAAGTACGCGCCGCTTGCCACCCTGCCCCACGGCCGCTTCGAGGTGCTCGACAGCCCATTGTCCGAATTCGGCGTGCTCGGCTTCGAATACGGCTATGCGCTGACCGATCCCAAGACGCTGGTGCTGTGGGAAGCACAGTTCGGCGATTTCGCCAACGGCGCGCAGACCATGATCGACCAGTTCGTCGCCGCCGGCGAAGCCAAGTGGCTGCGCGCCAACGGCCTCGTCCTGTTGCTCCCCCACGGCTACGAAGGCCAGGGGCCCGAGCACTCGTCGGCGCGGCTCGAGCGGTTCCTCCAGCTCTGCGCGCAGGACAACCTCCAGGTCTGCAACGTCACCGCGCCCGCGAATTATTTCCACGTGTTGCGGCGGCAGATGCACCGCGGCTTTCGCAAGCCGCTGGTGATCATGACGCCCAAGTCGCTGCTGCGGCATCCGCTGGCGCGGTCGGCGGCCGACGACTTCATCGGCGAAGGTCATTTCCGCCGAATCCTCTCCGATCCCGACCCCGCGGCCGACGAAGCGACCAAGCGGCTCGTGCTGTGCTCGGGCAAGGTCGCCTACGACCTGATTGAAGCGCGCGACGCGGCCGAGGTCGACGACGTCCAAGTCGTCCGTATCGAGCAGCTCTATCCGTTCCCCGAGGAGGCGCTGGCGCTGCGGATCGCGCGGATGACCGCGCTCGAGGACGTGGTCTGGTGCCAGGAGGAGCCGAAGAACAACGGTGCCTGGTTCTTCGTCCGCGACTGCATCGAAGCCTCGCTCGCGCAAGCGAAAAGCAAGCTCCGCAGCGTTCGCTACGCCGGGCGGGCGGCGAGCGCCTCGCCCGCCACCGGGCTCGCCAGCCGCCACGCGATGGAGCAGGGCGCGCTCGTCGCCGACGCGCTCGGGCTATCCGTGCGCAAGGAAATCCGAAGGAGGAAGAAGGCGTAATGAGCGCACTAGCCCTTTTCGTGCGCCCCCGCGAAGGCGGGGGCCTCCGGCGACGGAGCGCCATACCTACCGAGACCCCCGCCTTCGCGGCGGCGCACGCGAATTTGGAACAGCAATAATGGCCAGCCAAGTCAAAGTCCCGACGCTCGGCGAGAGCGTCACCGAGGCGACGATCGGTCAGTGGCTCAAGCAGCCGGGCGACGCAGTCAAGCTCGACGAGCCGGTCGCCAGCCTCGAGACCGACAAGGTCGCGGTCGAGGTGCCCGCGCCGGCCAACGGCGTGATGGGCGCGCACCAGGCCAGGGAAGGCGACACCGTGACGGTCGGCGCGGTGATCGCGACGATCGAGGATTCGGCGCCCGCCGCGGGCGACGAGCAAGTCGCCGCGCGTGAGGAGAAGGCGCAGCCGCCCGCCTCGGACACGATGCCGCCCGAGGGCAAGCCCGCGCCGGCTCCGGCGGCCGCGCTCGACGCCGCGACGCTTTCCCCCGCGGTGCGGCGCGCGGTGCTCGAGCATCATGTCGATCCCTCGAAGATCAAGGGCACCGGCAAGGACGGCCGGCTGACCAAAGAGGACGTGCTGGCCGCCGCGCAGGCGAAACAGGCCGCTCCTGCTCAACAACCGGCCGCTCAGCCTGAGTCTGTCGAAGGCCACGCGCCGAACTCCGCCCCGAGCGCCGAGCGCAAGGAGGAGCGGGTCAGGATGACCCGGCTGCGCCAGACGATCGCCAGGCGCTTGAAGGCCGCGCAGGAGACCGCGGCGCTGCTCACCACCTTCAACGACTGCGACATGTCCGCGGTGATCGCCGCGCGCGAGCGTTACAAGGAAGTGTTCGAGAAGAAGCACGGGGTGAAGCTCGGCTTCATGAGCTTCTTCGCCAAGGCGGTCTGCCTCGCGGTCAAGGACATCCCCGCGGTCAACGCCCAGATCGACGGCGAGGAGATCGTCTATTTCGACTACGTCGACATTTCGGTCGCGGTCTCCGCCCCCAACGGCCTGGTCGTGCCGGTGGTGCGCAACGCCGACGAATGTGTTCGGCAGCCTGATGTCGACCCCGATCATCAACCCGCCGCAGTCCGCGGTGCTTGGGCTTCACCGCATCGAGGATCGCCCGGTCGTCCGCGACCGCCAGATCGTGATCCGCCCCATGATGAACCTCGCGCTGAGTTACGACCACCGCCTGATCGACGGTCGCGAGGCGGTGACTGCGCTCAAGATCATCAAGGAAGCGATCGAGGACCCGACCCGGCTGCTGATCGATCTTTGATCGTCTCGAGGGCCAGCCGGTGGGCGGTTTCCAACGCCTTGCCCTCCGGCACCTCGACATCGGGCTTGACCCCGACCCCCTGCCAGTTGGTTCCGGTTAAGGGGTGCACCGTCTTGCCTTCGGGCAAGTCGAGCGCGAAATGCGCGCTCACCTTGCGGTACTCGAACGGATGCGCGCCGCCGCCGCTCGGCTGACCGACAATGGTCGCGCGGCCGAGCGCCTGGAGGCCGTAGGCGAGCGCTTCCGCTGCCGAGAAGGTCCGCGGGGAAACGAGCACGTAGAGCGGCTTGTTTTCGCCGAAGCGGCGACCGGGCACCCAGTCGGGGACCGACGAATGGGTCCATTCGTCCTTCGGCCGGTTGTATTCGGAAAGGAACGGCGCGCCGGGCTTCGTCAGGTGTCCCATTATGAGCGCGACGGTTCCCGCGCCGCCGCCGTTGCGGCGCAGGTCGATGATCAGCGCATCCCCTTGCGCAACCACGTTCATCGCCGCCGAGACGACGTCCGCTCCCATGTCGTCGGGCGGGAAGGCGCGCAGGTCGAGCAGCATGACGTTGCCGTCGAGCCGCTCGATCTTTTCGACCCCGTGGTTGACGCGGCGACCGTACCAGCGCTCGAAATCGTCGTTGAGCGTGATCGTGCCCTCCTCCTCGGCCGGATCGGCAATCGGCGCGGCGCTGTAGGACAAGCCGAGATGACCGTCGCCGGAGGCTTCCCTCAGCCGGCGGGTCACCCGTTCCGCGAACGCGGCGCCTTCCTCAGGTCCTTCCACCGCGCGGCGCAGCGCGCGCAAGGCCTCGACCAGACCTGCGGCCTTCGCAGGATCGACGTAGCGATCCTCGATCAGCGGCTCGGCGATTTGCAGCGCCTGCCGTTGTTCCTCCGCGGAAACTTCGGCTGCCGACAGCGGCGCGGACACCGCGCCCAGCAGAACCCATGCCAGTACCGCAAGCTTCATCATGCCTCGCCTTTCGCCTGTTCGATTCTTGCCGCGAAATCGCGCCTCTCCAGTGCGGCGAGCGCTTCCTTCAGCAGCCGCGCCAGCGGCATGCTGAGCTCCTCGTCGAGCCCCGCGGCCGCCGCCGCCACCGCGTTCCACACGGGCCAAAGCGCGCCGACCGCCGCCCGCCCGCGCGGGGAGAGGCCGACGAGGCGGGTGCGCCTGTCTTCCGCCTCGCTCCTCTCGAGCAGGCCGGCCGCGACCATCTCGCCGACCGTCTGCGTCATCGCCGGCTGCGACACCTGGGCGGCAGACGCCAGCTCGCCGATCGTCGCGCTCTCGCGCGTCAAAAGCTCGCGCATCACCGGATAGAAGCGCGAGCGCATCCCCGGCACGCGCGCCGCGTAGGCATGGTCGACCGCCGGATCGAGGCGCGCAAGCAGGCCGCGAACCAGGGTCCCGAGACCCTCCGGAGGCCGCCCTGTGTCAATTTTCATAAGCCCTTATATAAATTTCCGCAGGCCTTGGCAACGGTTGTCTTGCGAACGCGAATGGCTATGTCGCCGCTCACGGAGAAATCCGCGCCGCGGCAGTTCGCGAAGGTAAGTTCGATCATGGCTGAATACGACTACGACGTTCTTGTCATCGGCGCCGGGCCGGGCGGATACGTCGCGGCGATCCGCGCGTCAAGTCGGCCAAGGTCGAGCTCGACCTCGCGGCGCTGCAGGGCGAGAAGGCGCAAGCGGTCAAGGAGCTGACCGGCGGCATCGAGTTCCTGTTCAAGAAGAACAAAGTGACCTGGCTCAAGGGGCTCGCGACGTTCGTGAGTCCCCGCGAAGGCGGGGACCTCGGGATGCAGGCGGACCGCCAGCCGACTGAGACCCCCGCCTCCGCGGGGGCTCGCACGGTGAAGGTCGGGGACCGGACCGTGACGGCCAAGAACGTCGTCATCGCCACCGGCTCGTCGGTCACCCCACTGCCGGGCGTCGAGGTCGACAACGCCAAGGGGGTCATCGTCGACTCGACCGGCGCGCTGGCGCTGACGAAGGTGCCCAAGCACATGGTCGTGATCGGCGGCGGGGTGATCGGGCTCGAGCTCGGCTCAGTCTGGCGGCGGCTGGGCGCGAAAGTCACCGTGGTCGAATTCCTCGACCAGCTGCTCCCCGGCATGGACGGCGAGGTCCGCAAGGAAGCCGCGAAGATCTTCAAGAAGCAAGGCATGGACCTGCGCCTATCCACCAAGGTGACTAGCGCGAAGCTTGGCAAGGGCAAGGCCACGCTCACACTCGAACCCTCCGCGGGCGGAGCGAGCGAGACGCTCGATGCCGATTGCGTGCTGGTCTCGATCGGGCGGCGGGCGAACACCCAGGGGCTCGGCCTCGGCAAGATCGGGCTCGACGCCAACAAGTACGGCCAGATCGAGACCGACCACGAGTTCCGCACCCAAGTCGACGGCGTCTGGGCGATCGGCGACGTGATCCCCGGGCCGATGCTCGCGCACAAGGCCGAGGACGAGGGGATCGCGGTCGCCGAAAACATCGCCGGCGAGACGGGCATCGTCAATCACGCGGTGATCCCGAGCGTGGTCTATACCTATCCCGAGATCGCCGGGGTCGGACTGACCGAGGAGGAGGCGAAGGAGAAGGGCGAGGTCAAGGTCGGCAAGTTCCCGATGCTCGCCAACAGCCGCGCCAAGACCAACCGCGAGCCCGAGGGCTTCGTCAAGGTCATCGCCGACGCGAAGACCGACAAAGTGCTCGGCGTCTGGGCGATCGCTTCGGTCGCCGGGACGATGATCGCCGAAGCGGCGGTGGCGATGGAGTTCGGCGCGACATCCGAGGACATCGCCTACACCTGCCACGCCCACCCGACGCATTCCGAGGCGATCGGGGTGGTATGATTCCGAAACTCACCAACGAGCCCGGCGCGCTCGAAACCGCCGCCAAAATCCGCGCCGGCGATTTGACTCCGCTTGAGTCGGTGGATGCGGCGATCGCGCGGATAGAGGCGCTCGACGGGGCGCTCAACGCGGTCGTCATCCGTGACTTCGACCGGGCGCGCGACACCGCGCGCAAGATGACCTCGCCGGGGGCCGACCAGCCGCTGTTCGGGGTGCCGATGACGGTCAAGGAGAGCTTCGACGTCGCCGGCCTGCCGACCTGCTGGGGCTTGTCCGAGCACGCGGGCTACCGGCCCGATCGCGATGCGGTCGCGGTGCAGCGGCTCAAGCGCGCCGGCGCGATCGTCCTCGGCAAGACCAACGTCCCGCCGATGCTCGCCGACTGGCAAGCGACCAACCCGGTTTACGGCCGCACGGTCAATCCGCACGACGCCGAACGCTCGCCCGGCGGCTCGTCGGGCGGCTCGGCGGCGGCGCTCGCCAGCGGGATGGTCCCGGCCGAGTACGGCAGCGACATCGGCGGCTCGATCCGCGTGCCGGCGCACTTCTCGGGCGTCTGGGGGCACAAGCCGACTTTCGGGGTGATCTCGAGCGACGGGCAGCTGTTCCCGGGCACCGACGGACACGACATCGCGCTGGCGGTGGTCGGACCGCTGGCTCGCAATGGCGAGGACCTTGCCGCGCTGTTCGAGGCGACGCTCGACCGGCCCCTCCCCGCGGCGCGCAGGCCCCTCGAGGACTGCCGCTTCCTCTATCTCGCCGACCACCCGCTGGTCCCCTGCGACGACGCGGTGCGCGCGCCGATCGCGGCTGCGGTAGCCGCGATCGAGGACGCCGGCGCAGCGGTCGACCTCGCCAGCGACTTGCTCCCCGATCTCGTAGCGCAGCACACCGCCTACATGCCGATGCTCAACATCGCGCTGTTCATGGGAGGCCCGGGGCCCGACGGAAAGGTTGCCAGCGCCGCCGACTGGTTCAAGCTGCTCGATGCCCAGCGGCGGTTCCAGCGGGCGTGGGATGCGCTGTTCGAGGATTACGATTTCGTCCTCGCCCCGCCCGCGGCGTTGGCCGCCTTCCCGCATGACGAGCGCCCCCTGCCCGAGCGCCTGTGGACGATCAACGGCGCAGAGTATCCGGCGGCCGCGGTGCTCGCTTACGCGGGGATCGCCACGTTCCCGCTGTTGCCCTCGACGGTGCTGCCGGTGGGCAGCGCCGGCCACCTGCCGGTCGGGATGCAGGTGATCGGCAACCGCTACACCGACCGTGACACGATCGCCGCGGCGACCGCGATCGGCGAGTTGCTGGCGTGACCATCGCTCACCGCAAGCTGCTGCGCTGGCACGTCTGGCTGGGCTGGCTGGTCGGCGTGCCGCTGGTGCTGTGGACCGTGACCGGGCTGGTCATGGTCGCCCGCCCGATCGACGAGGTGCGCGGGACGGCGCTGCGCGCCGAGCTGCCGCCGTTGCCCGCGACCGCGGTGATGGCGCCTTTGCCCGAGCCGGGCGATGTCGATTCGCTGACCTTGCGCCAGACCGCGCTCGGGCCGCGCTGGATCGTCGCCGGCCGCGACGAGAGCCGCCGCGCGCTCGATCCGCGCAGCGGCCTCGCGGTGCCGCCGCTCACGCGGGCGCAAGCGGAAGCCGCCGCGCGCGCCTATCGTCAGGGGAAGGCACGGATCGTCTCGACCCGGCTCACGCCGGCGGATCGGCCGCCGCTCGACTTGCGCCAGATGCGCCCCGCCTGGGGCGTGACTTTCTCCGATGGCGCCCGCTTCTACATCGATGCCGACACCGGCGAGCTGATCGCGGTGCGCACCCGGTTCTGGCGCGTGTTCGACGTGATGTGGGGCCTGCACATCATGGACCTGCAGACCCGCGAGGACACCCACCATCCGATCCTGATCCTGTTCGCCGCGCTTGCCACGATCGGCACGGTGCTCGGCTGCGTGGTGATGTTCAGCCGCTACAGCCGTCCGCGCCGCAGGTCGTAAGTCCGTTCGTGGACGCTCCCCTCCCAGCGCTGCCGCCGGTGCTCGACCTCGCCGGGATCGCGGTGTTCGCGCTCACCGGGGCGCTGCTCGCCGCGCGGCTCAAGCTGACGTTCGTGACCGTGGCGTTCTTCGCGCTGGTCACCGGCGTGGGCGGCGGCACCGTGCGCGACCTGCTGATCGGCGCGCCGGTGTTCTGGGTGCGCGATCCGTGGGTCGCGCCGCTGTGCCTCGGGATCGCGCTGATCGCCTGGTTCACCCCGCCGCGACTGTGGGACGGCCGCCTGCTCGAGTGGTTCGACGCCGCGGGGCTCGCCGCTTACGCCACGCTCGGCGCGGCCAAGGCGCTGGCGTTCGCGATCGCGCCGGTGCCCGCGGTGCTGATGGGAGTGGTGACCGGCTGCGTCGGCGGGATCATCCGCGACGTGCTCGCCGGCCGGCCTTCGATCCTGATGCGGCCCGAGCTCTACGTGAGCGCCGCGGCGCTTTCGGCCACGCTGTGCGTCGGCGGACTGCTGGCCGGGCTGCCCGATGCCACGACCTTCACGATCGCCGCGCTGGCGGGCTTTGGTCTGCGCGGCGCGGCGCTGGTCTGGGGCCTGGCGCTACCCGGCCATTGCGGCTAGCGGCGGCTGTCCTCGATGTCGGGCGACGGGCCGGTGGCGTAGCGGTCGTCCGCGTCGGGCTCGCCCGGCTCGTCCCACGCGCGCGGGTCGCGGCCGACCTCGGCGCGATCCTCGAGCCCGACGTAAGCCCGGCCGCTGCGGTCGACGGTGCAAGTGAACTCGCGCCCGTCGGAGTAGTCGCCCTTCACGCGCCACTCGCCGGCGACGTTGTCGACATCGAAGATCTCGTCGACCCGGCCCGAACGCTCGGCTTCGGCGGCGCAGGCGTCGACCGCGCGGTCGGCCGCGCGCGAATCGCCGCGCCCGAACGAGCCGTCGCGGGCAACGTCGCGGTCGTCGCGATAATCGTAGGGCCCGTCGCGATACGGCCCGTCGCGGTAGGGATAGTCGCGACCCTGGGTGCGGTCGCGGCGGCGCTTTTCCTGGTCCTTGTCGATCGCCTTGGCGACCGCGGCGATGCCACCGATGACCAGCAGGCCGGTGAGGACATTTCCAACCGTCGATCCACGGTCGCGATGACGCCGCCAGCGATGGTTGTTGGCGGTGTCGTCGGCCGGAGACCACGCCGGCAGCGGCGCGGGCCTGGCGCTGAGCGGAATGGCGATCGGCACGGTGCGCGTGGCGAGCGCCGGCGGCGCGATCATCGCCGAGACCGCCAGCACGGCGGCTGCGCGCGCGGCAATACGGAAAATCGACAGGACCGTTCTCCCCTGAAACGCCATGGCCGTATTGCCGCGCGACCTGCCGCCCCGATCCTTGGGCGGCCAGGCGCGAAGCCGCCACGATGCACACGGCTAGGCGGTCCAGGCTTGCTTGTGCCTGAACCGCCCATCTTGTTTCGTCGCAAGGATTGCGGCGGCTTAGAGGCCGCGGATGCCGTCGATATCGATGTCGGTCACCCGGCCGTACTCGACGCGGCAGCGGAAGCTGCCCGCATCGTAACCGCGCAGGCTGTCGTTCCACCCGCGGTAATCGTTATCCCAGCCGCGGCCATAGTTGCGGTCGCCGTAGCGGTAACCGCGGCCTTGGGTGTTCACCGCGATCCGGCCGCGCACCGTGTAGCCGCGACGGGTGCGGTCGATATCGCGGATATCGGTCACATCGGCGCGACCGCCGTAGCTGTAGCGCGAGGCATAACGCTCGGCAGTGCGGACGCACTGCTCGACCGCCTGGCGCGGGTTGCCGCTGCGATAGCCGTAACGGTCATAGCGGTCGTTGTAGCCGTAGCGGTCGTTCCCGTATCCGTCGTAGGGATAACCGTAGCTGTAGCCGCGATCGCGATTGTTGCCGATCGCGCCGGCGACGGTGGCGATTCCGCCGAGGATCACCGCGCCGGCGATGATATCGCCGAGGTCGATGCCGTCGCGGTCACGCGCCAGCGCGGGGCTGGCGGTCGAGACCAGAGCCGCAGCCGCGGCGCCGGTCCCGAGCAGGGCTTTGGTCAGAGTGTTCATCGTCTTGTCCTTTCCGTCCCGGAAACTACTCCGGGGTTGTGAGTCGGACTAGCGCAGCGGCGGTGAGGTGAAGCTGAATTCGGGCGAAAGCCGGTGTTCAGCTTATCGGCTGGAATTCTGAACGCTTGGCGCCAACTGTTGGGACTGCGCGCCGAGTTTCATTCCGCTCCAGTAAGCGAGGAACGCGAGCACATCGGCGCCGCTCCCGATCACCTTGTCGGTCGGCTTGCCCGATCCGTGACCGGCGCGGGTCTCGATCCGGATCAGCTGCGGCTTGTCCCCGAGCTGTGCCGCCTGAAGCGCCGCCGCGTACTTGAAGCTGTGTCCCGGCACGACGCGGTCGTCGGTGTCGGCGGTGGTCACGAGCACCGCCGGATAGCTTGCCTTGCGGATGTTGTGATAAGGCGAATAGGCGCGCAGCACCCGCCAGTCGGACTCGCGGTCCGGCCGGCCGTAATCGTCGACCCAGTACCGCCCGGCGGTGAAGCGATCGAAGCGCAGCATGTCCATCACCCCGACGTCGGGATTCGCCGCGGCGAACAGGTCGGGCCGCTGATTGAGCACCGCGCCGACCAGAAGGCCGCCGTTGGAACCGCCCTGGATCGCCAGACCGTCCTGGCGCGCTATCCCTTGGGCGATCAGGAATTCGCCCGCGGCGATGAAGTCGTCGAACACGTTCTGCTTGTTCGCGCCGCGTCCGGCTTCGTGCCATTCGCGCCCGTATTCGCCGCCGCCGCGCAAATTGGCGACCGCGAACGCGCCGCCGGCTTCGAGCCAGGCCATCCGCACCGAGGAAAACCCCGGCACCAGCGAGATGTCGAACCCGCCGTAGCCGTAGAGGATGGTCGGCAGCGGAGCCCGGGCGCTGGCCGCGGCCTTCTTGCGGATCACGAACATCGGGATGCGGGTGCCGTCCTTCGACGCGAAGAAGCGTTGCTCGATCGCGTAGTCCAGCGGGTCAAACGCGACCTCCGGCACCGCGAACCGCGTGGTTCGCCCGGTCGCCATGTCGAAGCGATAGATCGCCGCGGGCTGGTTGAAGCTCGAGAACGAATAGAACGTCTCGGGATCGCCCGGTCGCCCGTCGAATCCCGCCGCGGTGCCGATCCCGTTGAGCGTGATCGCCTTGGTTGGGCGGCCGTTGAGGTCCATGATCACCGCGCGGGTCGAGGCGTCCTTGAGATACGACAGGATCAGCCGATCGCCGACGACGTTGGCCGCTTCGAGCTTGTTCCCCGATTGCGGCACCAGCTCGCGCCAGTCCGAGGTGCGCTTGCCGAGATCGATCGAGACCAGGCGATAGCGCGGGGCGCGCTCGTCGGTGAGGAACCACAGCTTGGCGCCGAGCCCGTCCACCAGCTGCCAGTCGTGCTCGAGCTTGCCGACCAGCTCGCGCGCGCGCCAGCCGCGGTCCTCGCGCCGACGCAAGTCGATGACGTGGATCGCGTGGCGCGGATCGGTGCCCTCCGAGCTTGAGATCACCGCCCAGCGGCCGTCCGCGGTGACTTCCGCGCTGTGATTGCGCTCCGGGTGCTCGGGCGTCGCGAACACCAGCTGGTCGGCCGACTGCGGGGTACCGATGCGGTGGTACCAGACCGCGTGGCCGAAGTTGGCCGAGTGGAAATCCTGACCCTTCCGGTCTTCGGGAAAGCGCGAATAGAGCACGCCTTCCTCGCCGACCCAGGCGAGCCCGGAATACTTCACCCAGCGCAACTCGTCGGGCAGGGTGCGGCCGCTGGCGACGTCGAGGAAGCGCACGGTACGCCAGTCGCTGCCGCCGTCCTGGACCGCGTAGGCGAGCCGCGAGCCCTGGTGCGACGGTTGCCAGGCGTCGAGCGCGGTCGCGCCGTCGGCGGACCATGCGTTGGGATCGAGCAGGACGCGCGGCGCGCCGCTCAGCCGATCGCGGACGTTGAGCACCGACTGGTTCTGCAAGCCGGAGTTGCGGGTGTAGAAATAGCGGCGGCCGGCCTTCTTCGGGATTCCGAACCGCTCGTAGTCGATCAGCCTGCGGATGCGCTCGGCGAACGCCTGCCGGCCGGGCAGGCGGTCGAGATAGGCGCGGGTCACCGCTTCCTGCCGCTCGACCCAGTCGGCGACTTCCTTGTCGCTGCGGACGTCGTTTTCGAGCCAGCGGTAAGGATCGGCGATGCGCTCGCCGAACTGGACCTCGACGACGTTGCCGCGGCGCGTGGCCGGATAGGCGGGCTTGGCGGGCTTCACGCTCTCGGCCGAAGCCGAGCGCGCGGTCGGCGCGGCGGCGGCGAGGGCAAGGATCGTGACCGCGCCGGCGAGCAGGCGCGCGATTGGGCGCATGAGTTCCTCCGCGACCCGCGAACGGGACCGCGCCAGCCTAGCATCCGCCGTGCCGCCTGCCTATCGCCGGCGCGCAACCAACGATCACGCCGCGGCGAGTTCGTCCTCGGTCTGGACCGGGCCCGAATCCTGCCCCTTGGCCTCGACGTCGCGGTCGACCAGCTCGATGATCGCGATCGGCGCGGCGTCCGAGGCGCGAACCCCGGCCTTGACGATCCGGGTGTAGCCGCCCTCGCGGCTGACGTAGCGCGCGGCGAGGACATCGAACAGCTTGGCCAGCTGCGCGTCGTCGAGCAGCCGGGCGTGGGCCAGACGGCGGTTCGAGAGCCCGCCGCGCTTGCCCAGCGTGATCAGCTTCTCGATGTACGGGCGCAACTCGCGCGCCTTGGGCAGCGTGGTGGTGATCTGCTCGTGCTTGATCAGGCTGGCCGCCATGTTGCGCAGCAGCGCGCGACGATGGCTGGTGGTCCGCTGCAGCTTGCGCTGCCCCATCTTGTGACGCATTTTCCTTCACTCCGTTCGTTAAGGGCCCGTGTCAGGTAGCCCAGACCAGGCGCCGAAGGGCGACGCCGACCCTGCTCTCTCCCCTTCTGGGGAGAGATACGCAGACTTGCGAGCTTGACTCGCTAGTCGAAGTTGAGAGGGGCGCGGCTGTGCGAACAGCCCCCTCTCCCAACCCTCTCCCCTCAAGGGGAGAGGGCTACTACCCGAGCAGCTCCTGCTCGAGCTTCTTGGCCATTTCCTCGATGTTCTCGGGCGGCCAGCCGGGGATGTCCATGCCCAGCCGCAAGCCCATCGAGCTCAGCACTTCCTTGATCTCGTTGAGGCTCTTGCGCCCGAAGTTGGGCGTGCGGAGCATCTCGGCCTCGGTCTTCTGGACGAGGTCGCCGATGTAGATGATGTTGTCGTTCTTGAGGCAGTTGGCCGAGCGCACCGACAGCTCGAGCTCGTCGACCTTCTTGAGCAGGTAGCGGTTGAGCTGGTTGGTGTCGCTCTCGTCGGCCGCGTGCGCGGGAAGTCCGGCCATCGACGGGACGTGGCCGCCGGCGGGCATCGAATCGTCGAAGTGGACGAACAGCGCGAGCTGGTCCTGCAAGATTCGCGCGGCATAGGCCACCGCGTCCTCGGGGGTCACGGTGCCGTCGGTCTCGACCGTCAGGCTGAGCTTGTCGAAGTCGAGTTCCTGGCCGACGCGGGCGTTGTCGACCTTGTAGCTGACCTGGCGCACCGGCGAGTAGAGCGAGTCGACGGGGATCAGCCCGATCGGCGCGTCGGCCGGGCGGTTCGATACCGCCGGGACGTAGCCCTTGCCGGTGTCGGCGGTGAGCTCCATGTTGAGCGTCGCGCCTTCGTCGAGGTGGCAGATCAGCAGGTCTTTGTTGAGGACCTCGATGTCGCCCGAGACCGCGATGTCGCCGGCCTTGACGTCGGCCGGGCCGGTCGCCGAGAGCTGGAGCCGCTTGGGCCCCTCGCCCTGCATCCTGAGCGCGATCTGCTTGACGTTGAGGACGATGTCGGTGACGTCCTCGCGCACGCCGGCGAGCGACGAGAACTCGTGGAGCACGTTCTCGATCTTGATCGAGGTGATCGCCGCGCCCTGCAAGCTCGACAGCAGCACGCGGCGCAGCGCGTTGCCCAGGGTCAGGCCGAAGCCGCGCTCGAGCGGCTCGGCGACGAAGGTCGCGCGGCGCTTGTCCGAACCGGTCCTGACCTCGAGATTGTTGGGCTTCTTGAGTTCCTGCCAGTTCTTGATGTTGACGGTCATGGGTGTCCCCTAGGTCGGTTCAGGGCGCTTCGCCGGTCGGTAGCGAAGCGAATTTCGATGCCGGAAGCGCGACCGCCCCCGGCGACAGCACAAATCAGACGCGGCGCCGCTTCGAAGGCCGCACGCCGTTGTGCGGGATCGGGGTGACGTCGCGGATGGCGGTGATGGTGAAGCCCACCGCCTGGAGCGCTCTCAAGGCGCTCTCGCGGCCCGAGCCGGGTCCCTTGACCTCGACCTCGAGCGTGCGGACGCCGTGCTCGGCGGCCTTCTTGCCGGCGTCGTCGGCGGCGACCTGCGCGGCGTAGGGCGTCGACTTGCGGCTGCCCTTGAAGCCCATCATCCCGGCCGAGGACCACGAGATCGCGTTGCCCTGGGCGTCGGTGATGGTGATCATGGTGTTGTTGAAGCTGGCGTTGACGTGGGCGACGCCGCTGGAGATGTTCTTGCGCTCGCGCTTCTTGATGCGCTGGGGTTCGCGTGCCATGTTCAGTCCTAATCCGAATGGTCCCAAAGGTCGCGCTGCGTAGCCATCGCGCGTGGGCGCGCGGCGGAGGGCAGCGCTACTTTTTCTTGCCGGCGATCGGCTTGGCCTTGCCCTTGCGGGTGCGCGCGTTGGTGTGGGTGCGCTGGCCGCGGACCGGCAGGCCCTTGCGATGGCGCAGCCCGCGGTAGCAGGCGAGGTCCATCAGCCGCTTGATGTTCATCGCGGTCTCGCGGCGCAGGTCGCCCTCGACCGGGTAGTCGGCGTCGATCGTCTCGCGGATGTGGAGGACTTCCTGGTCGGTCAGGTCCTGGACCCGGCGGCCTTCGTCGATCCCCAGCTTCTTGGCGATGTCCTTGGCGGACCTGGCGCCGATCCCGTGGATGTAGGTGAGCGCGACGACCACGCGCTTGTTCGAGGGGATGTTCACCCCGGCAATACGAGCCACTTACTTCTCCATGCTCCACAGGGGCGGGCCGCTCAGGGCGAGCCCCCATCTCATCGCGAATTCACCCGAAACCCACGGCAAAAAGCCCGGATGGCCCTCACGGCGGTGAGGCCTGCCGGACGTCCCAGGGCTTGAAGTGAAGGGCGCGCGTAAGCCGATTCGATGCGAGTGTCAACCGCGCGCAAAACAGGGCGGCGGGAATGGCCCGCGCCCTCGCCGCTATTGCGAAGCACGGAGCTTACCGCATCCGAACCGGTCCGTCAAAACGGCTCGGCCGGTCAGGACTACGCGAACTTCGGAACCTGTAGCCGCTCCAGCTGCGTTCGACAGCTCAAGGAGGCGCCCATGAATTTCGATCTTCTCGTTATCGGTACAGGCACCGCAGCGAAGGTCGCGGCGATGCGCGTCCGAAAGACCGGGCGGAGCGTGGCAGTCATTGATCATAAGCCGTTCGGCGGCACTTGTGCGCTGCGCGGCTGCGATCCCAAGAAGATGCTGGTCGCGGGCACGGAGGTCATCGACGCCCAGCGGCGGATGCGCCTGAATGGCGTCGACGGCAAGGTTAGCATCGACTGGGCGGACCTGATGCGCTTCAAGCGCACTTTCACCGATCCGGTGCCGCACAAGCACGAGCAACGCTACGACGAAGCCGGTATTGCCGCCTTCCACGGTAAGGCGCGGTTCACCGGCCCGAACAGCCTGAGAGTTGGCGACAATAGCCTGTCCGGCCGAAATGTGCTCATCGCCTCGGGCGCGGAGCCGATCCGCCTCGGGATACCCGGCGGGGAGCACTTGATCGACAACGAAGCTTTCCTGGCCATGGAATGGCTACCCCGACGGATCGTGCTCGTAGGCGGCGGCTACATCGCTGCCGAGTTCTCGCATATCGCAGCCCGCGCCGGCGCCGAGGTGACGGTGATACAGCGCGGCCCGAGAATGCTGACCCAGTTTGAGCCTGAGCTGGTCGGGTGGCTGATGGAAGCCTTCGAGAGGATTGGCGTGCGGGTGATGACCGACACGACCGTTGGCGCCATCGAGCGCGGGGACGGCGGTTTCGTGGTGCACGCGAACAATGGCGACGACGTTACCGTGGATGCCGATCTTGTGGTCCATGCGGCGGGCCGTGCTCCGGCGTTCGACCGGCTGGACCTTAAGACTGCCGACATCGCCGTCGATGGTGGTCGGCTCAAGCTCAACGAGTTTCTTCAAAGCGTCACGAACCCTGCCGTATATGCCGCGGGCGACGCCGCTCGTCAGGGGCCGCCGCTCACGCCGGTTTCGAGCCACGACGCCAAGGTCGTCGCGGCGAACCTCTTGCAAGGCAACCACCGCAGGCCCGACTATCGAGGCGTGCCGAGTGTCGCGTTCACCCTCCCGCCGATTGCAGCGGTTGGAATGAGCGAAGCCGAGGCCCGCAAGTCGGGATTGCGATTCCGGCTCAAGTGCGAGCGGACCGCCGACTGGTACACCGCACGTCGCGTTGCCGAGCCGGTCTATGGCTACAAGACCCTGGTGGAGGAAGGCAGCGAACGGATTCTCGGCGCGCACCTCGTCGGCCCTCACGCCGACGAAGTGATCAACGTCTTTGCTCTGGCGATCCGCCACGGCCTGACGGCGGGCGATCTCAAAAGCACCATGTTTGCCTACCCGACCGGCGCATCCGATGTCGGCTACATGCTCTAGGAAGCGGCGGTTTCGAGCATGTCGATGACCGCACACTCCGGAACATGCCCGCCCGAGCAACGCTCGACAGTGGAAGCGAGCAAGCGCTCGAGCCGCGCGAGGTCGGCCATCTTGCGACGAACCTGCTCGAGATGATGGACGGCGATCTCCCGAACTTCGTCGCAGCAGGCATTTTCCGGTCCGCCCAGGCTCAGGATCGCCCGGACCTCGTCCGGGCTGAAGCCGAGCTCGCGCGCCCGCTTGATGAAGCCGAGTCGCCGGACATGCTGATCGGCATAGACCCGGTGCCCGCCTTCGGTCCGATCGGGCTTGTCGACCAATCCCACCTTCTCGAAATACCGGATCGTTTCGATGTGGACCCCCGTGAGACGGGAAAGTTCGCCTATGGAAATTCCGGCCATGCGGAAACCTCTTGATTCTGTAGTGACTACAGGTGGCAGATAGGCGCGAATCGCTTTGGAGACGAGACTTGACTGACCAACGTGCCTTTTCTTCTCCGGGAAGCAGCGGGAAGGATACCGGCGTTGCCGCGGTGGGAACGCTCGCCAGCCTTACCGCCTTGTTCTCTGCCGCTGCCTGCTGTGTCCTTCCCCTTGCGCTTGCCGGTCTCGGCATCGGCGCGGGAGGGCTGTCCGGCTTCGTGCCGTATCGCTGGCCGCTGACGATCGCGGCTGCGGTCGCCATTGCCGTCGGTTGGGCGCTCTATTTGCGCAGGCGTCGCGCCTGCATTGCAGACGCGAACCGCGCCACCTCCGCACCGAGCACAGCGACCCTCGCGATGCTGAGCATCGCAACGGTCGTCGTGGCGGTCTCCGCGCTGTGGGGCTTTATCGAGCAGCCGCTGATGCGCGCGCTCGGCGGTGTCTGATGCAGCTGACATCCACCCTCATTTGCCCCAAGTGCGGCAAGCAATCGACCGAGACGATGCCGACCGATGCGTGTCGGTTTTTCTACAATTGTAGCCGCTGTGGAGAAATGCTGCGCCCTCTGGCGGGCGACTGCTGCGTGTTCTGCTCGTACGCGGACGTGCCTTGCCCACCGGTGCAGGAGATGCTTGCAACCGGCAATTCGGATGGGTGCTGCGCTGTCGGATGAACGTCCGCAATGTCGTCCGCGGACGCCGCCACGAAAAAGGGGCGCCACGCGAGTCGCCCCTTTGTTCACCCATACCTCGGCGTTGAGTCAAACCACCCCGAACGCCAGCATCGCGTCGGCGACTTTCTTGAAGCCGGCGATGTTGGCGCCCTTGACGTAGTCGATGTAGCCGCCGCCCTGGTCGCCGTACGTGCGGCAGCTTTCGTGGATGCCCAGCATGATGTCCTTGAGCAGCTGCTGGAGCTCTTCCTCCTTCCACGAGCGGCGCTCCGAATTCTGGCTCATCTCGAGCCCCGAGACCGCGACGCCGCCGGCGTTCGAGGCCTTGCCCGGGGCGTAGAGCAGCTTGGCCTTCTTGAACACGTGCACCCCGTCGAGGTCGGTCGGCATGTTGGCGCCTTCCGAAACCGCGATGCAGCCGTTCTTGACCAGCTTCCGGGCGTCCTCGCCGAGCAGCTCGTTCTGCGTCGCGCAGGGCAGCGCAACATCGCACTTGACCCCCCAGGGCGTCTTGCCGGCGGTGAATTTCGAACCCTTGAACTCGTTGCAATAGTCCTGGATGCGGCCGCGGCGGTGGGTCTTGTGGGTCTTGACCCAGTTGATCTTCTCCTGGGTGATCCCGTCGGGATCGTGGATGAAGCCGCCCGAATCCGACAACGTCAGGACTTTGCCGCCTAACTGGACGATCTTTTCGGCGGCGTGGGTGGCGACATTGCCCGAGCCCGAGATCACCGCGGTCTTGCCGACCAGATCCTGGTCCCGCGTGGCGAGCATGTTGGCGAGGAAATAGACCGCGCCGTAGCCCGTCGCCTCGGTCCGGATCAGCGAGCCGCCCCATTCGAGGCCCTTGCCGGTCAGCACCCCGGTGAACTCGTTGGTGATGCGCTTGTACTGGCCGAACATGAAGCCGATCTCGCGCCCGCCGACGCCGATGTCGCCCGCGGGCACGTCGATGTCGGCGCCGATGTGGCGGTAGAGCTCGGTCATGAACGACTGGCAGAAGCGCATGATCTCGCGCACGCTCTTGCCCTTGGGGTTGAAGTTCGAGCCCCCCTTGCCGCCGCCCATGGGCAGGCCGGTCAGCGCGTTCTTGAAGGTCTGCTCGAAGGCGAGGAACTTGAGCACGCTCTCGGTCACGCTCGGGTGGAAGCGGATGCCGCCCTTGTAGGGGCCGATCGCGTTGTTGTTCTGGACGCGCCAGCCGCGCTGGACGCGGATGTTGCCGTTGTCGTCCTCCCAACAGACCCGGAAGCTCACCACCCGGTCGGGCTCGGCGATGCGGCGCAGGATCTGCTCGCGGTGGTAGTCCTCCTTGTCCTCGATGAACTCGAAGATGTCCTCGGCGACTTCCTGGACCGCCTGGACGAACTCGGGCTGGTTCGGATTGCGCTTCTTCACGCCTGCCATGAACGTCGGCATGTCGACATGATCGGTAACGGCCACTGGATGCTCCCCCTGTTGGCTCGCGCCGACCCCGTGCGGCCGGCGCTGAATGCGACGAAGCGACCCCGTCCGGGCGGGCGACTTCATCCGCGAGTCGCTCGTGCCCTGCGCGGCGGACTGTAGCCGCTTTTGCGCCCGGCAAAAGCGGCGATGCGGCGGGAAGTTACTGTTTGTCGTCGCCGGCCGGCTGGGGCTCGCCTTCGGCGGTTCCGAGCTTGGCGGCGAGGCGGGTCAATTGCTCGAGCAGGACCTTGTCGACCAGCGGGGCGAGCTCGGCGGGCTTCTGGCGCATGTAGCCGCCGACCACGTATTCCCACAGGATCCGGGTGCCGCCGTCGGCCGGCTTGAGGGTGATCGTCAAGGTGCCCTCGGCCGCTTCGGACTGGAGCGGGCCGAGCCCGCCCGACATCCTCAGCACCCGCGCCGGCGCGGCGTAGATCACGTGCATGTGCTCGATGCTGCCCGGACGCGCGCCGGAGGGCGCGTCCTTGGTCAGCGGCAGCTTCTCGCAGAAGCAGCCGGTCGCCTGGGCGTCGATGTAGAGGTTGGCGGGATCGCCCGAATAGGTATGCTCGCCGTTCCACCACAGGTTGGGCGCGACCAGCGCCAGCCAGGCGGCGGCGGGATCGACCTTCACCGTGACCGCGGCGCGGGTGACGAAGCCGGCGTCGGAGCTGGCGACGACCTCGGCGGCGGCGGGTTGGGCGAGCAAGAATGATGCAGCGGCTAGCGCGAAAGTTGTACGACGCATTGACCCCTCCTTCGTCATTGCGAGCGCAGCGAAGCAATCCAGAGCACCCCGCGCAAGCCCCTGGATTGCTTCGTCGCTGCGCTCCTCGCAATGACGAAGTCAGGTGGCGGAGAGAACTTGCTCGATCTCGCTCGTCACCGCGTCCATCTCGGCCATCCCATCGACCCTGGCGACGATCCCGCGGGCCTCGTAAATGGGCAGGATCGGCGCGGTCTTGGCGCGGTATTCGGCCATGCGGGTGCGGACCGTCTGCTCGTTGTCGTCGGGGCGGCGCTTGAATTCCTGGCCGCCGCGCCGCTCGAACTTGTCGTGATAGCCCTTGCCGCAGGTCGCGCAAGTGAAGCGGCCGGTGATCCGCTCGACCAGCGCGTCCTCGCCGACGTCGAGCTCGATCACCCGGTCGAGCTTGCGGCCGCGGCTCTCGAGGATCGCGTCGAGCGCCTGCGCCTGCGCGGCGGTGCGCGGGTAGCCGTCGAAGATCGCGCCCTGGCTCGCGGGCATGGCGTCGAGCTCGTCGCCAATCAGCGCCGAGACGATCTCGTCGAAGACCAGCTCGCCCGCGTCCATCACCGCCTTGGCCTTGAGCCCGACCGGCGTCCCCGCCCTGACCGCGGCGCGGAGCATGTCGCCGGTCGAGAGCTGCTTCATGCCGCGGCGCTCGACCAGGCGCTGCGCCTGGGTGCCCTTGCCCGCACCCGGCGGTCCCAACAGGATGATGTTCACTTGCCCGTTCCCTCAAGCGCGGCTCAGCGCAGCCTGCCCTTCAGCTTGGCCTTCTTGATCAGGTCGCCGTACTGGTGCGCGAGCAGGTGCGACTGGATCTGGGTGATGGTGTCGACCGTCACGTTGACCACGATCAGCAGGCTGGTGCCGCCGAGGAAGAACAGCGGCAGGCCGAGGTTGGCGATGAAGTATTCGGGAATCACGCAGACCACCGTGATGTACGCCGCGCCGACCACGGTGATCCGGGTCAGCACGTAGTCGAGGTAGGTCGCGGTGTTCTTGCCCGGGCGGATGCCGGGGATGAAGCCGCCGTTCTTCTTGAGGTTCTCCGCGGTCTCCTCGGGATTGAAGACGACCGCGGTGTAGAAGAAGCAGAAAAAGATGATCCCGGCCGCATAGAGCGACATGTACAGCGGCTGGCCGTGCTGGAGGTACTGGACGATCGTCTGGATCGCCTGGCCCGTCGTGGTGTCGGGCGAGATCGAATTACCCGCGAACTGGGTGATGGTCAGCGGCAGCAGCAGCAGCGAGCTGGCGAAGATCGGCGGGATCACGCCCGCGGTGTTGATCTTCAAGGGCAGGTGGCTGCGGTCGGCCTGCATCATCCCGCGCTGGCTGGCGCGCTTGGGGTACTGGATCAGCAGCCGCCGCTGGGCGCGCTCCATGAAGCAGATGAACAGGATCAGCACGACGATCATCGCGATCAGCGAGACGATGATGAACGGCGAGATCGAGCCCGTCCGGCCGCCCTCGAACATGTTGGCGACGAAGGTCGGGAACTGCGCGACGATCCCGGCCATGATGATCAGCGAGACGCCGTTGCCGATCCCGCGGGCGGTGATCTGCTCGCCCAGCCACAGCAGGAACATCGTCCCGCCGACGAGGCTGATCACCGCGCCGACGCGGAACAGGTAGCCGGGCATGACCACCGCGGCGAGCCCGCTTTGCGCAGCGTAGCTCTCGAGCCCGGCGGCGAGGAACCAGCCCTGCATCGCGGTCAGGAAGACGGTGCCGTAGCGGGTGTACTGGTTCAATTTCTTGCGCCCGGTCTCGCCCTCCTTCTTGAGCGCCATCAGCGCGGGGTGGAGCGAGGCGGCGAGCTGGACCACGATCGAGGCGGTGATGTAGGGCATGATACCCAGCGCGATCAGGCTCATCCGCTCGAGGCTGCCGCCCGAGAAGGTGTTGAAGATGTCGAGCACGCCGCCGCGGGTCTGGTCGTAGAGCGTCTCGAGGATCAGCGGGTTGACGCCCGGCAGCGGCACGAAGCTCAGGAACCGGAACACCACCAGCGCGCCGATCGTGAACCAGATGCGGCTCTTGAGGTCGCTCGCCTTGGAGAAGTTGGCGAGCGAGAAATTGCTGACGAAGTTGTCGGCGCGTGAAGCCATGGTGCGGTGAGTGCCTTAGCTGATGCCGTGGAACGGCTTGCGCGCCCCATATAGTGCGGCGGGCGGGGTCCCAAAACCCCGCCCGCGCGCAATCGTGTTACTTGGCCGCCTTGGCCCGCTTGGCCTCGGTGTTGGCCTTGCGCCGCGCGGTCTTCTTCTCGTGCTCGCTCGGCTGCGCCTCGGGCAGCTCGACCTTGCCGCCGGCCTTCTCGATCGCCTCGCGCGCGCCCTTGCTGACGCCGGCGACGGCGAAGCTGACCTTGGCCGAGAACTCGCCCTTGCCGAGCAGCCGGACGCCGTCCTTGCCGCCGCGCGCCAGGCCCGCCGCCTTGAGCGCGGCGTGGTCGATCGGCTGCTTGGCGTCGAGCTTGCCCGCGTCGATCGCCTTCTGAACCAGGCCGAGGTTCACCTCGGCATAGTCCTTGGCGAAGATGTTGTTGAAGCCGCGCTTGGGGATCCGCATGTGGAGCGGCATCTGGCCGCCCTCGAAGCCGGCGATGCTGACGCCCGAGCGCGCTTTGGCGCCCTTCTGGCCGCGGCCCGCGGTCTTGCCCTTGCCCGAGCCGATGCCCCGGCCGACGCGCATCCGGCCCTTGCGGGCGCCGGCGTTGTCGCGAAGATCATTCAGTTTCATAGCACTCGGTTTCCCTTTAAGCGCGCCTGGCTCTCTCCCCTTCAGGGGAGAGATACGAAGGCTTGGCGCGAAGCGCCTAGCCGTAGTTGAGAGGGGCGGTGCCGCGCACTCCCCCTCTCCCAACCCTCTCCCCTGAAGGGGAGAGGGCTAATTTATTCCACCACCGCCACCATGTGCGGAAGCTTGGCGATCGCGCCGCGGACCTCGGGGGTGTCCTCGACCTCGACCACCTTGTGCATCTTGCCGAGGCCGAGGCCGATCAGCATCGCCTTCTGCTTTTCCGGACGGCGGATCGGCGAGCCGATCTGCTTGATTTTGATCTTGGCCATTCCGCTTACTCCACGACCGCCGCGGCTTCGGCTTCCGCCTCGGCCTGGGTCCCGCCGC
>JAIVIY010000088.1:17339-19066 GCA_020200285.1 Novosphingobium sp. | reverse complement strand
CTACCACCGCCAGCATGGGCTCGACATCAAGGTCGCGCGGGTCTTCAACACCTACGGTCCGCGGATGCACGAAGCCGACGGCCGGGTCGTGTCCAATTTCATCATGCAAGCGCTGCGCAACGAGCCGATCACGCTCTACGGCGACGGCGCACAGTCCCGCAGTTTCTGCTATGTTGACGACCTGATCGACGGATTCCTAGCGTTGATGGACAGCGAGGAGGGCTGGCCTGGCCCGGTCAACCTCGGCAATCCGGGCGAGTTCACGATAGGGCAGCTGGCTCAGAAGGTGATCGCGATGACCGGCTCGTCCTCGAAGATCGTCGAGCGGCCGCTGCCCGCCGATGACCCGCTCCAGCGCCGGCCCGACATTTCGCTCGCGCAGGAGCGGCTAAAATGGCAGCCCAAGGTCGCGCTCGACGCCGGGCTGGAGGCTACGATCGCCTACTTTCGTACGCTCGCCGGCCAGCGCTCGGTCGCCTCGATCCAGCCGCCGCCGACCACCCGCTCGCCCGCGTAGATCACCGCGGCCTGGCCCGGCGCGACGCCGTATTCGGGCGCGGCGAAACGGATCGTGGCGGGCGTACCGTCGCCGAGGTGGCCCTCAAACGTGATCGGGACCGGCTTGGCGAGGGAGCGGACCTTGGCGGTGAGCGGCGTGTTGGGCAGCGGGCCGATGCGGTTGGTCTCGACCAGGCGCGCGGCCGACACCGCGAGCAGCCGCTTGGGGCCGACCAGCACGCGCGCATTGGGCGCATCGAGCGCGGTGACATAGAGCGGCTCGGGCTGGCCGCCGAGCTCGAGCCCGCGGCGCTGGCCGACGGTGTAGTGGATCACCCCGGCGTGCTCGCCGAGCACCGCGCCGCTGGTCGCGTGGACGATCTGCCCGCCGATCGCGCCTTCCGGCCGGACCGACCGAACCACCTTGGCGTAGTCGCGATCCGGGACGAAGCAGATGTCCTGGCTGTCGGGCTTGGCGGCGACGCGCAGGCCGTGAGCCTCGGCCAGCCGACGCACCTCGCTCTTGGGCAAGCCGCCGAGCGGGAAGCGCAGGAACCCGAGCTGCGCCTCGGTGGTGGCGTAAAGGAAATAGCTCTGATCGCGCGCCGGGTCGGCGGCGCGATGGAGCTCGGCGCCCGCCGCGCCGTCCACGCGCCTCACGTAGTGCCCGGTCGCCAGGCAATCCGCGCCGAGCTCGCGCGCCATCGCCAAAAGGTCGGTGAACTTGGGGCCCATGTTGCAACGAATGCAGGGGATCGGGGTGCGCCCGGCGAGATAATCGTCGGCGAAGCGCTCGATCACCTCCTCGCGGAACACGCTAGCGTGGTCGAACACGTAATGCGCGATCCCCAGCCGGTCGGCGACGGCGCGCGCGTCGCGGATGTCGTCGCCCGCGCAGCACGCGCCCTTGCGCCCGATCGCGGCGCCGTGGTCGTAGAGCTGGAGCGTGATGCCGATGACCTCCGCGCCGGTTCCCGCGGCCAGCGCGGCGACCACCGAGCTGTCGACCCCGCCCGACATCGCGACCACGATCCGCCGCGCCGCGAGCGGCGCGGGCAGCTGGAACAGCGCGGCCGGATCGAGCCGGTCGAGAGTCGCAAGGGCGGCCATCGCGCGCGCCTATAAGCCAATCCGCGACACAACGCGAATATCCCTAGCGCGCGCTTAACCTTGGATAATGTGCGGTAAACCCGCGCTTTACCTTGCCTTGAGGTTGGCTTGCTAGGGTC
>JAIVIY010000088.1:0-17321 GCA_020200285.1 Novosphingobium sp. | reverse complement strand
GCGTGGGCGCTCGACCGCTCGTCGCAGGGTGAACCCCGCGTTAACCCTGACGCTTTAGCCGATTTCAAACCGACAGGGGGCATCACGCTCGCACCGGGAGCGCAAGCCCCCGCGGCCGGCACCGACGCTCGAGGACAAGAATGATCGAAAATCAGAAGATCAGGCCGGCTATGGTGATCGGGCCGCTCGGCGAGCCGTTGACGCTCGATTCGCTGCCGGCGCCGCAGACCACGCGCTGGGTCGTTCGGCGCAAGGCCGAGGTCGTGGCGGCGGTCAACGGCGGGCTGCTGACGATCGACGAGGTCTGCCAGCGCTACAGTCTGACGATCGAGGAGTTCGCCTCGTGGCAGCGCGCGGTCGATCGTTCGGGCATGCAGGGCCTTCGGGTGACCCGCCTCCAGCACTATCGCGACTTGTACGAGCGCCAGCTCAAGTACTGAGCAGGCGGCGCCGGCCCGGCGCCCTCGACCAACCGCACAGCATTCTCGACCACGGTCGGCGCGGGGGCTTCCCGGGCCGCCGTTTTTGCGGCCTAGCGCAGAACAAATGACAGTGAAGGCGGGCCAAACGGCGCTTGTCGCCATTTGTCACGATCTGCGCTCGGTCGTTGCCAGCGTAACCAAGGCCGATTATGGCCGCTCGCTGCCTGCCGCGGGCGAGCGCCGGGTCAAGAAACAGCCTCCTTGCCGGAGGTGGTTTATTGAGGTAACACACCGGCGTCGCGGATGGGGAAATTTGGGGCCGGGGCAAGGGCGGTGAAGGTTATGAACGACGAAACCCGGATCGACACGGCTTCGGCCCAGCCTTTCGGCACGTTCGAAGAGACCGTGATCGTCGACGACCGCCCGCGCCGCAAATGGTGGATCATCGGCGTCATCGCGGTGATCCTGGCGCTGGCGGCATGGTTCATGACCCGTTCGGGCGGCGACGCGCCGGCAGCGGCGGATGCCGAGGCCGCGCAAGTCCCGACGGTGACCGTCATCGCCCCGGGCCGCGCCACGGTCGAGGGAACGATCTCCGCCACCGGCACGCTGGCCGCGCGGCGCGAGCTGCCGGTCGGCTCGGTCGGCGAGGGCGGCCAGGTGGTCCGCGTGCTGGCCGACGCCGGCGACTGGGTCCGCCAGGGCCAGGTGCTGGCGGTGGTCGATCGCTCGGTCCAGAACCAGCAGGCGGCGAGCGCGGCCGCGCAAGTCCAGGTCGCGCAGGCCGACGCCAACCTCGCCCAGGCCAACCTCGACCGCGCATTGCGGCTGGTCCAGGGCGGCTTCATCTCCAAGGCCGACGTCGACCGCCTGACCGCGACCCGCGACGCCGCGGTCGCGCGGGTCCGCGTCGCCCGCGCCCAGCTCGGCGAGCTCCGCGCCCGGACCAACCGGCTCAACATCCTCGCCCCCGCCGCCGGGCTGGTGCTCGAGCGCAACGCCGAGCCCGGCCAAGTCGTCGGCGCGGCCAGCGGGGTGCTGTTCCGCATCGCCCGCGGCGGCGAGATGGAGCTCGGCGCGCGGGTCTCCGAAGCCGACCTCGCTCAGCTCGCGCCGGGGGTCCGCGCAGAGGTCGTGCCGGTCGGCACCGACCGCGCGTTCTTCGGCACCGTGTGGCAGCTCGACCCGGTGATCGACCCGCAGAGCCGCCAGGGCACCGCGCGGATCGCGCTGCCCTACAATCTCGCGCTGCGCCCCGGCGGATTCGCCACCGCGACCATCCGCAGCGGCTCGGTGGTGGCGCCGGTGCTGCCCGAATCGGCGATCCTCAGCGACGACAAGGGCAGCTACGTCTACGTCGTCGGCAAGGACAACAAGGTCGAGCGGCGCGCGGTCAAGACCGGGCTGGTCACCGAAGCCGGCATCTCGGTGGTCGAGGGCCTGAGCGGCTCCGAGCGGGTGGTGCTGCGCGCCGGCGGGTTCCTTGCGCCGGGCGACAAGGTCAATCCGCGGGCCGCGCGCGGCTAGGGCGACGGCGATGAACTTCCGCAACCTCTCGGCGTGGTCGATCCGCAACCCGGTCGTCCCGATCGTCCTGTTCATAGGGCTGACGATCGCCGGGCTGGTCTCGTTCATGTCGATGAAGGTCCAGGCCGACCCCGACATCGAGTTCCCGATGGTGATCGTCGGAATCGCCCAGCCGGGCGCGGCGCCGACCGAGATCGAGAACCAGATCACCCAGCGGATCGAGTCCGCGATCCGCACGATCAACGGCGTCCAGACGCTCAGCTCGACCGCGCGCGAGGGCAACAGCCAGACCTTCGTCGAGTTCCAGATCGGCACCGACATCAACGAGGCGGTCAACGAGGTCAAGAACGCGGTCGACCAGGCCCGCGGCGAGCTGCCCGACGGCATCCTCGAGCCCGAAGTGGTCAAGGCCCAGACCTCGTCCGACCCGATCGGCTATTTCGCGGTCGAAGCCGACGACATGACGATCGAGCAATTGAGCTGGTTGATCGACGACACCATCACCAAGCGGCTGCTCAAGATCCCCGGGCTGGCCTCGGTCTCGCGCCAGGGCGGGGTCGACCGCGAAGTCGTGGTCGAGCTCGACTCCGCGCGGATGCAGTCGCTCGGCGTCACCGCCAGCCAGATCAACGCCGCGCTGCGCCAGAGCAACGTCAACTCGGCCGGCGGCCAGGCCGAAGTCGCGGGCTCGCGCCAGTCGGTTCGGGTGCTCGGCAACGCCGCCGACGCCTACGCCTTGTCGCAGACGCAGATCGCGCTCCCCGGCGGGCGGATGATCAAGCTGGCCGATGTCGCCAACGTCGCCGACCGTTACGGCGAGCTGACCTCGATGGCCAAGGTCCGCGGCAAGCAGGTGGTGACCTTCAACATCAGCCGCGCGCGGGGTGAATCCGACGTCAGCGTCTACGACGCGACGATGAAGGAGCTCGCCAAGATCACCAAGGAGAACGAGGGGGCGATCCGCTTCACCCGCCTGTTCACCTTCGTCGATGAGACCAAGACCCAGTACGAAAGCTCGCTGGCGGCGATGATCGAGGGCGCGATCCTGGCGGTGATCGTGGTGTTCTTCTTCTTGCGCGACTGGCGCGCGACGGTGATCTCGGCGCTGGCGATCCCGCTCTCGGCGATCCCGACCTTCTGGTTCATGGACTTGATGGGGTTCACCCTCAACACCCTGAGCCTGCTCGCGCTCGGCCTCGTCGCCGGGGTGCTGGTCGACGACGCGATCGTCGAGATCGAGAACATCGTCCGCCACATGCGGATGGGCAAGACCGCCTACCAGGCCTCGATCGACGCCGCCGACGAGATCGGCCTGGCGGTGGTCGCGACAACCTTCTCGATCGTCGCGGTGTTCCTGCCGGTCGGGCTGATGCCGGGGGTCTCGGGCCAGTTCTTCAAGAACTTCGGCCTGACCGTGGTCGTTGCGGTGCTGCTCAGCCTGCTGGTGGCGCGAATGATCACGCCGATGGTCGCGGCCTATTTCCTCCACGCCAAGGGCCACGCCAGCCACGGCGAGGGGCCGATGATGGACCGCTACATGCGCGTGCTCCACTGGTCGCTCGACACCCGCCGAGCCAAACAACTGCGGGCCGCGCTCGCCGAGGTGCCGACGCGCTTCGCCTACTATGTGCCGGCGGTCGCGCTGGGCGTTGCGGCGATGCTCGCGTTCGTCTTCATGCCAAGCCCGGCGCCGCCGGGCGGCGAGGCGCCCGGCATCGGCTTCGGCAAGGTCGCCGGCGGGTTCTTCATCGGCCTGTTCGTCTACCTGATCGCCTGGGTGCTGAGCGCGGCGGTGGGCGCGATCATCGCCCGGGTGCGCGGCTACGGCGAGCGCGGCTTCGTCGCCTGGGGGCGGTTCATGTGGAAGCGGCTGACCGCGCGGTTCCGCGACCATCGCGTGGCGATGATGGGCGTCGGCTTCGGCTCGCTGGTGCTGACCATCGTTTTGTTCATGATGCTGCCGCAAGAGTTCTTCCCGAGCGGAAACAGCAATTTCAGCCGGATCGCGATCGAGATGGTGCCGGGCACCACGCTCGAGCAGACCGAGGACGTCGCCGACGAGGTCGCCGCGATCGTCGACCGCGAGCCCGAGGTCAAGGAAGCGCTCGAGCGGATTCGCGAAGGCTCGGGCAACATCTTCATCACGCTCCACGACGAGCGCGAGCGGACCACCGAGGAGTTCGAGGCGGCGCTGACCCCGGCGCTCCAGAAGATTCCCGACGCGCGCGTCACCTTCCTCTCGCAGAGCGGCGGCGGCGGCACCGGGCGCGACATCTCGGTGATGCTCTCGGGCTCCGACCCCGAGCTGCTCAACAAGACCGCGGGCACGCTGGTCGAGCAGATGGGCGGGCTCAAGGAAGTCGTCGCGCCGCGAATCAACGCCGACATGCGCCGGCCCGAGATCATCATCACCCCGCGGCTCGACCTCGCCGCCTCGCTCGGGGTGACGACGACCGCGCTGAGCCAGGCGATCCGCATCGCCACCCAGGGCGAGATCGACCAGAACAGCGCCAAGTTTTCGCTGTCAGACCGCCAGGTGCCGATCCGGGTCAAGCTGCCCAAGGCGTCGCGGCGCAGCCTCGACACGATCCGCAACCTGCCGGTCCCGACCGCCAGCGGCGGCTCGGTGCCGCTGAGCCGGATCGCCGAGATCAGCTTCGGCTCGGGCCCGACCCAGATCCAGCGCTACAACCAGAGCCGCCGGGTGTTCGTCGGCGCCGACCTCGCCCAGGGAGTGGTCAAGGGCACCGCCGACAAGGCGATCAAGGCGCTGCCGATCATGCAGAACCTGCCGCAGGGCGTGTCGAACGCCGCATTCGGGCAGGACGAGTGGCAGGCCGAGATGCTCAACAACTTCATCATCGCGCTGGCCGCGGGGGTGCTGCTGGTGTTCTCGGTGCTGGTGCTGCTCTATCACCGGTTCGTCTCGCCCCTGGTCAACATGGGCTCGCTGTTCCTCGCCCCGTTGGGCGGGCTGATCGCGCTGGGGATCGTCGGCCAGGCGATCTCGATGCCGGTGTATATCGGTATCCTGATGCTGTTCGGGATCGTCGCCAAGAACTCGATCCTGCTGATCGACTTCGCGATCGACGAGATGCATCAGGGCACGCCCAAGCATGCGGCGATCATCGAGGCCGGGCACAAGCGCGCCCAGCCGATCGTGATGACCACCGTGGCGATGGTCGCGGGGATGTTTCCCACCGCGCTGTCGCTGTCGGGCGATTCGGCGTGGCGAGCGCCGATGGGCACGGCGGTGATCGGCGGGCTGATCCTCTCGACGCTGCTGACGCTGCTGATCGTTCCCGCCGGCTTCAGCCTGGCCGACGGAATGGAGAAGCGGCTCGGCCCGTGGCTGGGCCGCAAGGTGCTGACCTACAAAGCGGGCGACGATGGCCGCAAGGCGGGTGACAACCCCGACGACGGCGAGGTAATGCCCGCGGAGTGACCGGGCAGAGCCTTTCGCCGCAACCGCCGCCCCGCCCGCAGCGGCGCCTGCCGCTGTCCTTGTCCAGGCTGAGAACCATTGCCGTTCCGGTCGACCGGGCGCGGCGGATGCGGATGATCGCCACCGGCATGCTGGTCGTCATGGCCGGGGTGTTCCTGGTCGCGCGCGCCTTCCGCGACATCCATCCGGCCATGGGCTACGTGCTCGCCTTCAGCGAGGCGGCGATGGTGGGCGGGCTCGCCGACTGGTTCGCGGTGACCGCGCTGTTCCGCCACCCGCTCGGCATCCCCATCCCGCACACCGCGATCATTCCCATGAACAAGGACCGCATCGCCGACACGATGGCGGCGTTCCTCCAGGAGAACTTCCTCACCGTGCCGGTGATATCGCGGCGGATCCGCGCGATGAACGTCGCGCAGTCGCTCGGCGAGTTCCTCGATCCGCGCGAGGAGGGCGGCGAAGGGCAGAGCCTGCGGCTTCGCGCGGGAGTCGCCAACCTGTTCGGCGACGTGCTCGAATCGCTCGACCCCGAAAAGCTCGGCGGGCTCGCCAAGGGCGCGCTGCGCACCCAGCTCGAGAAGCTCGACGTCGCTCCGCTGCTCGGCCAATTGCTCGGCGCGGCGATCGCCGACAAGCGCCACATGCCGCTGTTCGAGGATTTCGTGCGCTGGGCCGGCGGGGTGCTCGAGGACAACGAAGCGCTGATCCGCGAGATGATCCACGACCGCGCCAACGCGATCCTGAGGTGGACCAAGCTCGACGAGACGATCGCCAACGCGATTCTCGACGGTCTGTACAAGTTGCTCGCCGAGACCGTGGTGATCCCCGACCACCCGGTGCGCAAGAAGGTCGAGGAAGGGCTCGAGGACCTGGCGCACAAATTGGTCCACGACCCCGAGATGCAGGCCACGGTCAACGGGCTCAAGCTCGAAATCCTGCACAACCCGGCGTTCGCGCGCTGGCTCGACGGGATGTGGGAGCGCGGCCGCGCCGCGCTGCTCAAGGCGACCCGCAATCCGCACGGCGCGCTCTCGGGCCAGTTCGGCGAGAGCTTGGGCGAGCTGGGCGGCGCGCTGCGCGAGGACGCGCGGCTCCAGCACCTGGTCAACCGCTTCGCCCGGCGCACGCTGGTCGGCACCGCAATCCGCTATGGCGAGCAGATCGTGCGGCTGGTGTCGGAGACGGTGCGGCGGTGGGACGCGCAGACCGTGACCGACCGGATCGAGGGCGCGGTCGGCCGCGACCTCCAGTTCATCCGGATCAACGGGACGCTGGTCGGCGGGCTGGTCGGGGTGCTGATCCACCTGGTCGACACGCTGTTGTGAGCGAGCCCGTGCGGACCACTGAGCGGCTCGAGCTGTGGCGCCCGCAGATTGCCGATCGCGCCGGCCTGCTGGCGTTGATGGCGCCGGGGGCGGTGCGCAAATTCCTCGGCCCCGCCGAGGCCAGCGAGACCGATGTCTTCGCCCGGCAACTGCGCAACGCCGGCAGCTGGGCGCTCTACGGCTATGGCGTATTCACGCTACGCGAGCGCGGTGGCGATGAGATCGTCGGCACTTGCGGCGTGTTCCGCTCGTTCCGAGGCTTCGGCCGGGGCATGGACGACGTCCCCGAAGCCGGCTGGATCATAGCCGAGCCCTCCTGGGGCAAGGGTTATGCGCGCGAGGCGATGACCGCGGCGCTCGCCTGGTTCGACCGCGAGCACGAGCCGCAACGCGTCGCCTGCATGATCGAGGAAAGCCACGCCGCCTCGATGACGATCGCCGCCAAGCTCGGATTCGTCGAGTACGCCCGGCACGAGCCCGAGGGCGAGCGGGCGCTCGTGCTCTATCAGCGGATGCCGCCCTCGTAGCTGCCGCGCGGGGCTCGCTCCGAGAGGCTTCGCCTAGCCGGCTACCCAGACCACGGTGCTGACGTAGTACGAGGCGACCGGCTTCCCGTCCTTGTCGAGGGCGGGCTCGAACCGCGCCCGACGGGCGATGGCCTTGCACGTGATGTCGGCAAACTCGGGCCCCTGCGTTGCTGACGGGATTGCGCAACTGCGGACCTTCCCGTCCGCATCCACGGTCAGCCGAAAGCGCACGATCGCGCTCTTTCCCTTCTCGAGCGCGCCACGCGGATAGTCGCTCCAGTTGAGCCAGCTTTGGGGCTTGCTGAGCGGTTGAGGCAGGCGTTGCAAAGTGCGCTGCGCCGCCGCATCGAGTCCCCAGTGGGTCAGGAGCTCGTCGGTGCAGGCGGTCATCGCTTGGAGCGGCTTCTGCATTCGGCCGAGTTGAAGAAGAATGTCCTTGGAGCCGCGCTCGATCAGCAGGCTGTCGACCTCTCCCGCCTTTGTCCAATCGTAAGCCTCGAGCTCCTCGGCCTTTTCGATCGGGCCGAGCAGGTAGATCGATTCGGCGATCAGCAGGGGTTGCTTGGTGTCGCTGGTCGTGCCCGAGGCGACGCGTTCGCGCGCGTCGCGCTTGCCGACCGGAAGAAACGTCAGCGCCGCGCGCGTGAAGGGACCGGGGCTCTCGACAGGCTCACCGACCAGCGTGAGCGAGAACCTGCGGCCGGGAGCCGTCTGCTCGAAGCGGGTGACGAGGCGCTTCTTCCCCTCGCCGAAGACGCGAATAAGCATGCAGCTATCGTCGGCGTAGTGCACGTTCCACGGCGTGCTCGGCGCCAGCGTAAGCGGGGGAGCCGCCGCCGCCGGTGTGGCGATCAGGTTGGCCGCCAGCGCGAGCGGTCCCAGTCTAGACAAGCCCCAGTCCATCGCGCGAAGACTAGCTTCGCCCGGCGCGGTTGCAACCCTCCGCTCGGGCTCGTCGCGGAGCGCCTAGAGCTTCCCGGTCAGCTCGGGCACCAGGTTGAACAAGTCGCCGACCAGGCCGATGTCGGCGACCTGGAAGATCGGGGCGTCCTCGTCCTTGTTGATGGCGATGATGGTCTTGGAATCCTTCATCCCCGCGAGGTGCTGGATCGCGCCCGAGATGCCGATCGCGATGTAGACTTCGGGGGCGACGATCTTGCCGGTCTGGCCGACCTGGAAGTCGTTGGGCACGTAGCCGGCGTCGACCGCCGCACGGCTGGCGCCGACGCCCGCGCCCAATTTGTCGGCGAGCGGGATGATCACCTGCTCGAACGTCGCGGCGTCCTTGAGCGCGCGCCCGCCCGAGACGATGATCTTGGCGCTGGTCAGCTCGGGGCGCTCGGACTTGGCGATCTCCGAGCCGACGAAGCTCGAGAGGCCCGCGTCGCCCGGACCCGAGACCGCCTCGACGCTGGCCGAGCCGCCGCTGGCCGCGGCCTTGGCGAAGGCGGTGCCGCGCACGGTGATGACCAGCTTGGGATCGCTCGATTCGACCGTAGCGATCGCGTTGCCCGCGTAGATCGGACGGGTGAAGGTTTTGCCATCCTCGACCGAAAGGATGTCCGAAATCTGCATCACGTCGAGCAGCGCGGCGACGCGCGGGGCGATGTTCTTGCCGGTGGTGGTGGCCGGCGCGAGGAAGGCGTCGTAATCGGCCATCAGTTGCACGATCAGCGGCGCGACGTTCTCGGCCAGCTCGTTGGCGTAAGCCGGATCGTCGGCCTCGAGCACCTTGCCCACGCCGGCGATCTGCGCGGCGGCCTGCGCGGCGGCGTCGCAATTCGCGCCGGCGACCAGCGCGGTGACCTCGCCCAGCCGCTGCGCCGCGGTGACCACGGCGTAAGTCGCGTCCTTCACGCTCGCGTTGTCGTGCTCGACCCAGATCAGCGTCTTCATCAGTTGGTCCTCGAATGAATGGGGGGCCGATCAGCCCGGCAGGATCGCCATGTCCTTGAGCTTGGCGATCAATTCGTCGACGGAGCCGACCTTGATCCCCGCTTGCCGAACCGGCGGCTCCGACACCTTGAGCATCTTGAGCCGCGGCACGGTCTCGACCCCGTAGTCGGCCGGCGTCTTCTGCGCCATCGGCTTGGACTTGGCCTTCATGATGTTGGGCAGCGAGGCGTAGCGCGGCTCGTTGAGGCGCAGGTCGGTGGTGACCACCGCCGGGGTCTTGAGCTTGACCGTCTCGAGCCCGCCGTCGATCTCGCGCTTGACCGTGACCGATCCGCCCTCGACCGTGACCTCGTTCGCGAAGGTCCCCTGCGGCCAGCCGAGCAGCGCCGCGGCCATCTGCCCGACCTGGTTCGAATCGTCGTCGATCGCCTGCTTGCCGGTGATGATCAGCCCGGGCTGCTCCTCGTCGGCGACCGCCTTGACGATCTTGGCCACCGCCAGCGGCTCGACTTCGTCGTCGGTCATCACCAGGATCGCGCGGTCGGCGCCCATCGCCAGCGCGGTGCGCAGCGTCTCCTGCGCCTTCTGCGGCCCGATCGACAGCGCGACGATCTCGCTGACCGCGCCCTTCTCCTTCAAGCGGATCGCTTCCTCGAGCGCGATCTCGTCGAACGGGTTCATGCTCATCTTGACGTTGGCGAGATCGACGCCGGAGCCGTCGGACTTGACCCGCGGCTTGACGTTGTAGTCGATCACCCGCTTGACGCAGACCAGGGCCTTCATCCGCTCAGCCTTTCCCGTTCGTGTTGCAGCGCGGCATAATTCGCGCTTACGTAAACGTCAACCAGCGGCCGTGGCCGCGAATTCTTGCATTAGCGGACCAAACTCGTCGGCCGCCGGAAACTGCGCGAAGCTGTGTTTGGCGCCGGTCTTCACCCATGGCAGCGCCTCATCGGTGAACATCTCGACGAACGGCGGCTCGGCCGGCAGTTGGTCGAGCATCGTCGTGCGGACGTTGACCATGTCGCGGAGCGCCTCGTGCGTGGTGAAGAGCCAGCTCTTGCATCCATCGCAGAAGTGGTGGCGAGCGTCGCCGCGAAGCCCGCCGAGCACGGTTTCACCCTTGGTCACGGTGAACCGCGACAGCACGGTTGCGGTGGTCAGCGAAAAGGCGCTGCCGGTCATCCGCTGGCAGCCCCGGCAATGGCACGCGGCGGTCAGCAGCACCGGACCATCGAACGCAAACCGGACTTCGCCGCAACGGCACTGCCCGGTGATCGTCACGCTCGGCGTCTCGGCCACGCGTCACGCCGCCTTCTTCACTTCGGCGACGATCTTGCGCGCGGCGTCGCCGAGGTCGTTGGCGGGAACGATCGCCAGGCCCGAGCCGGCGAGGATCGCCTTGCCCTGCTCGACGTTGGTCCCTTCCAGCCGCACCACCAAAGGCACCTTGAGGTCGACCTCCCTGGCAGCGGCTATGATCCCTTCGGCGATCGTGTCGCAGCGCATGATCCCGCCGAAGATGTTGACCAGGATGCCTTCGACCGCCGGGTCGGAGAGGATGATCTTGAAGGCCGCGGTGACCTTCTCCTTCGAGGCGCCGCCGCCGACGTCGCAGAAGTTGGCGGGGAACGCGCCGTTGAGCTTGATGATGTCCATCGTCGCCATCGCCAGCCCGGCGCCGTTGACCATGCAGCCGATGTTGCCGTCCAGCTTGATGTAGGCGAGGTCGTGCTTGCCGGCCTCGACCTCCATCGGGTCCTCCTCGCTCTCGTCGCGCAGCGATTCGAGCTCGGGGTGGCGGAATTCGGCGTTCGAATCGAAGCTGACCTTGGCGTCGAGCACCAGCATCCGGCCGGAGCCAGAAGAATCCGGGGCCGTCTCGACCAGCGGGTTGATCTCGAGCATCGAGCAGTCGAGCGCGACGAACGCGTCGTAGAGCTGCCGGCTGAGCTTCTGCGCGGCCTTGTTGACCGCACCGTCGAGCTTGAGCGCGTAAGCGACCGCGCGGCCGTGGTGCGGCTGGAAGCCTTGCGCCGGATCGATCGTCAGCGTGGTGATCTTCTCCGGCGTGTCGTGCGCGACGTCCTCGATGCTCATCCCGCCCTCGGTCGAGACGACCATCGCGATCCGTCCCGTCGCGCGGTCGACCAGCAGCGCCAGGTAGTATTCCCTGGCGATATCGACCCCATCGGTCACGTAGAGCCGGTTGACCTGTTTTCCTGTCTCGCCGGTCTGGACCGTGACTAACGTGTTGCCGAGCATCTCGCGCGCGTTGGCCTCGACTTCCTCGAGGCTCCTGGCCAACCGCACCCCGCCCCTGGCCTCGGGCGGCAGCTCCTTGAACTTGCCTTTGCCGCGCCCGCCGGCATGGATCTGCGATTTGACCACCCACAGTGGCCCGGGAAGCTTCCTCGCCGCCGCGACCGCCTCCTCGACGCTCATCGCCGGATAGCCCGCGGGCACCGCAATCCCCGCCTTCGCCAGCAGGTCCTTGGCCTGGTATTCGTGGATGTTCATGCCCGATCCCGGCCCAGAATAGTAGTTGTGCGAGTGCGAAGAGTCGCGCCGCCTTAAGCACAAGGGGCCTGACGTGGAAAGCCCCTCAATCGCCCGGTTAACGCGCATTGCGCTTGCGCCTCGGGCGTGCAGCGAACAGGGCTGGCCGAGCCGATGATCGACCGCGAGCGCCTCGAAGCCATCGTCCGCGACGCCGGCGAGCTCGCGCTCGGCGCCTGGCCCGGCGACGGACACAAGCTCGAATGGTGGGAGAAGACCCCGGGCAGCCCGGTATGCACCGCCGATCTCGCGGTCGACGCGTTCCTCAAGCGTGAGCTCCATGCGCTGCTGCCCTCGGCCGGCTGGCTCAGCGAGGAGACCGTCGATCACCCCGAGCGGCTCGAGCGGGGGCTGTGCTGGCTGGTCGATCCGATCGACGGGACCCGCGATTTCGTCCGCGGCCGGACCGGCTGGGCGGTCTCGGTCGCGCTGGTCAGCGCGCAACGGCCGCTGTTCGGCATGCTCGCCGCGCCCGCGCGTGGTCCGGATGGTATGGGTGAGTTCTGGAGCGCCGAGGCCGGGCAGGGCGCGTGGCGCAACGGCGAAGCGCTCGCCGCCAGCCGGCGCACCCGGCTGGCCGGGGCGCGGGTTCCGGCCGACAGCCTCGCCAAGGTCGACCGCGACCTGACGATGGTCGCGAAGCCCAACTCGATCGCGCTGCGGATCGCGATGGTCGCCGCCGACGAAGCCGATCTGCTCGCGACGCTGCAGTGGGGCTTCGAATGGGACGTCGCCGCCGCCACGCTGATCGCGCGCGAGGCGGGCGCTTCGGTCAGCGACGCGTTCGGCCAACCGCTCGCCTACAACAAGCGCGATCCGCGCGCCTTCGGGGTGCTGGTCACCGCGCCCGCGATCCACGCCGCGGCGGTCGAGCGGCTGGCCGAGCGGGCGGAGAAGCTCGGGCGCTAGGCCCGGCCCCGAGTGTTATTGCCCGCGCGCCGCGGCGACGTCTTCCTGGGTGACCGGCACGATCTTGATCTCGACCCGGCGGTTGAGCGGCTCGTTGACCTGGTCGCCGGTGGCGACCTTGAGCTGGGTCTCGCCGAAGCCCTGCCAGCGGATCCGCGACGATGCGACGCCGCGGCCGATCAGGTAGTTGGCGACCGCGCGGGCGCGCTCTTCCGACAACCGCTGGTTGGATGAGGTCGAACCGACGGTGTCGGTGTGGCCGTAAACGTCGACCAGGCTGTTGGGATAGTCGCGCAGCGACTGCGCGATCTGGTCGAGCGTGGCGCGGAACGCCGGCGAGATCGCGTAGCTGCCGGTGGCGAAGGTCACCCCGTCGGGCAGGTTGACGAGGATCGCCTGGCCGTTGTCGGTCTCGGTCACGTCGACCCCGGTCCCGGCGGTGTCCTCCTTCAATTCCTTGATCTGCTTGTCGAGCTCGCGGCCGACCGCGGCGCCGGCGACGCCGCCGACCCCCGCGCCGATGATCCGCGCGGTCTTGCCGCCGATCACCCCGCCGAGCAGGTACCCGGCGAGCGCGCCGCCGACCCCGCCGATCGCGGTGCGCGAGATTTTCTTCTCGCCGGTGTTGGGATCGGTCACGCAGGCCGAGAGGCCGACCAGCGAGGCCGCGGCGAGGCCGGTGGCGAACAGGCGACGAGTTTTCATCGAATCGAGCTCCTCATTTCGGGCGGACGGGCGGCGCGCATCGTCTCTTTCCAGCCATGCGCCCACGCCTCGGGCGCGCGGGTGCGACCCGAAGGTTCGCGCGCCGGTTCGCTCACTCAACGCGCGCATCCGCCGTTGGGTTCCGCGCGCGGGCCTTTCGCGGACGGCGCAAAGTCTGCTAGCGCGCTTCGCGTGCAAGCGTTCCCCTGGACCGATGTCCTGATCATCGCGGGGCTGATCCTGCTCAACGGCCTGTTCGCGATGTCCGAGCTGGCGATCGTCTCGGCGCGCACCGCGCGATTGAAGGTCGCCGCCGAGGAAGGCAGCAAGGGCGCGGAAACCGCGCTGCGCCTCGCCGCCGATCCCGGCAAGTTCCTCTCCACCGTGCAGATCGGAATCACGCTGGTCGGGATCATCGCCGGCGCATACTCGGGCTCGCGGCTGGGCGCGCCCATGGGCGAGCGGCTCGAATTGCTGGGCGTTCCCGAGCGATACGCCGACGAGGCCGGTTTCGCGCTGGTGATAGCGCTGACGACCTATTTCAGCTTGGTGGTCGGCGAGCTCGTGCCCAAACAGCTGGCTTTACGCGCGGCCGAGCCGATCGCGATCGTCGCGGCGCGGCCGATGGCGCTTATCGCGCAGATTACCGCGCCGTTCGTGTGGCTGCTCGACCGCTCGTCGAGCCTGCTGATCCGGGCGATGGGGCTCGCGCACCGCGGTGAATCGACGCTCTCGGCCGAGGAACTGCACATGATCTTCGCCGAAGCCACCCGCCACGGGGTGATCGAGGAAGGCGAGCGCGCAATCATGAGCGGGATCATGCGCCTCGCCGACCGCCCGGTGCGCGAGGTGATGACCCCGCGAATCGAGCTCGACTTCATCGCGTGCCAGGCCAGCGAGGCGGAGATCCGCGCCGCGATAAGCGACAGCCCGCATTCGCTGATCCCGGTCGCCGACGGCTCGATCGACCGGGTGGTCGGGGTGGCCAAGGTCAAGGACATCCAGGCGGTGCTGCTCGCCGGCGGCGAAGTGCGGCTCGACGCGCTGATGCGCAAGCCGGCGATCGTCCCTGACCAGCTCGATGCGATGGACGCGCTGCGCGTGCTCCAGCAGGCCGACGTCGCGCTCGCGCTGGTCCACGACGAGTACGGCCATCTCGAGGGGATCGTCACTCCCGCCGACCTGCTTTCGGCGATCGCCGGCAACAGATCGACAAACTGCTGGTGAGCCGGTGTAAAACGGCGGAGCCGGAGGAGGCCGAGAACGGCTAGCTCAGCGCGTGGGCTTCGACAGGCTCAGCCCGAGCGGATGGTTTTTCAGTAACCGCAACCAAGACCCGCTCAGCCTGAGCTTGTCGAAGGCCGCGCGCAGCGGGCAGCCCAATCACCCCTGGGTCGGGACCACCGCCTGCGCCTCACGGCCGTCGCCTTCAGGGGCGGCGAGGATGTCGCGGGTCACCGCGCCCTTGGCGACGGTGTTGGTGCCGGGATCGCCGACCTCGCTGCGAATCCCCGGATCGGCGGCGCCGGCGCGCTGGACCGCGTCCTTCTCGACCTGGCTGCGCGGGGCGGGGCCGCCGAACAGCGCGTCGAGCGCCTGCTGGCTGGCGTCCGAATCCTGCGGGCGCGGCGCGCCGGGGTTGGGCGGGGTCAGCGCGAAGTCGGGCGGGATCACCAGCGGGGCCTGGCGCGAGACCTGGAATTCGTCGGGCCGGTCGCGGTTGAACAGCCCGGTCGAGCCGCACCCGGCGAGCGTAGCGGAAAGCACGAGAACGGGAACGAACTTACGCATGATCAGGAATTCTCCGGGGCCGGCGTTTCGCCGGACGATTGAGCGGGCTTGTCGCGCAAAAGCAGCGAGCGGGCAAGTAGCAGGACGACGCCTATGGTGATCGCCGCGTCGGCGACGTTGAACACCATGAACGGGCGGAACTCGCCGAAATGGAGGTCGAGGAAGTCGACCACGTAGCCCAGGCGCGCGCGGTCGAGGATGTTGCCGAGCGCGCCGCCGAGCACCATCCCGAGGGCGACCACGTCCCAGCGGTTCTTCTCGCGCGCGATCCACACCGCGACGCCCGCGGCGATCGCCGCGGTCAGCGCGACCAGAGCCCAGCGTCCCGCATCGCTGCTCGCCGAGAACAGCCCGAGGCTGACCCCGCGGTTCTCAATGTAGGAGAGGTTGAATATAGGCAGTAGCACGATCTGCCGCACCTCGCGCAAGGTCAGCGGGCCGAGCATGACCCACTTGGCCAGCTGGTCCACCGCGAAGACGGCGAGCGCGATCGTGTAGCCGGGAATGGCCAATTTCGAGTTCACGCGTAGCCCATCCCAATCACGTCATGCTGAACTTGTTTCAGCATCCATCGCGCCTCCGGGTGCCTTGGCCCGTGGGGATGAATGGACCCTGAAACAAGTTCAGGGTGACGAGGGAAGGGGTCAGGCATGTGCGACGACGGACTCGCACCGCCCGCACAGCGCGCCGTCCTCGCGCACTTCGGGCAAGTGCCGCCAGCAGCGGCCGCATTTGAGGTGGGCGGTGCGGGTGACCTTCGCGCCTTCCAATTTCTCGGTCCGCGAGACTTGGGCCGTGATGAAAAGCTCATTGAGGTCGGGAAGGTCTGGACGGGAGGGCCAATGATCAATGGGCCAAACGACGTACGCCCCCAACTCGACATCGGCCTCTAGGCTAGAGCCAATAACCTTATCTCTGCGCAGCGGCTCGATGGCTTCGGTGACGGTTGCGCGCCATTTCCGCAAAACGTCCCACCTCTGCAATAAATCGTCGCCCCGGACTTGATTGGGGGCAAGGCTCTCTCCTGCGCTCCCCTCAAAGGAAGCGGGACCCCGGCTTTCGCCGGGGTGATGGGTGGTGCTGGTGGTGGGGAGGTTGGGCCACTCCAGCAAATGCACGCTCCCGGCCTCGGGATACCTCGTCCCCCACACCTCCTCGCTGGTATAGACCAGCACCGGCGCGGCGTAGCGCACCAGCGCGTGGAACAGCGTGTCGAGCACGGTGCGGTAGGCGCGGCGCTTGGGGTCGGTGGGGGCGTCGCAGTAGAGCGAGTCCTTGCGGATATCGAAGTAGAACGCGGACAAATCCTCGTTGCAGAAGTCGATCAGCGCGCGGGTGTAGGTGTTGAAGTCGTAGGTTTCGACGGCCGTCTTCAACGTCGCGTCGAGCTTCGCGAGCAGCGTCAGCACGTAGCGCTCAAGCTCGGGCATCGTCGCCACGTCGTCCCAGCGCTCGGCCTCGGTGAACCCATCCAACGCGCCGAGCAGGTAGCGAAAGGTGTTCCTGAGCTTGCGGTACTGGTCGGCGACGCCCTTCAAAATCTCGTCGCCGATCCGGTGGTCCTCGGTGAAGTCGACCGAGAGCGCCCACAGCCGGATGATGTCGGCGCCGTAAGTCTCCATGACCTTGATCGGATCGACGGTGTTGCCGAGGCTTTTCGACATCTTCATGCCCCTGGCGTCCATCGTGAAGCCGTGGGTCAGGATCGTGTCGTACGGCGCGCGGCCGCGGGTGGCGCAGCTTTCGAGCAGCGAGGACTGGAACCAGCCGCGGTGCTGGTCGGAGCCTTCGACGTAGATGTCCGCCGGCCACGACAAGTCGGGCCAGCGCCCGCTTTCGAGCACGTAGGCGTGGCTCGAGCCCGAATCGAACCAGACGTCGAGGATGTCGGAGACCGGCTCCCACTCGGCCGGGTCGTAGTCCTCGCCGAGGAAGCGGTTCGCGGTGTCGGGGGTCCAGGCGTCCATCCCCTCGGCGCGGACCGCGGCGACGATGCGGGCGTTGACCGCCTCGTCGACCAGGTAGTCCCCTGTCTTGCGGTGGACGAACAGCGTCATCGGCACGCCCCAGGCGCGCTGGCGGCTGAGCACCCAGTCGGGCCGGCCCTCGACCATGCTGCCCAGCCGGTTGCGGCCCTTCTCGGGGATGAACTTGACCCGATCGATCTCGCGCAGCGCAATCTGGCGCAGGGTAGACTCCCCCTCCCCTTCAGGGG
>JAIVIY010000056.1 GCA_020200285.1 Novosphingobium sp. | reverse complement strand
GTCTGGCACTTCCAGACCACGCCGGGCGAGACCTGGGACTACACCGCCACCCAGCACATCATGCTCGCCGACCTCCCAATCGGCGGGCAGCCGCGCAAGGTCTTGATGCAGGCGCCCAAGAACGGGTTCTTCTTCGTGCTCGACCGCGCCACCGGCGAGCTGATCAGCGCCGACCCGTTCGTCCCGGTCAACTGGGCGACCGGCTTCGACCTCGAGACCGGCCGCCCGATCGAGAATCCGCAAGCGCGCTACTACAAGACAGGCCAAGTGTGGCTCGGCTCGCCCGGCCCGATCGGCGCGCACAACTGGCACCCGATGGCGTTCGACCCCAAGACCGGGCTGGTGTTCATCCCGGCGATCAACTCGGCGTTCCCGTTCATCCACAAGCCCGACTGGCAGCCCAACAAATTGGGCTTCAACGTCGGCCTCGACCTCGGCAAGGGAGCGATGCCGGCCGACGCCAACTTCCGCGCGGCGGCGATCAAGGCGACCACCGGCGAGCTGATCGCCTGGGACCCGGTCGCGCGCAAGGCGCGGTGGAAGATCACCCATCCCGGCGCGTGGAACGGCGGGCTGCTGGCGACCGCGGGCGACCTCTTGTTCCAGGGCAACATGAAGGGCGAGTTCAACGCCTACGACACCGCGACCGGCAAGCAACTGTGGTCGTTCGACGCGCAATCGGGCGTGGTCGCCCCGGCCTCGACCTTCACCGTCGGCGGCGAGCAGTACGTCGCGGTGCTCGCCGGGTGGGGCGGCGCCTGGCCGCTGGCGGGCGGGCTGATGGCGCAGCCGCACGGGCCGGTGCGCAACCACTCGCGGCTGCTGGTGTTCAAGCTCGGTGGCAAGGCCAAGCTGCCCGATCCAGGACCCAACAACCTGCCCCCGCTCGATCCGCCGCCGAGCGCCGGCACGCCCGCGCAGATAGCCGAGGGCGCGGCCAACTTCGGCCAGTTCTGCGGGGTCTGCCACGGCGACGCGGCGATCGGCAACGCCGTGACCCGCGATCTTCGCCGCGCCGGCTCGCTCGGCGATCCCAAGGTGTGGAACCAGATCGTGATCGGCGGCGCGCTCGAGGACAGCGGGATGATCGGCTGGAGCGAGGAGCTGACCCCGCAAGAGGCCGAGAACTTGCGCCTCTACGTGATCAAGCGCGCGCACGAGGACAAGGCGCTGGGAGGCTAGGGCCTGCGCGATGTGCGTCGCCGCGATCGCCTGGCGCGCCCACCCGAAGTGGCCGCTGGTGGCGATCGGCAACCGCGACGAGTACCACGCGCGGCCCTCCGCGCCGCTCGCGCGGTGGGGAGACGGCAGCGGCATCCTCGCCGGGCGCGACCTCGCTGGCGGCGGGACCTGGCTGGGGGTGAGCGAGGCGGGCCGGTTCGCGTTGGTCACCAACTTGCGCGGCTACGAGGCGCCCGATCCCGCGCGGCGCTCGCGCGGCGCGCTGGTCGCCGCGCTGCTCGCGGGCGAGGCTGTCGAAAGCGTCGCTCCCGAAGCCTACAACCCGTTCAACCTGCTGGCAGCGGCGGACGGACGGCTCGAATACGTCACCAATCGCCCCGAGCCGGTTCGCACCGAGCTCGGCCACGGGGTCTATGGCCTGTCGAACGGCGCGCTCGACGAGCCCTGGCCCAAGACGCTGGCGCTCAAAGCCGCGCTGACCGACTGGCTGGCGGCGGGCGACAACGCGCTGGCACCGCTGTTCGCGGCGCTGGCCAGCGAGGATCGCCCGGCGATCGGCCTGCCCCCGCGCGAGCCGTCCGACGTCGCGGTCGAGCCGCGCGACACCCCGCCGTTCATCCGCGCGCCGCTTTACGGCACGCGCTGCTCCACGGTGGTCACCGTCGCTGGCGACGGCGCAGGCCGCATCGTCGAGCGGCGCTTCTCCGCCCAAGCCGAGTTCGAGGAGGAAACCCGGCTCGATTTCGTCTGGCCCGGCCCGATCGGCGGAAGCTGACTAGGGCAGCAAGCCGTAGCTCGCGTACTCGCGCTTCAGGCCCGGCTGCCGGCGCAGCGCTTCGGCGATGTCGGCATCGCCGGCCGGGTCGCCCATCTTCTTGCGGATCACCCCGCGCAGCAGCAGCGTCTGGGTCTGCGCCCCGGCCTGGTCGAGCGCGGCGTTGGCGTCGGCCAGCGCCGCCTCGAGCCGGCCCAGGCGAAAGTTGGCGAGCGCGCGGCTGTCGAGCACCGGCGGCGTCCACGACGAGCTTTCGATCGCGCGGTTGCAATCGGCCAGCGCGTCGTCGAGCGCGTGCGCCCAGACCCCGCGGTACCAGCATCTCGAATTGAGCACATTGGCGTCGCCGGGGCGGTCGGCGAGCAGCGCGCTGATCGCCTCGAGCCCTTCGTCCTTGCGCCCGAGCCGGGCCAGCAGATCGGACCTTGTCGCGACCAGGCCGACTTTGGCCTCTCCCGGGTTGTCGAGCGCGGCCTCGATCAGATCGAGGCCTTCCGCGGCCTTACCTTCCTCGGCGAGCAGCCGGGCGATCGCGCCCGCGCGCCACGGCTCGGGTGCGATCTCGTCGGCCTTGCGCGCGTCGGCCAGCGCCGCCGCCACGTCGCCGGCAACCTCGAGCGCGACCGCCCGCCGCCAGTAGGTTTCAGCGCCGGGGTCGAGCGCCACCGCCTTGTCGTAATCCTTGATCGCCGCGCGGTGATCGCCGATTCCGGCCAGAAACGAGGCGCGATTGAGGAAATTCTCCGCCGATTCCGGATCGGCGGCGATCAGCCTGGCGTAGGCGTCCTCGATCGGCTTCAATTTGCGCCGCGCCTCGGGAGAAACGACCTGCCAGCGGCGCTTCGCGTCGACCGGTGCGCGCAGGCGCAGCGCCCCGGCTTTGAGCGCGGCGGCCTTGCCCCGCTCGCCCGCGATCTCGCCGGCCGGCAGCTCGCCGCCGGCGACCGCTTCCTCCTCGGTCACGATCAGCTTGCCCGCCTCGATCCGAGCCTCGCGGTCGACTTGCCGGCGAGCCACGCTGCCGTGGAACGACGCGCCTTCGATGGTCACGCCGCGGCCGCCCTCGGGGAGCAGCACTTCGAGCTCCATCCGTCCGCGGTGGGGCGCGCCGAGCTCGACCGGGATCGCCCGCCAAGCCGCGCGCGCCCGGTCGGGGGCGAACTCGAAATCGCTGTTGGGCAATCGCGGGACAAAGCTCGCGCGCCGGTCCTCCCACTTCCACGCGGTGGTCTGCAGGCCGCGGGCCGAAACCGTTACGACCCCTTGCCCGGGATCGCCGGCGAGCTTGCGCTCGATGATCTGGGATTCGCCCATCACCGCGACGATCAGCCCGTCGATCGCCTCGTCGCGCTCGCTGCTGGGCGGCAGCGCGACCAGCGGCTGGAGCTGCGCCGCCAGCGGCCCGGCGAGGGTCACGACGGTATCGAACAGCGCCGGGAAGTCGATTCCGGCGCGCTGGTCGAGCGAGGTCCGGATCACCGCCATCGGCGCCGCCGGGGCCTGCGGGGCGATCGCCACCAGCCCCGATCCGGCGGCGGTCAGCGGCAGCCCGAAGCGGAACGACGGGACATCGCCGAGCGACGCCTTGCGCGTGCCGACCTGGGTTCCGTCGGCGCTTCGCCGACCGCGTCGCCGAAGCGGGTGTTGACCAGCACCGCTTCGCTCTCGATCCCCAGCTCGCGCAGCATCGCGAGCAGCAGCAGCGTCTTGGCCTTGCAGTCGCCATAGCGCGCCGACCAGGTTTCGGCCGGGCTTTGCGGAACGTAGTTGCCGCCGTTCATGCCGTTGGCGAGGTAGCTGATCCGGTCCTGCACCAGCCGCAGCGCCTGCGCCATGCGCTCGACCGGGTCGGCGCCTGCGGCCGCGATCCGCGCGACCTCGGCGCCGAGCGCCGAATCCCCGGCGAGCCTGTCTTCGCTGGCGAACAGCTTCGCGAAAGTGCGCGAGACGTCCTGCCAGTCGGCGAAGCTGGTCATCTGCAGTTGCGGTGGGAGGCCGAAGCGCGCGGGGGCGTCCTTCGGCAAGTCCTTGGGCTTGGCCAGCGGCAAGGCGACGACCAGTTGCTTGATGCCGTCGCGTTCGCTCGCTTCGGGCAAGGTCAGCTCGGGCTTGCCTGCGAAAGTCAGGCGGCGCGAAGCCGGCCACGAGACCTTGAACCGCGCCATGCCCGCCTCGAACGGTCGCGCCGGCAACGCATCGATCCGCTGGACGTTGCCGCCAAGCGCGGCATCGGCCGAAGAAATCGAGATCGCCAGCCGGATGACGTCGCTAAGGCGCGCTCCGGCGACCGGCATCGTCGCGGTCAGCATGCCGTCGAGCGAGCGCTGCTCGAGCTGCTGCTCGCGGCGGAGGACGGAGAACCTGGGGCCGTTGTCGAGCAAGTCGATCGCGGCGCCGTCGCGCAGCAGCTCGGCGCGGTGGATCACCAGGTCGCCTTTGTCGGGCAGCCACGCCGCGGTGAGCGTGCCGAGCTGGGTCAGCGCCTGCGGGGTGTCGAGCCTGAAGGCGCTGTCGACATAGGTCGTGACCCGATCGCCTTCGATCCGCTGCTGCAGGTCGAACAGCACCACCGGGCCCGTGCTCTTGGCGGCGACGGCGATCGCGTCGACCGGCTCGACCCAGGCGGGCGCGGGTTGATAGAGCGGCGTGTCCCCGGCGCGCGCCGTGACTGCGGTCAACGGCAGCAGGACGATGGCCGCCAGCCAGCTCGATTTCATGCGAACCCCCAAACTCTCGGGGCGCAAACCCCACGCCCTCGGTCGTGCAACTCAGCAAAAAACCCGCACCTTAGCAACGGGTTGTAGCAACGCTTCGCCGCTGCGCTTGCCATCGGCGGATGCGCCCCCTAGCGGCGGCGCTTGTCGCCAACCGGAGTTGCTCGATGGTCCCCCGCTACGCCCGCCCTGCGATGAGCGCGATCTGGGAGCCGGAGGCGAAGTATCGCATCTGGTTCGAGATCGAGGCGCACGCGACCGACAAGCTGGGCGAGCTCGGCGTGGTGCCGCAGAGCGCGGGCCAAGCGCTGTGGAGGTGGTGGGCGACGAACCCGGCGATCGACGTCGCGGCGATCGATGCGCTCGAAGCGGTGGTCAGGCACGACGTGATCGCCTTCCTGACCTGGGTGGCGGAGCACGTCGGCGACGAGGCGCGGTTCATGCATCAGGGCATGACCAGCTCCGACGTGCTCGACACCGCGCTGGCGGTGCAGCTCGCACAGGCCAGCGACATTCTGCTGGCCGACCTCGACGACCTGCTCGCCGCCCTCGAGCGCCGGGCGATCGAGCACAAGTACACCCCGACGATCGGCCGCAGCCACGGCATCCACGCCGAGCCGACGACGTTCGGACTCAAGCTGGCGCAAGCTTACGCCGAGTTCGCGCGGTGCCGAAAGCGGCTCGAAGCGGCGCGCGCGGAAATTGCGACGTGCGCGATCTCGGGCGCGGTAGGCACGTTCGCCAACGTCGACCCGGCGGTCGAGGAGTACGTCGCCGCGAAGCTGGGCCTGACGCCCGAGCCGGTCAGCACTCAGGTCATCCCGCGCGACCGTCACGCGATGTTCTTCGCCACGCTCGGCGTGATCGCCGGCTCGATCGAGCGGCTCGCGGTCGAAATCCGCCATCTCCAGCGCACCGAAGTGCTCGAGGCCGAGGAGTACTTCGCGCCGGGACAGAAGGGCTCGTCGGCGATGCCGCACAAGCGCAACCCGATCCTCACCGAGAACCTCACCGGGCTCGCCCGGATGGTCCGCTCGGCGGTGGTCCCCGCGATCGAGAACGTCGCCTTGTGGCACGAGCGCGACATCAGCCATTCGAGCGTCGAACGGTTCATCGCGCCGGACGCGACGATCACCCTGGACTTCGCGCTCGCCCGGCTGACCGGGGTGATCGACAAATTGCTGGTCTACCCCGAGCGGATGCGCGCCAACCTCGAGCGGATGGGTGGGCTGGTGCATTCGCAGCGCGTGCTGCTCGCGCTGACCCAGGCCGGCGCGAGCCGCGAGGACGCCTATGCGATCGTCCAGCGCAACGCGATGAAGGTGTGGGAGAGCGACGGCAAGCTGTCGCTGCTCGAGCTGCTCAAGGCCGATCCGGACGTCACCGCGCGCCTCTCGGCCGACGAGCTCGAAGCCCGGTTCGGCCTCGACCACCACTTCGCCCACGTCGACACGAGCCCGGTTCGGCCTCGACCACCACTTCGCCCACGTCGACACGATCTTCGGGCGGGTATTCGGGGATTGAAATCCTCCCCATCGACTTGCGATGGGGAGGGGGACCGCCCGCGCAGCGGGTGGTGGAGGGGGCGGCGGCGCAAGCCGCCGCTGACGCGGCGGCACCCCTCCGTCAATCGGCTTGAGCGCCGATCGCCACCTCCCCATCGCAAGTCGATGGGGAGGACCTCGACCCTTCCCTTGCCCCGCGTTCCCCCTTATCCTCTTGCCCAAGGGTCACAGGGGCAGACAGCGCATGGCCATCGTGCGGACGATCATCTGGGTGCTGGTCACCATCGTGCTGGTGCTGTTCACGATCAACAACTGGCAGCCGGTCGAGGTGCGGATCTGGAACTCGCTGATCCTCGAGACCAAGTTGCCGGCGCTGGTGGTGCTCGCGTTCCTGCTCGGGCTGGTCCCGATGTGGCTGGTCCACCGCGCCGCGCGCTGGCGCCAGACGCGGCGGATCGCGCAGCTCGAGGCGAACCTCGCCCGCCCGACCGCCGCGCCGGAATTGCCGCCCGCGCCTGCGCCGCCCCCGCCGGCTACCCCGCCGGTTCCGGCCGAGCCGCCGGTGTGAGCAACCCGATCTACCTCGCGCTCGACCTGCCCCAGCTCGAACCCGCGCTCGACCTGGCGCGCAAGGTCAAGGGCCATGTCGGCGGGATCAAGCTCGGGCTCGAGTTCTTCTGCGCCCACGGCCACCACGGGGTCCACGAGGTCGCCAGGCTCGGGCTGCCGATCTTCCTCGACCTCAAGCTCCACGACATTCCCAATACCGTCGCCGCGGCGATGCAGGCGATCCACGTGCTCGAGCCGGCGATCGTCACCGTCCACGGCAGCGGCGGACGGGCGATGATGGAGGACGCCAAGGCCGCCGCGGCCAACGGCACCAAGGTGGTCGCGGTGACGATGCTGACCAGCCTCGACGACCGCGACCTCCAGCGCACCGGGGTCGCCGGCAGCGCGCGCGAGCAAGTGCTGCGGATCGCCGACCTGGCCAGAACCGCCGGGCTCGACGGGGTGGTCTGCTCGGGCCGCGAGGTCGCCGCGGTGCACGAGGCGTGGAAGGACGGGTTCCTCGTCGTCCCCGGCCTGCGTCCCGGCAACGGCGCCGGCCAGCCGGCAGCGACGGGCGACCAGAAGCGCACCGTGACCCCGCGCGAGGCGCGCGACGGCGGCGCCAGCGTGCTGGTCATCGGCCGCCCGATCAGCCGCGCCGAGGATCCCGTCGGGGCGGCCAGGGCGATCGGCGCGACGCTTTAAGTCTCGCGGTTCACTCCCGCGCAATCCACGCCCCGCCAGACACTGGCACGACCAACCGACAGGAGACGTCGATGAAGCGTTACGTACTCGCCCTCGTGGCTTGCGCGCTCGCCCCCGCCGCCGCGCTCGCCCAGCAAGCGCCGCCGATCACCGTCCAGCCGGGCAACACCCTGCTCACCGTCAGCGCCGAGGGCCGCTCGCTGCGCCAGCCAGAGCTCGCGGTGTTCAGCGCCGGGGTGACCACCCAGGGCAAGACCGCCAACCAGGCGCTGGCCGAGAACAGCCGCGCGATGGCGCGGGTGATTTCCGAACTCAAGGCCGCGGGGATCGCCGAGCGCGACATCCAGACCAGCAACCTGTCGATCAACCCGATCTACTCTAACCCCGAGCGCGACGCGATGATGGCCGCGCGGATGAGCGGCCAGCCCTACGTCGCGCCACCCGTCGAAGAGCGCCTGCAAAGGATCATCGGCTACACCGTCAACAACCAGGTCTCGGTCCGCCAGCGCCGTTTGGGCGACTACGGGAAGGTCATCGACACGCTGGTCGACGCGGGGGCCAACCAGGTCAACGGGCCGATGTTCCAGATGGACGACGCCGACCCCGCGCTCGACGAGGCGCGGCTGGCGGCAATGAAGAAGGCGCGCGAGCGCGCCGAGCTCTACGCCCGCGCCGCCGGCCTGCGGGTGCTGCGCATCCTCTCGATCAGCGAGAGTGGCGGCTACTACGGCCCGCCCCCGGTGGTCTTCGCACAAGCCGAACGCGGCGGAATTGGTGCGCCACCACCACCCCCGCCCGCGCCGGTCCAGGCCGGCGAGCTGCAGCTGACCGCCAACGTCACCGTGCTCTACGAGCTGTCGCCCTAAGCCTTCATCCGCCGTCGCTGGAGCCCCAGTCGCCGCCTTCGGCCTCGCCAGCCTCCTGGCGTTCCATCTCCTGACGCTCGACCGACTCCTGGACGGCGTCGGCGATCTCGGGGTCGAGCTCGTTGCCGTCGCCGTCGGTCAGGGTCAGCGGCTGGTCTTGCACCAAGGCAGCGCGCGGCGCGGCGCTCGTAGCCTGGTCTGCGCCGGCCTGCTGCTCCGGGGCCGGTTGCGAGCAGGCGGTTAGCGATGCCGCCATCACAATCGCGACCAATCCATCGCTGATCCGCATCATCGGGCCTCCCTTCCCGGTTTCGTCCGGGGCGAGACTAGCGCGGAATTGCTAAGCAATTTTCACCTCTCTGTTCATCCCGGCGACGATCCCCTAGGCGGCGGCCATGCCCGGACCGGCGATCAAGATCTGCGGGATCACCACGCCCACCGCGCTCGACGCGGCGATCGCGGCGCGGGCTGACTACGCCGGACTGGTGTTCTATCCGCCGAGCCCGCGCCACCTGCCGCCGAGCGACGCGGCGGCATTGGCCGCGCGAGCGGCGGGACGGATCGCCCCGGTCGGGCTGTTCGTCGACGCCGACGACGCCGCAATCGGTGCTGGCATCGCCACGGGCAAGCTCGCCGCGCTCCAGCTTCACGGCAACGAAACCCCGCGTCGCGTGGCGGACCTGCGCGTCCGCTTCGGCCTGCCGGTGTGGAAGGCGCTGCCTGTCTCGGCAAAGGCCGATCTCGCCCGCGCGGGCGATTACGCCGGGGCCGCCGACCTGATCGTGTTCGATGCCAAGACCCCCAAGGGCGGCCTGCCCGGCGGGATGGGGCTGGCGT
>JAIVIY010000055.1 GCA_020200285.1 Novosphingobium sp. | reverse complement strand
GCCTGGAATGTGGTGACGCCGTATTCCTTGAGCCGCGCGAGGTGATGCAGGATCGCGCTCGCCGGGGTGATCGGATAGCCGCCGAAGAACATCTTGAGGCCAGCCAGCTGACACCCCGCAACTAGGCCCAGGCTGATCGCCTCAGCGCCGGTCACTGTCCGATACAGTCCCGGCTCGCTCTCGACCGGGGCGATGTGGAACTGCTTGAGCGGCCCCGAGAGCTCGGCGGTCTCGCCGTAGGCGTGGCCGGCGTTGAGCGCGGCGATGTTGGCCTCGGCGAGCACCGGCTGCTTGGCGAACTTGGCCTGGAGCCAGTCGATCAGCGGCTGCCGGTCGCGATCGAACATCCACAGCGCCAGCCCCAGCGTCCACATGTTCTTGCAGCGCAGCGCCTCCTTGTTGCCGAGCCCGAACGGCTTGACCGCCTCGAGCGTGCGCGCGCTGATGTCGAACGCCAGCACCTGCCACCTCGCCAGGCTGCCGTCGTCGATCGGATTGGCCTCGTACTTGGCTTTCTCGAGGTTGCGCTTGGTGAACTCGCCGGTGTCGGCGATGATCAGCCCGCCGGTCTTGAGGGCCTCGACGTTGGTCTTGAGCGCCGCCGGGTTCATCGCCACGAGCACGTCGGGAGCGTCGCCCGCGGTCTCGATCTCGGTCGAGCCGAAGTTGATCTGGAACGCCGAGACCCCGAACAGCGTGCCCTGCGGCGCGCGGATTTCGGCCGGAAAATCGGGAAAGGTGGCGAGGTCGTTGCCGGAAAGCGCGGTCGACAGGGTGAACTGGCCGCCGGTCAGCTGCATCCCGTCGCCGCTGTCGCCGGCGAAGCGCACGACCACCGCCTCGGGCGACGAATCCGATCCCTGGCGCGGGCTTCGCGCCTCCGGGTCCTCTGCGAAAGCTGTGGCCATCGAATTCCTCTGGCGGTGCGACCCGGTCGGAACGCCGGGATTGACGGCCGCGCTATGCCCCCCAACCGCAACGCGCAAAGAAGAAAATCTCTCCCCGCTGCAAAGCGCCGGCAGCAAAATCCTCTTGGCGACGCTAGTCAAGTTGCAAGATGCGACTTACGGCGGACAACGTGCGCCAGCGAGAGGAAACCGGCGATGAACGACGCGACCCCGATCCGGACCGGCCCCTACACCCGTCCCCCCCACATTCGGCCAGACGTGCGCGGATTCCTCGACTTCCTCAACGACCTCGACGGGCCGGAAATGCACACGCTGCCGCTGGCCGAAGCGCGCGGCGCTTACCGTGCAATGCTGCCCATCGCCGAGCTCGACCCGGTGCCGTTGGCGGTGATCCGGGACCTCGCCTGCCCCGGTCCCGCCGGCGACATCCCGCTGCGCTTCTACGACGCGCGCGAGGACCGTGAGCCCGGCCCGGTCGTCACCTTCTACCACGGCGGCGGCTTCACCATCGGCGACCTCGACACGCACCACGCGTTGTGCACCGAGATCGCCGCCGCGCTCGATCTGCCGGTGGTCGCGGTCGACTACCGTCTCGCCCCCGAGCACAAGTTCCCCGCCGCGCCCGACGATTGCGAGGAGGCGACGCGGTGGGTGGCGGAAAGCCCCGAAACGCTCGGCCGCAAGGTAACCGGGCTGATCCCGATGGGCGACAGCGCCGGCGGCAACCTGACGATCGTCGTCACCCAGGCGCTGATGTGCCAGCCGGCCGCGGCGCCGGTGGTGCTGCAGGTCCCGATCTATCCGTTGAGCGACGAGAAGCTCGACCATCCCTCGATGCTCGATTTCGCCGAAGGGCACCTGCTGACCAAGAACGCGATGGACTGGTTCCGCGATTGCTACGCGGCCGAGGCCGGCAACCTCCGCGCCTATCCGATCCACGGCGACCACGCCAAGACCCCGCCGACGGTGCTGGTCACCGCCTCGCTCGATCCGATCCGCGACAGCGGCCGGATTTACGGCGCGCAGCTGATCCTTGCCGGCTCGGACGTCTGCTTTCTCGAGATGGTGGGCAACATCCACGGCTTCACCACGCTGAGGAAGGCGATCCCCAGCGCGCAGGACGACATCCAGCGGATCTTCGCGGCGATGCGGGTGATGCTCGACCAGCCGGCATGACGATCGATCTTGCCGGCCTCCCCTATCGCCCTTGCGTCGGGGTGATGCTGGTCAACGCCGAAGGCAAGGTCTTCGTCGGCCGGCGGATCGACGCCCAGGAGGGCGACCGCTGGCAGATGCCGCAAGGCGGGATCGACGCCGACGAGGACCTGCACGCCGCCGCGTTTCGCGAGCTCGAGGAAGAGACGGGCGTTGGCCAAGGCCTGGCGACGATCCTCGCCACAGTTTAGGGAGCTGATCTGAACCTGATAGCCCTCTCCCCTTCAGGGGAGAGGGTTGGGAGAGGGGAACGCGCCGCTGACGCCCCCTCTCAACTTCGACTAGGCGCTCTGCGCCAAGTCTTCGTATCTCTCCCCTGAAGGGGAGAGAGCGGGGTCAGTTCTCGGTGACGACGGGCCGGGACTGGACCGCCTCGGCCGAGAGCACCCGCGGCATCGGTCCGCGCGCGATCGTCGCGGCGAGCTCTTGCGCCGGGGCGCAGGTCTTGCCGCACAGTCCCTCGATCTTGGCGAGATTGCGCCTGGCCTTCTCGACCGCGCCCTTCTCGACCATCGCCCCGCCCTCGCCCGAAAGCGCGACGACGTTGTCGGGATCGCGCTCGAGCGCTTCGCGGTAGTAATGGATCGCCTTGCCCTGCAGGCCCTCGGCGCGCGCCGCGTCGCCCAGCGCGAGCAGCGCACCGGTGTAGCCCGGATCGACCGCCAGCGCGGCCTCGAAGGCGTCGGTCGCGCGGGGCGCGTCGCCCTGGGCGAGGATCGCGCGGCCCTCGGCAAGCAGCGCGCGCGCGCGGGGGTCGTCGCTCTCGGGGGCGGCGCCGTGGCCGACGCTGGCGGTCACGGCGACCAACGCGGACAACGCAAGCGCGGCGGGGTAGTAGCGCATCAGCAACTCCATCAGGCGGCTGGGCAGCGCGGGCTGACCGCCGGTCATCGCAAGCCTGGCGTCATGACGGGCAAAAGCTAGCACAGCCGTTCGAGGACTGTGAAGAAAAAGCCGTCGGTGCCATCGTGGAACGGCGTGAGCCGGATTCCCGTTCCCCGCGCTCTACCGGCGGGCGAATTAATGCTCGCTGCACGCCAGTCGGGATGGCGCGAAAGAAACGCCGCCGCCTGGTCCGCGCCTTCGGCGTCGAGCAACGAGCAGACGATGTAGCCGAGCCGCCCGCCCGGCCGGGTCAGCTCCGCGGCGATGTCGAGCAGGTGCGCCTGGAGCGCGGCGTAGCGCGCGACATCGGCCGGGCGCAGCCGCCAGCGCGTCTCCGGATTGCGCCGCCAGGTCCCCGTGCCCGAGCACGGCGCATCGACCAGCACCGCGTCCGCGCGCCCGCGCCAGTCGGTCAACATCTCGAGCTCGCGGCCGGGATCGAGCAGGAGGGTCGAAACGATCGCCCCAGCCCGTTCGGCGCGTGGCGGAAGCTTGCTGAGGCGGCCCCGATCGGTGTCGCAGGCAAGCAGTTCGCCGCGGTTGTCCATCGCCGCCGCCAGCGCCAGCGCCTTGCCACCGGCGCCGGCGCACAAGTCGACCACCGCCTCGCCGGGCCGCGCGTCCAGCGCGGCGCAAGCGAGCTGGCTGCCGCCGTCCTGGACCTCGAACAGTCCTTGCGCGAACTCGGGCCAGCTTTCCGCAGGTGTTCCCGCGGCGAATCGCAAGCCATCGGGCGCGACGATGGCCTCGCCCCGCAGCGGCAAGCGCTCCGCCAGCTCGTCGCGCGTGAGCTTGAGCCGGTTGGCGCGCAAGTCGAGCGGGGCGCGCTCGAGCAAGACGGCCTGCTCCGCGCTTTCGAGGTCCGAAGCGGTCAGCGAATCGACCAACCAGGCCGGCGCAATACCCGGTTCGGCGACGCGTTCGTCCGGCTCGATCGGCGCGGGCGCGTAGCTCGATCCATCGAACAGCGCCGCGAGCGCGGGATCGTCGCTCACCACTCGCAGCATCGCCGCGCGGCCATTGTTAGGTACTTCGCCGCAAGCGCGGATCGCCCGCCACGCGAGCTCGCGGATCGCCCGCCGGTCCCCGCTGCCGGCATAGCGGCGCGCGCGGAACCACTCGCCGGCGATGCGGTCGGCCGAAGCGCCGCCGCGCTGGGTGGCGGCAAGGATGTCGTCGAGCAGGTCGATCGCTCCCTGGACCCGCGCCGCTGGCGTCATCGCGTTCAGCGCGACTTGTAGTTCGGGGCTTCGCGGGTGATCACCACGTCGTGGACATGGCTCTCGTTGAGGCCGGCGCCGGTGATGCGGATGAAGCTGGCCTTGGCGCGCAGCTCGGCGAGCGTGGCGGCGCCGGTGTAGCCCATCGCCGCCTTGATCCCGCCGACAAGTTGATGAAGCACATCCCTGGCCGGGCCCTTGTAGGGCACCTGGCCTTCGATCCCTTCCGGAACAAGCTTCAATGAGTCCTTGATATCGCCCTGGAAATAGCGATCGGCAGAGCCCCGGCCCATGGCCCCGACCGAGCCCATGCCGCGGTAGGACTTGTACGTGCGGCCCTGGTACAAGAAGGTCTCGCCCGGCGCTTCCTCGGTCCCGGCGAGCATCGAGCCGATCATCACGCTCGAGGCCCCGGCCGCCAGCGCCTTGGCGGCGTCGCCCGAGCTCCTCAAGCCGCCGTCGGCGATCACCGGGACGCCGTGCTTCGCCGCTTCCTGCGCGCTGTCCATCACCGCGGTCAGCTGCGGCACGCCCACGCCCGCGACCACGCGGGTGGTGCAGATCGAGCCCGGCCCGATCCCGACCTTGATCCCGTCGGCGCCGGCGTCGATCAGCGCGCGGGTCGCCTCGGCGGTGGCGACGTTGCCGGCGATCACCTGCGCCGAGTTGGACAGCCGCTTGACCCGCTCGACCGCGCGGGCGACGTCCTTGTTGTGGCCGTGGGCGGTGTCGATCACGATCACGTCGCACTCGGCCGCGAGCAGCGCCTCGCTGCGCTCGAAGCCCTTGTCGCCGACCGTCGTCGCCGCCGCCACGCACAGCCGGCCGTTGGCGTCCTTGGTCGCGGCCGGATAGCTGACCGCCTTGTCCATGTCCTTGACCGTGATCAGCCCGACGCAGCGGAAATCGTCGTCGACCACCAGCAGCTTCTCGATCCGCCGCTGGTGGAACAAGCGCTGCGCCTCCTCCTGGCTCGCGCCGGGGCGGACGGTCGCGAGGTTCTCAGCCGTCATCAGCTCGCGCACCGGCTGGCGCGGGTTGGCGACGAAGCGGACGTCGCGGTGGGTGAGGATGCCGCAGAGCTTGCCGCTCGCCTCGACCACCGGGATCCCGCTGATGGCGTTGACGCGCATCACCTCCTGCGCCTCGCCGAGCGTGGCGTCGGGCGAGATCGTGATCGGGTTGACGACCATCCCGCTCTCGAAGCGCTTGACCGCGCGGACCGCGGCGACCTGCTCGTCGAGCGTCAGGTTGCGGTGGAGCACGCCGATCCCGCCCATCTGGGCCAGGACGATCGCCATCTCGGCCTCGGTCACGGTGTCCATCGCCGCGGAGAGGACGGGGATGGCGAGCGCGATCTCGCGGGTCAGCCGGGTCGCGACGTCGGCGGCGCTCGGCAGAACCTCGCTCTCGCCCGGCCGGAGCAGGACGTCGTCGAAGGTCAGGCCGAAGGGGATGTCCATGAGCGCCACTAGTCCGTGCTTGCGGTCCCGTCGCCGGGAGAATCGTGGCGGCCCATGTAACCGCGGTTCGCCGCGGGGGCTAGGGGGTGGTCCATGGATTGGCCGCGGCCCGCTCCGAAGCTTTTAGTTGACAGACCGCGGGGCGAAGCTTATAAGCGACAGGTGCCGAACACGCTCCAGCGGACCGACGAGTTCAAAGCGTGGCTCGACAACCTCGCGGATCCGCTCGGCAAGGAAGCCATCGCCCGGCGCACCGTGCGCATGATGTCGGGCCTGATGGGCGACACCAAGGCGCTTGGCGGCAAGGTCGCCGAGGCTCGGGTGGATGTCGGGCCGGGTTACCGAATCTATTACACGAAGCGGGGGCGAGACATCATCC
>JAIVIY010000164.1 GCA_020200285.1 Novosphingobium sp. | reverse complement strand
GTCGCCGGCGTCTCGAGCGGCTTGCCGTCCAACGCGACGCGCCCCTCCGCGATCATCCGCTCGACCTCGCGCCGGCTGGCGACGCCCGCGCGCGCGAGCAGCTTGGCGATGCGTTCGCCGGGGCGGGGTGGGGCGGGGGCGGTCATTGGCCGATCCCCTAACCGTTCGTGCTGAGCTTGTCGAAGCACCGTCCTGTTCTTCGTGCCTCACGCGCAACTGCACGAAGGGGAAAAGCAGTCGTTGAGGCTTCGCCTCAGCTTCGCTTCCGACAGGCTCAGGACGAACGGGAGTGGGTGGGGCTGGCAGTCTCGCCAGAACGCGCGATCTGCGTCTCAATGATTCCCCAACTGCTCGACCAGCACTTCGTGGAACCGGGTGATCCCGCCCTCGAGCGAGCCCAGCGTGAGCTCGGGGATCGCCCCGCTGGCGAGGCCCTGTTGGCCGAGCGCGGCGGCGCGGAAGTCCTCGCCGGCGAAGACCCCGCCGTCGAGCAGGTCCCAGCTGCGCTGCCAGTGGTCGCGCGCCTTGTCGCTCGCCGGCGCCTCGGGGATCAGCATGAAGTCCTCGACCAGCGTGCGCTCGTGGCTTTGCGGCATCAGCGTCATGATGTTGACGTAGTCGGGGCTGACCACCACCACCGTGTTGGGGAACAGCTGGTAGGCGAACGTGACATAGCGCCTGAGCTGCTGCCAGTCGGTGAGGTCGACGCCCTCGAGCTCGGCCGCGCGGCCGACCGCCGAGCGCTGGTGCGCGCCGATCGCGTCGCCGCTGGTGATCCCGTCCTTGAAGAACGGCCCGATCGTCGACGCGTGGAGCCGGGTGACGTGGTAGCTTTCGAGGAACGCGTCCATGATCAGCTTCCAGTTCGACGCGACCGCGTGGACCTTGCGCGCGAACAAGTGATGCCGCTCCATCCCGAACGCGGCGAAATCGGCGCTGACCGCGGCGGCGTCGGCGAAGTCGGCTTCCTGTGGCGCAAACCAGATCAAGCCTCCCGCCTCGAGGCTGGGCAGCTCGATCAGCGAATGATCGGCCTTCCCCAGCCCGGGGAAGGTTTCGGGCCGCGGCAGCGCGAGCAGCTTGCCGTCGAGGCGGTAGGTCCAGGCGTGGTAAGGGCAGACCAGCCGCTTGGCGCAGACGCCGTCCGTCCCCTCCACAAGCCGCGTCCCGCGGTGGCGGCAGACGTTCATGAACACGTGCGCCTTGCCCTCGCCGTCGCGCGCGATCAGCAGCGGCCGCCCGGTCTGGTCGTGCGGCACCGCCATGTTGGGCCCGGGCAGCAACGCCGACGGGACCAGCACTTGCGGCAGGCGGTCGAACAGCGCCGCCTTCTCGCGCGCCCACCACGCCGGGTCGGTGTAAACCGCGGCCGGAACGTGGGTGATCCCGCGGGTCTCGCGGGCCTGGCCCTCGGCGATCCGGCGGGCCAGCGCGAGTTGGCCCTCGGTCGGGCGCAACCCGGGCTCGGCACTCAGCGTTGAGTCAGCCATCGGCACTATCCATCAACGATTATGCGGCTAGTGTCGCGCAAAACGGGGAATGAGGGAAGCGCCATGGCCGAAACCGCCGCCGCCGTAACGGCAGATCCCCCCACCGAGCGTCCCAAGGGCCTGCGCCTGCTCGCCGCGGCGTTCACGAATCGCAAGACCGGGATCATGCTCGTGCTCGGCATGGCCGCGGGGCTGCCTTACGCGCTGCTGCTCGGCACGCTCTACGCCTGGCTCGGCGAGACCGGGGTCGATCTCGAGACGATGGGCGTGTTCTCGCTGATCGGCCTGGCTTACGCCTTCAAGTTCCTGTGGTCCCCCGCGGTCGACCGGCTGCGGCTGCCCGGGCTGTGGCGGCTCGGGCGGCGGCGCGGCTGGCTGTTGCCGATCCAGGCGCTGGTCGGGCTGGTGCTGATCGCCTTGTCGCAGCTCGATCCGGGCAAGACGCTCGGGCTGTTCTCGCTGCTCGCCGGGATCGCCGCCTTCGCCAGCGCCACCCAGGACATCGTGATCGACGCCTGGCGCGTCGAGGTCGCCGACGACGTCGCCACGCTCGACCTGCTTTCGGCGGTCTATCAGCTCGGTTACCGGCTGGCCGCGCTCGCCGGCGGCGCGCTGGCGCTGGTCCTGGCGGCGCGGATCGGCTGGCCCAACGTCTATCTGATCATGGGCGTGTTCATGCTGTTCGCGATGGTGGCAAGCTGGTTCGCCCCCGACACCCAGTGGGAGCGCGGCGACCGGATCGAGGGCGACGCCAGCGGCCTGCCGTTCAAGGTCCGCGCGGTGGCGCTGGGAATCGTCGGCGCATTGTGGGGCTGGGCGTTGGTCACGGTGATCGTGTTCATGATCCGCTCGCTCGGCGCGGCGCCCGCCGACCGGCCCGACGCGGGCGAGTTCATCAAGTTCTACGGCCCGCTGATCGTCATCGCCACGGTGGTGGTTCCGGCGATCGTCGCCGCGGTGCTCGACCACTGGCGGCGATCGGGCCGCTTCGCCGCGGGGAACGCCGCGCGCGAGGAGCGGCGGATGGGCGCGCTCGACCACAGCTACCGCGCGCTGGTCGAGCCGCTCTCCGAGCTCGTCGGACGGCTGCGCTGGGCGGCGATCCTGGTGTTGGCGATCATCCTCACCTATCGGCTGACCGACAGCGTCTGGGGCCCGTTCGCGCTGCCGTTCTACTTGCAGGAATTGAAGTACACCAACGACGAGGTCGCGGTCGCCAGCAAGTTCTTCGGCGTCGGGATGACGATGGCCGGCATTGCGCTCGGCGCGGTCAGCTTCGCGACGATCGGGCGGATGGCGACGCTGGTGTTCGCCGCGCTGATCGCCGCGGCGAGCAACCTGCTTTACGCCGACCTCGCGCTCGGCGGAGCGGGGCTCGACGTGTTCGGACGCAACAGCGGGTTCTACTGGCTGACCGCGCAGTTCGGCTCGGACGAGCGGTTCTCGCGACTGCTGCTGGCGATCACCGGCGAGAACCTCGCCGGCGGGTTCGCCGGGGCGGCGTTCGTCGCCTACCTCTCGTCGATCACCTCGAAGAGCCACGCCGCGGTGCAATACGCGCTGTTGTCGTCGCTGACTTTCCTGGTCGGATCGCTCGGTCGTGCGGCGCTCGGCGAGAAGATCGACAGCGGCGGCTACGCCCCGGTGTTCTTCCTGACCGCCGCGCTGGGGATGATCGCGGTGGTGCTGTGCCTGCTCGAATGGGCCAGGACCGCGCGCGCGGCGCGGGCTCAATCCGGGATTTCGCCGTTGGCCGCCAGCACCGCCCCGGCGAGGTAGAGCGAGCCGGCGATAAGCACGTCGACGCCGTCGGAGGGGAGCGCGGCGAGCGCGGTTGCGACGTCGCGCGCGGATTTGGCGTCGGGGCCGAACGCCGCCGGAGGGTGATGCTCGCTACTGGGCACCGGCACGACGGTCAGGCTGGCGAGCAACGGCCGCAGCGGCCCGACGATCGCCTCGGGGTCCTTGTTGGCGAGCATGCCGACGATCAGGTGCAAGGCTGTCCTGCGGGCTTCGACAAGCTCAGCCCGAGCGGGTGTTGCATCTTGACTTGCATCCGCTCGGCCTGAGCTTGTCGAAGGCCACGCGCGACGGATGAACTCGGCGATCGCCCGCCCGGCATCGGCGTTGTGGCCGCCGTCGAGCCAGACGCGACGCCCGGGAACCAACGCGGTCAGCGGGCCGAGGCCGAGCAATTGCAACCGGGCCGGCCAGCGCGCGGTGCGAATGGCCGCGGCCATCGCCTCGGGCGAGACCGTCAGCAAGCTTTGATGCCGCAGCATCGCCACCGCCAGCGCGGCGTTGTCGGCCTGGTGCGCGCCGGGGAGAGCGGGCAGCGGAAG
>JAIVIY010000163.1 GCA_020200285.1 Novosphingobium sp. | reverse complement strand
GCGCCGCAGCCGGCGCACTTGTACATGCCGGGCGCCTTGTTGCCCTCGTACTCGCCGGTGAACGCGCGCTCGGTCCCGGCCTCGCGCAGCACCTGGTACTGCTCGGGCGTCAGCTTCTCGCGCCACTCGGCTTCGGTGAGGGTCAGCTTGTCAGTCATGCGCGCTCCTTCGACGAAGATATGGGACGGACAGGATGTTGCCGCAACGCTTGTTGGGGATCACGATGATGTGTATGTTTGACGTTGGAGACACACATCATGCGCACCAACATCGTGATCGATGATCGATTGATGGCCGACACGCTCGAAGCCAGTGGCGCTCGCACGAAGCGGGCTGCGATCGAAGAGGCCATGCGTTTTTTCGTTCGCCTTCGCCGCCAGGAACGAGCGCGTGAGTTGTTCGGAACCGTGACCTGGATCGGCGATCTGGACGAGATGCGGCGCGATTGATGATCCTTGTCGATTCCTCCGTCTGGATCGACGCCTTCCGCAACCGTCAAACGCCTGAAACCGATCGGCTTCGCTCGATGCTGGGGCGCGGCCCGGTAGCGCTCGGCGACCTGATCCTGGTCGAGATCCTCCAGGGCACGGACACCGAGCGGGACTTCAATCGCGTTCGGCAACTCCTGGCGGATTTTCCAATCATCGAAATCGGGGGGAGCGAAATCGCGGTCCAGGCGGCACGTAATTACCGGCGCCTGCGCTCGCTCGGCATCACCGCGCGCAAGACGATCGATACGCTCATTGCCACCCGCTGCATCGAGGACGGCCACAGCTTGCTCTACCGCGATCGCTGGGCGAGCCATTCGCTGTCGCCGCAGCGCACCCGGCCGCTGCCGCCCTCGATCGCCTGGGTCACCACCACCTGACGGCCGACCAGCTGTGCGCCGCGCTGGTTGAGCAAGGGATCGGCCGACTGGATCGGATAGCGGCGCAGGAACCGGCGGCTGGCGAGCACCGAGACCAGCGACAGCACCACGAACAGCACCACTTGCGCCGCCACGGGGATCGGCAGCACCGCGCTGAGCAGCCCGACGACCAGCGCCGCGGCGGCGAACCAGATCAGGAACACGCCGGGCACGACCATCTCGGCGACGGCGAGCGCCAGCCCGGCGATCAGCCACAGCCAGTGTGGTTCGAGCCCGTCGAGCATCGCCTACTCGCTCCGCGGCAGGCTGGGCGGGACCGACGGCCGCGCTTGGCGCTGCATCTGCTGCGGCGATTGGGTTTCGCCGCTCAGCGCATCGCGGACCAGCGCGCCGACTCCGCCCAGCGAGCCGATCAGCTGGGTCGCCTCGACCGGAAACAGGATCGTCTTGGCGTTCGGCGACCGGGCGAATTCGGACACGGCTTCGGTGTACTTCTGGGCGACGAAGTAGTTGAGCGCCTGGGTCCCCGAGGTGGCGATCGCCTCGGACACGACGCGGGTCGCCTCGGCTTCGGCCATCGCCGCGCGCTCGCGCGCCTCGGCGTCGCGGAAGGCGGCCTCGCGGCGGCCTTCGGCCTCGAGGATCTGCGCCTGCTTCTCGCCCTCGGCCTTGAGCACCGCGGCGCTCTTGGAGCCCTCGGCCTCGAGGATCTGCGCGCGCTTCTCGCGCTCGGCCTTCATCTGCCGGGCCATCGCGTTGGAGATGTCGGCGGGCGGGCGGATGTCCTTGATCTCGATCCGGGTGATCTTGACGCCCCACGGCTCGGTCGCCGAATCGATCACCACCAGCAGTCGGCTGTTGATCTCGTCGCGCTTCGACAGCGTCTCGTCGAGGTCCATGCTGCCCATCACCGTGCGCAGGTTGGTGGTCGTCAGCTGCATGATCGCGTTGTAGAGGCTTGAGACCTCGTAAGCCGCCTTGCCCGCATCGAGCACCTGGAAGAACACCACCGCGTCGACCCCGACCATGGCGTTGTCCTTGGTGATGATCTCCTGGCCGGGGATGTCGAGCACTTGCTCCATCATGTTGATCTTCTGGCCGACACGGTCGACGAACGGCACGATCAGATGCAGCCCGGGCTGCGCCGCGAGCGTGTACTTGCCGAGCCGCTCGATGGTGTAGACGTAGCCCTGGCGGACGACGCGCACCCCCATCAGCAGGAACACCACCACCAGCAGAACCAACAGTGCGAGAACGATCGTGCTCACGGAAAACTCCCCTAATCCCATGAGGCGAGTCTAGCCGATGCCGCGCGCGGGCCAAGCGGAATCGGATGGATCAATAATGCTTGGCGGAATCGGGCTTGGCGAAGTCGTAGCAGGTCTGGAGGTCGTACTTCTCGACCCCCGGCCCGGTCTCGAGCGCTTGCTTGAGCATCGCGTCGTGCTCCTCGGCCAGCGTCCGGTCGATCGCCGCGCCGCTCTCGCCGGCTTCCTGGAGCGCCTTGCGGTGGCGCGAATCGAGCACCGCGGCGAGGATCTTGAGGTCCTTGGTCTTGGGATCGTCGAGCCCGGCGCGGGCGAGCATTTCCTGGGCAGCCAGCGACAAGATCGCGGTGCATTGCCCGAGCGTCGGCTTGGGCAGCGGCGGGACCTCGGCGTCGAGCCGCGGCAGGCACGGCTGGATCTCGCGGGCGAGCGTGCCCGCCGGGTCCTGCACCGCCAGCGCGAGCTGCTGGAGCCGCGCGACCTCGCCTTCGAGCAGCGCCTTGATCGCCTCGCGACCGGCCCCGGTGGCGTCCATCGTCCGCGCCCCGAAGCGCACGAAGTACTCGCGCCCGCGGACCTTGAGCGGCGGATGGCGGAGCGCCGTGGCCTCGCCGCGGGCCTGCTCGGAGGCGACCAGCGCGAACACCGCCGAGCAGGTCAGCTGGGCCTTCTGCTCGGGGTCGAGCTGCGGCAGGGCGGGCGCCGGCGGGGCGGGCTGCTGGGCGGCGAGCGGCGCGGTGGCGAGCGCGGCGAGGGCGAGGAAGCGAAGCATCGCCGCGCTATAGGCGGCCCACCTCGCCCGGTCATGAACAAAAAAGAGGGCCGGGCGGACACGATGTCCGCCGCGGCCCGGGGAGGAGGCGCGCCCGAGGGCAGGGGTGAACCGGGCGCGCTGGGAAGATCGTATCAGCGGCGAGCCATCGCGGCGTTCTTGTCGCCGTTGCACTTGGCCAGCTTGTCGGGCTCGAGCGCCTCGCCCTTGACCGTAAACGCGGTCACTTCGCCGAACTTGCGGGCGAGCCGGGCGCAGACCACCTCGGCGCGCGAGTTGCCCTCGCTGCCGCGGCAGGCGTCGCCTTCGCACTTCCACGCGACGTCGTTCTGGATGTCGCGCGCGGCGCCGGTCACCGGGGTGGCGAGCTGGGCCTGGTAGTAGGGCGAGAGCGCGGCGTGGGCCGGCGCGGTGGTGGCGCCGAAGCTCAGCGCGGTGCCGAGGATCGCGGCGGCGGCGAAGCCGAGCCGGGCCAGCGGCGAGCGGGGGCGGATCGTGGCGGTCATGGCGTGTTTTCCTTCCGTGGTCGTGCCGGAAAGATCCTCTGGTTCCTGGGGGGAAGATTTTCCGTTGCGAATCGATACCTAATGCAATAGGTTTCGAGTTGCAACTAGAAACTGAAATTTTTTTGAGACGAGCAACGATATCGGGTATCGGGGGTTGGAGGATGCGATGGGCAAGTTGCGCGAACCACTGAAGGACCTGGCCGGCTGCGGCCTCCCCTCGGCGCTTGAGGTGATGGGCGAGCGCTGGTCGTTCATGATCCTGCGCGCCGCGTTCAACGGCGTGCGCCATTTCGAGGAGTTTCTCGATCAGCTCGGCATCGCCCGCAACATCCTCTCCAACCGGCTGTCGCGGCTGGTCGAGAACGGGATCCTCAAGCGCGAGCACTGCGCCGACGACCGCCGCCGGATCGAGTACCGCCTGACCGAGAAGGGCTTCGACCTGCTCCCGGCGATGCTCGCGCTGCGCCAGTGGGGCGAGAAGTGGGAGCTCGGCTGCATCGCCAACCCGGTGCTGTGCGACGAGCGCGACGGCCGCCCGATCGCCGCGATCGCGATCCGCGCCGCCGATGGCCGCGTGCTTCAGCACAACGAGCTGCACTGGCGCGAGCTCGGCGAAGTCGAGGCCGACGAGCGCCGCAGGAAGATCGCCGCGGCCTGAGCCACCGGCGAGGAAGCGCCGCAGGAGCGCTGACGCTGCCGCACCGGGAAAGCGCGCCCCCACCTCTCCCCTCGATGGGGAGAGGATACCAAGCCTTGCGAGCTTGCTCGCCAGGCGAAGTTGGAGAGGGGTGAGCCTCCGCCGCCTAGCAAGCGCACCCCCACCCCGCTCCAGGCTCCGCTAGCTCCGTTCGGAGCAAGCTCCGCCGTCCCCTCCCCATCGAGGGGAGAGAGAGGGTTCTTCCCCGGCCTCTGCGTCCTCCGGCTCCTCCAGCAGCAGCGTGTTGGCGCGGGTGTTTTCGATCATTCGGTCGAGCATCTCGTCGATCGCGCGATGGCTCTCTTCCTCGTCGCCATGTTCCTCCTCGCGCCACTCGGCCTTGAGCCGCTCGTAGACCGGATGCCCGGGGCGCAACTCGGCGTAGTTCGGGCGCGGGGCGTAGCGCTCGCCGCGCCGCTGGGTCAGCAGGAAGCGGATGAAGCCGAAGTTGTGCTTCTTGTACCAGCCGAGCATCTGCCCGCCCGAGACGATCGGCGCTTCCTCGCCCTCGATCGCCAGCTGCAGCGCGCAATCCTCGAGC
>JAIVIY010000162.1 GCA_020200285.1 Novosphingobium sp. | reverse complement strand
CTGGCCCATCGCCAGGTAGTCGTTGCTGCACCACACCACGATCGGCTTGGGCCCGTTGTGCCCGGCGAAGCAGCGCGCGTTGGGGAACGATCCCTTGTTGCGCAGGATGTCGATGAAGACGCGATAGCGCCCCTCGTCGTGCAGGCGCTCGATCGCCTGGTCGAAGACCTGGTCGTAGTTCACTCGGCGGCTCCCGTTGCCGGTCGATCCCCCGATCGGATTGCGCCCGTGCGATCGGTGGGAGCCTTGTAGCGAAGCGGGAAGAGGTTTGCCAGTGCGAGATTTCGCCAGCGTGAGTCCCCGCGGAGGCGGGGACCTCGGGCGGCAGCGCATCCACTCAGGAGGTCCCCGCCTCCGCGGGGACTCATGGGGCCGGAAACTCGAAGGCGATGCCGGGCGGCGGCTTGGCGAAGCGCAGCGCTTCCTCGTCGTGGCCGGCGATGACGATCAGCTCGGGGTTCTCGCGGTGGAGCCGGTTGACCGCCTTGAGCCAGGCGAAGACCGCGGCGCGGTCCTCGCCGACCATCAGGTCGCCGACCAGCCGCGAGCGCGCGCGGACCTGGCGCCAGCTGCGCTCCATCGTCGCGGTGTCGCCGGCGAACAGCGCCTCGCGGCCGTCAGCGAGGCGGGCGTAGACCATCTGCGAGCCGGGGGTGTGCCCGGGGGTGCGGATCAGCACCACGCCCGGGGCGATCGCGGTCATTCCCGAGTAGCGGAAAGCGCGCAGGCTTTCGCGCGCGCCGCGCGGCCACGGCAGCCCATCCGCCCAGCGGTTGCCGCGCATTTGCTCGGGGGTGATCAGCGCCTTGGGCGCGACCTGGGCGAAGTCGGGCAGGCGCAGCAGCCCGCCGATGTGGTCGAGATGCTCGTGAGTGAACACGATTCTCCGCGCCCGGCGCATCGCCGCGTCGACCCGCGCCTGGTGATCGGGGCGGAACGCCTCGAGCCCGAATTCCTCGGCGTCCTGCGCGCCGAACCCGCCGTCGATGACGATCTCGCCCCACGGGCCCGAGAGCAGCCCGGCCTGGATCGTCAGCAGGTTGCGCTTGAGCCCGCCGCCGGCGACGAACAGCGTCCCCGGCACACGCCGCCAGCCGACCGTCTGGACCGCGACCGCTTCCGGCTTGGGGCCGGGGATCGATTCGGCGAGGCGGCGTAGCTCGGCGATATCGAGCTGCGCGCCCGGCCCGTCGCCAGGGCGGTTGTCGATCAGCAGCCAGTAGTAGGGGACGCCGATCAGCACGAGCAGCGCCAGCAGGAGCTTGTAGCGCCGCTTCATAGCGTCTCGCTTCGGGTCAGGCCGAGCGCGGCGAGCGCCGGGGCGAGCGCTTCGACCCGGGCGTCGTCGCGGGTGAACAAGGCGAGGTCGGGCGCGTTGCGCGCGAACCCCTGGCCGCCGGTCAAGTGCGCGATCCGCCGCGCGATCCCCTCGGCCCCGTCGACCAGCCGCACCCCCGGCCCGAACGCAACCGCGAGGTCGTCGGCGAGCAGCGGGAAATGGGTGCAGGCGAGCACCACCGTGTCGATGTCCTCGCCGCCGAGCTGCTCGCGCAAGCCCGCCGCGGCGCGGGCAAACACCCGCGGATCGACATCCTCGCCCCTGAGCCGCGCCTCGGCCGCCTCGACCAGCTCGGGCGCGGCGTGGCGCAGCAGTGTCTTGTCGGACGCGAACTCGACCTCGAGCCGGTCGACGTAGCCCTGGCGGATCGTCGCCTCGGTGCCGAGCAGGCCGATTACCCCGCTCCGCGTGATCGCCGCCGCCGGCTTGATCGCCGGCACGGTGCCGACGATCGGCACTTCGAGCACCTCGCGGACCATGCCGAGCGCGATCGTGCTCGCGGTATTGCAGGCGATGCACACCAGCCGCGGGCGGAACCGCTCGGTCATCCGCCCGAGCAGCCCGGCGACGCGCGCCGCGACTTGCGCCTCGGTCTTGGCGCCATAGGGTAGCCCGGCGTTGTCCGCGGCGTAGATGATCGGGGCATCGGGCAGGAGCCGGCGCGTGGCCTCGAGCACGGTCAGCCCGCCGACCCCGGAATCGAAGATCAGGATGGGGGCGGCGGGATCGATATCAGCCCCCAACGCCCCACTCCCGTTCGTGCTGAGCCTGTCGAAGCACCGCTCTTTCCCTTCCCCACCGCGCTAGAAAGGAAAAACGGCCCTTCGACAAGCTCAGGGCGAGCGGTTAGGTGTTGGCGAAATGGATGCGGTTTATGCCTTCGCGCTCGCCTATCTGCTCGGCTCGATCCCGTTCGGGCTGCTGCTGACGCGCCTCGCCGGCACGCGCGACTTGCGCGAGGTCGGCTCGGGCAGCATCGGCGCGACCAACGTGCTTCGCACCGGCAGCAAGTGGCTGGCCGCGGCGACTTTGCTGCTCGACTTGCTCAAGGGGCTGGCCGCGGTGCTGATCGCCTGGCGCTGGTTTCCGGACGGGGTCGCCTGGGCGGCGCTCGGCGCCGTGATCGGCCATTGCTTCCCGATCTGGGCCGGCTTTCGCGGCGGCAAGGGGGTGGCGACCAAGATGGGCGTGGCGCTCGGGCTCGGCTGGCAGCTCGGCCTCGCTTACGCAGTGGTGTGGATTGCGGTCCTGGCGATCACTCGCGTTTCATCGCTCGCCGGGATGAGCGCGGCGGTGTCGGCGCCGATCGCCGCCGCGATGCTGGGGGAGATGCGTTTCGTCCCGGTGCTCGTCGCGCTGGCGGCGCTGGTGCTCTGGCAGCACCGCGGCAACATCGCCCGGCTGGCTCGCGGCGAGGAGCCGCGGGTGGGTGCGAAAACGTGAGCGAGGCCGACGCGCCCGCGCTCAGCCAGGACGAGGCCTTCGCCCGCATCCGCCTGCTGCGCTCGCCCAACATCGGGCCGATCGGCTATCGCCAGCTGCTCCGCCGCTTCGGCGACGCGGCGGGCGCGCTCGCCGCCTTGCCCGATTTAGCGGGTCGCGGCGGTGCGGCCTACCGTCCGACTCCGGCCGACCGGATCGAGGACGAGATCGCCGCGGTCCGCCGGGCCGGCGCGCGCTACTTGTTCCACGACTCGCCCGACTACCCGCCGCTGCTCGCCCAGCTCGAAAGCGCGCCGCCGATCCTGACGGTGCGCGGCGATTGCGCCGTCGCCCAGCGCACTTGCGTCGCGATCGTCGGCGCGCGCAACGCTTCGGCGGCGGCGGTCAAGCTGGCGCGCGAGTTCGGCTCGGCGCTGTCCGAGGCCGGGCTGGCGGTGGTCTCGGGCCTTGCCCGCGGGATCGACGGGGCCGCCCATCGCGGCGCGCTGACAGGCGAGGGCGGGACCATCGGGGTGATCGCCAGCGGCATCGACATCGCCTACCCGCCCGAGCACCGCGAGCTCCAGGACGAGGTCGCTCAACGCGGCTTGCTGATCGCCGAGCAGCCGCCGGGCGCCGAGCCGCTCGCCCGCCACTTTCCATCGCGCAACCGGATCATCGCCGGGCTGGCGGCGGGGACGCTGGTGGTCGAGGCCGCGCCCAAGTCGGGCTCGCTGATCACCGCGCGGCTCGCGGGCGAGGCGGGGCGCGAGGTCATGGCGATCCCCGGCAGCCCGCTCGAGCCGCGCAGCCGGGGCTGCAACCAATTGATCCGCGACGGCGCGGTGCTGGTCCAGGCGCCCGAGGACGTGATCGAGCTGGTCGAAGGCTTCGCCGGGGCCCCGCGCTCGACCTTCCGCGAGAGCGTCGACGGATGCGCGTTCGACGGGATCGACGAGGCGCAGGCCCCGGCCGACATCGCGGGCTTGCTGACCAACGCGCCGATCGCGGTCGACGAGCTGATCCGCCAGTCGGGCGAGCCAGCGGCGGCGGTGCAGCTGGCGCTGCTCGAGCTCGAGCTGGCGGGGCAGCTGGTGCGGCACGCGGGGGGAAGGGTGAGC
>JAIVIY010000054.1 GCA_020200285.1 Novosphingobium sp. | reverse complement strand
ATGGTGGGCGCGACAGGGATTGAACCTGTGACCCCACCCGTGTGAAGGGTGTGCTCTACCGCTGAGCTACGCGCCCGCTCGTCCTGAGCGAAGGCGCGCGGTTAGCGAAAGCGGCGCGAATTGACAAGCGCCGCGCTGGGCCTAGGCCCGCGGCCCATGAGCGACGAAACCCCTCCCGCCTCCGCACCCGACTTGCCCTCCGACCGTCTCGCGATCGATCCGGCGAGCCCGCATTTCGATCAGGCCCAGCTCGAGCGCGGCGTCGGCATCCGCTTCAAGGGCGCCGAGCGCACCAACGTCGAGGAATACTGCATCTCCGAAGGCTGGATCCGGGTCCAGGCCGGCCGCACCCTCGACCGCCGCGGACGTCCGCTGACGCTCAAGCTCAACGGCCCGGTCGAGGCGTGGTTCAAGGATCTTGGCGAGGACGCGCCGGTGGCGAAGAAGGGCGATTGAGGCCGTCACAAGCGCGTGGGCTTCGACGGGCTCAGCCTGAGCGGGCCTTGTTTCTGCAACTGCTTACAAAACTCCGCTCAGCCTGAGCTTGTCGAAGGCCATGAGCTGCGGGTTGGTCAGCTCACCCGCGCGAGGATTTCGCCGATTGGGTCGGCCGAGCGCTTGCCCGGCTTGCTCGTCGCCGCCGCCTTGCGCAGTGCGGGGACATCGAGCTTCACGCCTTTGAGGAAATCGGCGCCGATCCTCGACTTGCGCTCGGGCTTTGCCTCGAGCGACGCGAGCACCACGCCCGGCGTCTCGAGCCGGTCGGGCCCCCTCTCTGGATAGATGAACCCGTTGAGCGGCCAGCGCGTCGTGCCCAGCCCCTGGATCGGCGCGAACCAGACGCGGACTTCGCTCCAGTCGTTGGCGGGCGAGACGTCGACCGCGCGGACGTCGTCCTCGATCTGGCCGCGGCGGCCGTTGATCGGGCTCCAGTTGGCGTGGCGGATCAGGACGGTGCGCGAATCGACGATCCGGCTGACCGCGGCGACGTGGCCGAGCCGCGAGTTGCCGAACGGCTTGAAGCTCATCACCGCGCCCACTTGCGGCCGGTTGCCGCGCGCGTACTTGCCCTCGGCCTGGTCCCACCAGGTGTGCGCGTCGCCGAAGATCGCGATGCCCGAGACTTGGCGCGCGTAAGGCACGCACTGGAGGTAGGGCGCGTCGCCGGCCCCCTGCGCGTCACTGGCGCCGACCGCGGCGAAATCGTCCGCCGGGCTGGCCAGCGCGACCGGAGCAACCAGCGCCAGCGCCGCGAGGCACGCAAGGATCCCGATCGTTCCCCTCATCGCCGCGAGCGTGCCGCGGGAGGGTTAATTCCGGGTTACCGGGCGTGGTTGAGCGCGGCTTGGGGATTGCCTTGGCGAACGCCAGCGGCCACGGCCCCGGCGTGCGCCCCCAGGTCATCATCATCGGCCGGCCCAACGTCGGCAAGTCGACGCTGTGGAACCGGCTGGTCGGCAAGAAGCTGGCGCTGGTCGACGACCAGCCCGGGGTCACCCGCGACCGCCGCTTCGGCGAGGCGAGCCTGCTCGGGCTCGATTTCACCATCGTCGACACCGCCGGCTGGGAGGACGAGGACCCGGCGAGCCTCCCCGGACGGATGCGCCAGCAGACCGAGTCGGCGTTGGAAGGCGCGGCCGTCGCGCTGTTCGTGATCGACGCGCGCGCCGGCTTGACCCCGCTCGACGAGGAGATCGCGCGCGCGCTGCGCCAGTCGACCGTCCCGGTGGTGCTGGTCGCCAACAAGGCCGAAGGGCGCTCGGGCGACCATGGCGTCTACGAAGCGTTCGCGCTCGGCTTCGGCGACCCGATCCCGTTCTCGGCCGAGCACGGCGAGGGGCTCGGCGATTTGTTCGAGGCGCTGCTGCCGCTGCTCGGCGAGACGCCCGACGCGCCCGGACCCGATGCCGAGGAAGAAGCCTACGATCCGCAAGCCGTGCTCAAGCTGGCGATCGTCGGCCGTCCCAACGCGGGCAAGTCGACGCTGATCAACCGCCTGCTCGGGCACGACCGCCTGCTGACCGGGCCCGAGGCCGGGATCACCCGCGATTCGATCGCGGTCGACTGGACCTGGACCGATCCCAAGTCGGGCGAGGCACGGCCCGTCCGGCTCATCGACACCGCCGGGATGCGCAAGAAAGCGCTGGTGGTCGACAAGCTCGAGAAGCTGGCCGTCGCCGACGCGCGCCACGCGGTCGATTTCGCCGAAGTGGTGGTGCTCTTGCTGGATGCGACGCGCGGCCTCGAGCACCAGGACTTGAAGATCGCCAACCTCGTGCTCGAGGAAGGCCGCGCGCTGATCGTCGCGATCAACAAGTGGGACGTGGCCGACGACGCCAGCGCGCTGTTCAACGGCATCCGCGCCGCGCTCGACGAAGGGCTCAGCCAGGTCAAGGGCGTGCCGCTCCTCGCGGTCTCCGCGGTCACCGGCAAGGGCCTCGACGAGCTGATCCGCGCCGCGTTCTCGATCCGCGATTCGTGGTCGAAGCGGGTCTCGACCGGCCAGCTCAACCGCTGGTTCGACACCGCGCTCGCCGCCAACCCGCCGCCCGCGCCCGGCGGCAAGCGGATCAAATTGCGCTACATCACCCAGGCCAAGACCCGTCCACCCGGCTTCGTGCTGTTCGGCGCCCGGCTCGACCTGCTGCCGATCAGCTACCAGCGCTACCTGCTCAACGGCATCCGCCGCGAGCTCGGGTTCGAGGCGGTCCCGGTGCGGCTGACGCTGCGCAGCCCGAAGAACCCGTTCAAGCGATAGTTCGGGTCCGGCCGCGCAAGCGGTCAGACGATGACCTTCTGCCATTCGCCGTAGCGCTCGCGGATCGGTCCGCGGCGGAAGCTGAGGGCGATGAGTGCGGCTCCGCTCACCAGGCTGGCGACGATCTGCCCGGTCGCGGCGTCGTAGACGAACGGGGTCACGAACAGCGCCGCGCCCAGCGGGACCAGCAGGAAGCGCAGCGGCCGGGCCACTTCCGCCGCGGCCAGCGAAATCACGGTGAGCGCCAGCGCGCCGACCAGGTGATCGGCATCCGCCATCCCGCCTTGCGCCCCCAGCGTCAGCCGGGTGAACACTAGCCACAGCCCGACCGCCGCTGCCGCCGCCAGGTTCCACGGCAAGCTGACCCCGCCCTGCCAGATGTCCCGCAGCACCGCACCCGGGCGGCGGTCGAATTCGTCGACGGGATGGCCGGGCTCGCCATCGTCGCTGTCGCCGAACAGGAACACGCGCAACCAGCTGCGGCCGGCCCGCACGCGGCGGCGCATGAACTGCAGCGTCGCCAGCAGCTCGTCGAGCGAATAGGGGATCTGGATGAGCATCGCCGCCGCCGCGATCAGCGCGAGCGTGCTCCAGGTGCCGATCACGATCGGCTGGATGACGATGAAGAAGATCGAGGTCACGCCCAGCGGCGCGATCATCAGCCCGAACAGCACCACCAGCCACGGCATCGTCCGCCAGCGCATCCGCGAGCCGACTATGCCCGTGAGGATTTCGAGCGCATAAGTATAGCCGCCTACGGCCGCATCCGATACCGGCCAAGCCTGGGATACCGAGCTGGTGATGATTTCTTCGGTGCCGTTGCGCGGATCGCTGGCCGAGCCGGCGAAGAACGGCTCCCAGACCTCCGGCACATGGCCGAGCTGGTAGGCGGCAAGATAGCGCGAGATCTGCAGCCCGACGACTGCGAGCAGGATGATCGGCAAGCGCTGGGTCCAGGCGGACTGATTGTAAGTCCATCCGGGCGGCGTCTCCGGGCCGGTCAGCGCGGCCAGCGGCGACGGTCCGATCTCGGGGCGAGTGGCGACCGCGAAACCGACGATCAGCGCGCCGACCAATGTGTCGGACAAGTAGGCGGCGGTATTTTCCGTCCAGAACAAGAACGGCGCGGCCATCACC
>JAIVIY010000053.1 GCA_020200285.1 Novosphingobium sp. | reverse complement strand
ACGTTGGTGTTGCCGACATCAACCGCGAGAAGCACTACGATCCACCAGGCTGAGAGCGGACTGCGTCAATCGAATTTTGTAGCCGCATACGGCTATACTCTAACACTGAAGAACCGGCATTCTCGCGAGCAAAATCGTCCATTTCGCTACAGTTGTGGAGTCGCTCGTATGGAGCATCTAATGCCTGACTGATTTCCGCTCTCGATTGCAAGGATTTTACCCATGCAGCGACACTTGTGTCATCGTCGCTATTTTCCTCAATTTCTACTGCTCCCATCCCTGTTTTTATAAAGTAAGCAACGAAAAACCGATCGCCCACATACCCGCCAAATGTGTTCTTGCTGTTCACATAACCGGAAACATAATCCACGGATCCGTACTCTCGGCACGTTTCGAGATGACTAAATTTTGCCGAGCCTGGATCGAGGAGGGTGGTTCGAACAGAGCGCTTCGCTTGTTGATGTGGATGGTTCCACCACGAATATCCCAAGGCCAACCCTACCGTGCATGCCAATGAGGTTAGCGCAACCTTAGCCTGCAGCCTCATGCCTCGGTTCCCTCAACACAGCTCGACGTCGCCAGCGTGGATAGGCCGGGTCGTGCCGTCCGCCAAGCGCAGAAGAGCAGCGCCATCGGCGCCGAGGCCGGCGAACGCGCCAGCGGTGGCTGCGCCGTCGCGGTCCTTGACTGTCAGCGCGGTCCCCACCGGGTGCGCACGGGTGAGCCAAGCGTCGCGCAAGCGCGGCCAGTCGCCTTTGCGCCATCGCCGAACAGCGCCGCCGCGGCGCTGTCCGCCAGCGCGCCGAGCCACGGGGTCAGCAGGTAGCCGAGCGGCGAGATGAACAGCGTCGCCAGCGCCAGCACCACGCCATGCGCCCAGTCGCCGCGGCCCTTCACCACGTCGGCGGCTTCGTCGAAGTACATCACCTTGACGATCTTGATGTAGTAGAACGCGCCGATCACGCTCGCCGCGATGCCGATCGCGGCCAGCACGATCAGGTCCGCCGCGACCGCCGCCTGGAACACCAGGAACTTGGCCCAGAACCCGAACAGCGGCGGGATTCCGGCGAGGCTGAACATCACCGCGGCCAGCGCCAGCGCCAGCCACGGCCGGGTCTTGGATAGCCCCGAAAGATCGGCGATCGCCTCGACCGGCGCGCCGTCCGCGTCACGCAGCAGCAGGATCGCCACGAACCCGGCGATCGTCATCGCCACGTAGATCGCGAGATAGACCAGCATCGCCGACGAGCCTTGCGGGGTCGCCGCGGCGAGCCCGATCAGGATGAAGCCGACGTTGTTGATCGAGCTGTAGGCCATCAGCCGCTTGATATTGGCCTGGCCGATCGCGCCCAATGCGCCGATCACGATCGACAGCAGCGCGGCGAAGATCACGATCTGCCGCCACGCGTCGACCTGGCCGCCGAACGCCTCGACCGCGACGCGCATCGTCAGCGCCATCGCCGCGACCTTGGGCGCGGTGGCGAAGAACGTGGTGACCGGGGTCGGCGCGCCCTCGTAGACGTCAGGCGTCCACATGTGGAACGGCGCCGCGGCGATCTTGAAGGCGAGCCCGGAGAGCACGAAGATCACCCCGAACAGCGCGCCGGTCGCCAGCTCGCCCGACAGCGCGGCGCGGACGCCGACGAAGGTGGTGGTCCCGGTGAAGCCGTAGACCAGGCTCATCCCGAACAGCAGGATGCCGCTGGCCAGCGCGCCGAGCACGAAGTACTTGAGCCCCGCTTCGGCCGAGCGCTCGTCGCTCCTCAGGAACGCGGCGAGCACGTAGGACGACAGCGAGTTCAATTCGAGCCCGATGTAGAGCGTCAGCAGGTCGCCGGCCGAGACCATCAGCCCCGCCCCCAACGCGGCGAACAGGATCAGCAGCGGGAATTCGGCGCGCATCGCCCTGACCCGGTCGAAGAACGCCGGGGCGACGACCAGCACGACGGCGGCCGAGCCGTAGATCAGCAGCTTGGCGAAACCGGCGAAGGCGTCGCCGCGGTACTGGCCGCCGAACGCCTCGGTCCCCGCCCCCGCCGCGCCCTGCCACAGCGCCGGTGCGGCGAAAGCGGCGGCCCCGGCTAGCGCCGCGATGCAGAGGATCGAGACCAGACGGGCCGACTTGTCGCCCGCCCAGGCCGCGACCAGCAGCAGGATCAGCCCGGCGAGGCTCAGCGTCTCCTCGGGCGCGATCAGCCACAGCGAGCGCTGGAGGTCCATCAGTGGACCTCCTCGTGCTCGGCGACGGCAGGTCTAGTTTTGCCCAGCGCGAGCTTTGCGTCGCCCTGGGGCCGCGCCTGCGCGAGGCGAGCGTCGAGCGCGGCGATGTCCTGGCGCATCGGCGCAATGAAGCTTTCGGGATAGACCCCCATCCACAGCACCGCGGCGGCGATCGGCGCCATCATCGCCCACTCGCGCTTGTCGAGATCGGGCATCGCCGCGGCGTCGGGGTTGCGCTGGATGCCGAAGGCGACGCGCCAGTAGAGGTAGAGCATGTAGGCCGCGCCGAGGATCACGCCCGTAGCGCAGACCGCGGTGACCCAGCTCGACAGCTGGTAGATGCCGGCGAGCGCGAGGAACTCGCCGACGAACCCGCTGGTTCCGGGCAGGCCGATTGAGGCCATCGTGAACAGCATGAAGAACAGCGCGTAATGCGGCATGTTGATCGAGAGCCCGCCGTAGCGGTCGATCTCGCGGGTGTGGAGCCGGTCGTAGATCACCCCGACGCTGAGGAACAGCGCGCCCGAGACCAGCCCGTGGCTGAGCATCACCACCATCGCGCCCTCGAGCCCCTGGCGATTGAAGGCGAACAGCCCGACGGTGACGATCCCCATGTGGGCGACCGACGAATAGGCAATGAGCTTCTTCATGTCGTGCTGCACCAGCGCGACGAGGCTGGTGTAGACCACCGCGACCATGCTCAGCGCGAAGATCAACCAGGCGAGCTGGGCGCTGGCCTCGGGGAACATCGGCAGCGAGAAGCGGATGAAGCCGTAGCCGCCCATCTTGAGCAGCACGCCTGCCAGTATGACGGAACCTGCGGTCGGCGCCTGGACGTGCGCGTCGGGCAGCCAGGTGTGCACCGGCCACATCGGCAGCTTGACCGCGAAGCTGGCGAAGAACGCCAGCCACAGCCAGGTCTGCGCGCCCGGCGGGAAGTCGTAGGCCATCAGCGTCGGGATGTCGGTGGTGCCGGCCTCGTTGGCCATCCAGAACATCGCGATCAGCATCAGCACCGAGCCGAGCAGCGTGTAGAGGAAGAACTTGTAGCTCGCGTAGATCCGGTCCCGCCCGCCCCAGATGCCGATGATCAGGTACATCGGGATCAGCCCGGCCTCGAAAAAGATGTAGAACAGGAACAAGTCCTGCGCGACGAACACGCCGATCATCAGCGTTTCCATCAGCAGGAACGACGCCATGTACTCGCCGACGCGGCTCTCGATCGACAGCCAGCTCGCGCCGATGCAGATCGGCATCAGGAACACGGTGAGCACGATCAGCAGCAGCGCGATGCCGTCGATGCCCAGCGCCCATTGCATCCCGGCGAACAGGTTCGCGCGCTCGGTGAATTGCCACTGCGCGCCGCCGATGTCGTAATTGGCCCATAGCACGATCCCGAGCGCAAGCTCGGCCAGCGTGGTCAGCAGCGCGATCCACCGCGCGGCTTGCGCCGATGTCACCAGGCAGGCGATCGCCCCGACCAGGGGGACCAGGAGCATGAGCGAGAGGATGGGGAAGCCGCTCACTCGGAAATTCCAATCCGGCGAGCGTCGCGCGTGGCCTTCGACAAGCTCAGGCTGAGCGGGCCTTGGTTTGGAATCATCAAAAACTTCCGCTCGGGCTGAGCCTGTCGAAGCCCACGCGCTGCCCTCGCCAGAAGCCCACTCACCGCGCTATCACCCAGCTGACAGCGCCGACCAGCCCGACCAGCATGACCAGCGCGTAGCTGTTGAGGTAGCCCGACTGGAGCCGGACCGCGCCGCGACTGCCGAGCTGGACCGCCCAGGCGAAGCCGTTGGGCCCGAAGCGGTCGATCGTGCCCTCGTCGCCGCCCTTCCAGAACCACCGCCCGATCCGAAACGCCGGCTTGACCAACAACCAGTGGTAGAGCTCGTCGAAGTACCACTTGTTATGGACAAAGCGGTAGAGCACCCCGAACTGGGCGACGAACGCGGCGGGCCAGCCGGGGTTGCGGATGTAGGCGCCCCAGGCGATCGCCAGCCCGGCGAGCATCGCGATCGTCGCCGACAGCTTCACCAGCAGCGGCACCTCGTGCATCGCGTGGATCAGGTCGGCGTCGAAGGCGATCGAGCCGGCCCAGAACTCTTCGCCGTCGATGAACTGGTGGTGGAAGGCGAAACCGGCGAACACCGCGCCGAGCGCCAGCAGCACCAGCGGGACCAGCATCGTCCACGGGCTTTCGTGCGGGTGATAGCCGGCGGTGCCGACCGGGTTGGCGACGTGCTCACCATGGCCGGCTTCCTCCGACGGATCCTCGTGCTGGTGATGGAGCGCATGCTGGATGTGCTCGCTGCCCGCCCAGCGCGGCTGACCCGCCGAACACGCCGAGCACGCCGACCCCGGTGATCGCCAGCGTGCCGAACAGCATGATCCAGAAGGTCAGCGGGATTTCCTTCCGCAGCCCGCCGTAGAAGCGCATGTCCTGCTCGTGGTGCATCGCGTGGATGACCGAGCCCGCGCCGAGGAACAGCAGCGCCTTGAACGCCGCGTGGGTGAACAAGTGGAACATCGCCGCGCCGTAAGCCCCGACGCCCGCGGCGAAGAACATGTAGCCGAGCTGCGAGCAGGTCGAATAGGCGATCACCCGCTTGATGTCCCACTGGGTGGTGCCGACGGTGGCGGCGAAGAAGCAGGTCGCGGCGCCGATGAAGATCACGAAGTTGAGCGCCGCCTGGCTGGTCTCGAACAGCGGCGACAGCCGGCAGACCATGAACACTCCGGCGGTGACCATCGTCGCGGCGTGGATCAGCGCGGAAACCGGCGTGGGCCCTTCCATCGCGTCGGGCAGCCAGGTGTGCAGGCCGATTTGCGCCGACTTGCCCATCGCGCCGATGAACAGGAGGATGCAGAGGATCGTCATCGTATCGAGGCGCATGCCGAGGAACGTGATCGTCGACCCGGCCATTGCCGGCGCCGCGTCGAGGATCGCCGGGATCGAGACCGTCCCGAACACCAGGTACACCCCGAAGATGCCGAGCATGAAGCCGAGGTCGCCGACCCGGTTGACCACGAACGCCTTGATCGCCGCGGCGTTGGCCGAGGGCTTCCGGAACCAGAACCCGATCAAAAGGTAGCTGGCCAGCCCCACCCCCTCCCAGCCGAAGAACATCTGCACCAGGTTGTCCGCGGTCACCAGCATCAGCATCGCGAAGGTGAACAGCGAGAGATAGGCGAAGAACCGCGGCTGGTCGGGGTCCTCCTCCATGTACCCCCACGAATAGAGGTGGACGAGCGCCGAGACGGTAGTGATCACCACCAGCATCACCGCGGTCAATGTGTCGACGCTGAGCGCCCAGTCGAAGCTGAGGTCGCCCGAGCGGACCCATTGGAAGACGGGTGTGAGGCTCGGCTCGGCGGTGCCGGCGACGAACGCCAAGAAGATCGGCCACGACAGCGCCATCGACAGAAACAGCGCGCCGGTGGTGATCGACTTCGCGGCGACGTTGCCGAGCATGCGGTTGCCCAGCCCGGCGACGATCGCCGCGAGCAGGGGCGCGAAGACGATGACTAGGATAGGATTCAAAGCATCCCTCCAAGCCCGCTCAGCCTGAGCCTGTCGAAGCATGTCCTGAGCGGCTGCTGCAAGCAGCCAGCCGAAGGGGCCACGCGCTGGGGGTCGAGCTTGGGGCCGGCGCCGAGCGTGGGCTTCGACAGGCTCAGCCTGAGCGGGTGTTGTGC
>JAIVIY010000161.1 GCA_020200285.1 Novosphingobium sp. | reverse complement strand
GCCGAGCGCGGTTCGCGCGCGGGCGACCGCCTTCTGGACCATCCCTTGCGCCAGCGGCCCGCCCTTGGCCCCGCGGAACAGCGGGGTTCCGCGCTCGAGCACGAACGGCTGCCGCCGGGCGTAGTCGGCGACCGCCTCGCGCACCACCGGCAGCAGCGGCGCGACGCGGGTCTTGCCGCCCTTGCCGGTGACCCGCAGCGTCTCGCCCAGCGGCAGCGCGTCGGCAGTCAGCGCCAGCGCCTCGGCGATCCGCAGCCCCGCGCCGTAGAGCAGCAGCAGCACCGCGCGGTCGCGCGCGCCGATCCACGGTTGCTCGGCGTCGGCTTCGACCAGGTCGGCGAGGTTGACCGCGTCGTCGGGGCTCACCGGGCGAGGAATGCCCTTCTTGACCCGCGGCCCACGCAGCCGAGGGCCCGCGTCGCTGGGCAGTCCCGCCCGCTCGCGGGCGAAGCCGAGCAACGCCTTGAGCGCCGACAGCTCGCGCGCCGCCGAGGCGTTGCCGATGCCCTCGCCGCGCCGCGCCGCGAGGTGACTGCGCAAGTCGGCGGTATCGAGCCTCGCCAGCCTCGGCCAATCGCTCGCGCCGGTCGCTTCGACCAGCCTCGCAGCGGCCGCGCCGTAAGCGCGCACCGTGTGCGGCGAGCGGCGGCGGTCGTGAACGAGGTGCGCGCGCCACTCGGCGAGGAGCTCGGTCCCGCTCATGCCGCGACCAGTTCGGGCGCGACCACATCGGCGAGCAGCGCGTCGAGCAGCGGCATCCCCGCGGGCGTGACGGTCAGCCGATCCCCCGATTGCTCGACCAGCCCGAGCCGTCGGTGCAACCGAACCTTGCGCGCGTCGACCAGCGCTTCGGGCGCGAACCCGAACCGCGCGCCGATTGCCGCGAGATCGACGCCGTCGCGCAGCCTCAGCCCCATCAGCAGCGCCTCGGTCGCCTGCTCGGCCGCTCCCAGCGCGCGTTCGTCGGCGATGCCGTGGCCCGAGCCAGCGACCGCAGCCATCCAGTTCTCGGGCTTCCTGTGGCGCAACGTCGCCTTGCCGTGGCGTCGGCCGTGCGCGCCCGGACCGACGCCGAGGTAGTCGCGATAGCGCCAGTAGGCGAGGTTGTGGCGGCTCTCCTCGCCGGGGCGGGCGTGATTGCTGACTTCGTAGGCGGGCAGCCCGGCCGCCGCGGTCAGTTCGCGAGTCAGCGCGAACAGGTCCGCCGCCGGATCGTCGGCGAGCGCGTGAAGCTCGCCTTCGCGGACCTGCGTGGCGAAGCGCGTGCCCGGCTCGATCGTTAATTGGTAGAGCGAGAGGTGTCCGGCGCCGATGCCGAGCCCGCGGCCGAGCTCGGCTTGCCAGGCCTCGGGCGTCTGGCCGGGCCGGGCGTAGATCAGGTCGAAGCTGACGCGAGCGAACACGCGCTGGGCGATGTCGAGCGCCGCGAGTCCCTCGCCGACGTCATGCAGCCGCCCGAGGAAGCGCAGGGCCGCGTCCTCGAGCGCCTGCAGGCCCAGCGAGACGCGATTGACCCCGGCCAGCGCCAGCGCGGCGAAGTTCGCGGCTTCGACCGACGAAGGGTTGGCCTCGAGCGTGATCTCGATGTCGTCGGAAAAGCGCCAGTGGCGTCCCGCCGCCTCGATCAGCGCGGCGACCGTCGCCGGCGGCATCAGCGAAGGGGTGCCGCCGCCGAAGAAGATCGAGCCGAGCTCGCCGCCGCCGCCCAACGCCGCCTCGTGCGCGAGATCGGCGAGCAGCGCGGCGCGCCAGGCGGCCTGATCGACCTCGGCACGGACATGGCTGTTGAAGTCGCAATACGGGCATTTGCGCGCGCAGAACGGCCAGTGGATGTAGAGCGCGAGCGCCATAACCTTCCGTTTACGCGACAACTTCGGGCTTTGTTAAGCGCTTTGGGTGCCAATTCCCCAACCATAGGGGAAGGGCGAGGAGGCCGTCTCATGAAATGGTTCGGGGTGGCGCTGGGCGCCGGCTTCGTCGGGGCGGTGCTCGCGGCGGTCATGGGAACGACGGCCGCGCAAGCCGCGCCGAGCGAGAGCTTCTCGCGTCCGATCACCTTCGCCGAGCGGCTGCTGATCGCGCACAACCGCGAGCGCGACCGCGTCGGCGTGCCGCGGCTGGAGTGGAGCGCCAATCTCGCCGGCGAGGCGCAGGCCTGGGCCGACGACCTTGCCCGGAGCGACCGCTTCGAGCACGCCCGCGACCGCGGAGACGCCGGCGAGAACCTGTGGATGGGCTCGGCCGAGCGCTATTCGGCCGAGCAGATGATCGCCGGGTTCGTCCAGGAAGTCCGCCATTTCCGCCACGGCCAGTTCCCGCACGTCTCGACCACTGGGCGCTGGGCCGACGTCGGCCACTACACCCAGCTGGTCTGGCGCGACACCCAGGAGGTCGGCTGCGCCGTGGCGCGCGGGCGGACGAACGATGTGCTGGTCTGCCGCTACTGGCCCGCGGGCAATGTCATCGGGCAGCGGGTGTTTTAGCCAAACTGTTCCGTAACCAGCTTCGCGAACGCGTCGGCGCGGTGGCTGATGCGGTGCTTTTGCTCGGGATCGAGCTCGGCGAAAGTCTGCTCGCGGGCCAGCGGCACGAACACCGGGTCGTAACCGAACCCCAGCGTTCCCCGTGGCGGCCAGGTCAGCGTGCCGTCGGCGCGGCCTTCGTAAACGGCGTGCTCGCCGTCGGGCCAGGCGATCGCCAGCACGCAGGCGAACCAGGCGTCGCGCGGAGCCTGCGGCCCAAGCTCGGCGAGCATCCCTTCGACTTTGCCCATCGCCATGTACCAGTCCCGCCCCGGCGGGCCTTCGAAGCGTCGCCGCTCGGCCCAGTCGGCGGTGTGGACGCCCGGCCGCCCGCCAAGCGCGGCGACGCACAGTCCCGAATCGTCGGCCAGCGCGGGCAGCTGCGCGGCCTCGGCCGCGGCGCGCGCCTTGAGCAGCGCGTTGGCGACGAAAGTCTCGCCGGTCTCCTCGGGCTCGGGCAGGCCGAGCGAGCCGGCGGACAGGCACTTGATCCCGAACGGCTCGAGCAACGCTTGGATCTCGCGCAATTTGCCCGCGTTGTGCGTGGCGATGACCAGCGGTTCGGGACCGAGCCGTTTCACGCGGTCGCGGCCGTCTGCGCCGCGTAAATCCGGGCGCATCCGAGGCGCGCCAGGCGCAGCAACCGCAGCAAGCCTTCCTCGTCGTACGTCGCCTTCTCCGCCGTGGCCTGGACCTCGGCGATCTGGCCGCCGTCGATCAGCACGAAGTTGGCGTCGGCGTCGGCCGCCGAATCCTCGGCATAGTCGAGATCGAGCAACGGCGTGCCGCCGCAGATCCCGCAGCTCACCGCGGCGACCTTGGCCGCAATCGGGTCCTCGGCAATCAATCCCTGCGTCATCAGCTTGCTCACCGCCAGCCGGAGCGCGACCCAGGCGCCCGAGATCGCCGCGGTGCGGGTCCCGCCGTCGGCCTGGATCACGTCGCAATCGAGCACGATCTGGCGCTCGCCGAGCTTCTTCAGGTCTGTGACCGCGCGCAAGGAACGGCCGATAAGCCGCTGGATTTCCTGCGTTCGCCCCGATTGCTTGCCCCGCGCCGCCTCGCGCTGCCCGCGGGTGTGGGTGGCGCGCGGCAGCATCGAGTACTCGGCGGTGACCCAACCTTCGCCCTTGCCGCGCAGCCATGGCGGCACCCGCTCCTCGACGCTGGCGGTAACCAGCACAGCGAGCGCGTTAGGCGCATCGGGCTTGAGCCTGCAAGCCTTGGCCCTAGATTGCCGCGCATGGCCCCGCCCGTTTCCGAGCTCAACAACCGCGCGCGCGAGATCTTCCGGCTGGTGGTCGAGGGCTATCTCGCCAGCGGGCACCCGGTCGGGTCGAAGACGCTGGCCGGGACCGGCGCGCTCAACCTGTCGCCGGCCTCGATCCGCTCGGTGCTCCAGGACCTCCAGGACGCCGGCTTGCTCGCCGCGCCGCACACCAGCGCCGGGCGGCTGCCGACCGAGCAGGGGCTGCGGCTGTTCGTCGACGGGATCATGCAAGTAGCCGAGCCGACCGCCGCCGAGCGCGCGCAGATCGAGCGCGGGCTGGCGGCGGGCGGGAGCATCGAGGCGGCGCTGGCGGCGGCGAGCAGCGCGTTGTCCGAGCTGTCCGCCGGGGCCGGCGTGGTGATGGTCCCGCGCGCCGAGCCGCGGCTCGCGCAGGTCAGCTTCGTGCCGTTGTCGCCGGACCGCGCGCTGGCGGTGCTGGTCAGCGAGGACGGCGGGATCGAGAACCGGGTGCTCGAGCTGCCGGGCGCTACGCCGCCGTCGGCGCTCGAAGCCGCGGGCAACTACCTAACCCGCTGCCTCGCCGGGCGAACCTTGGCCGAGGCCGCGCGCGACATTCGCCGCGAGATCGCCTCGGGCCGCTCGGCGCTCGACGCGGCGGGCCGCGACCTGATCGAGCGCGGCCTCGCGGTGTGGAGCGAGGACAATTACGAGCAATCTGGGCGCCGCCCGGTGCTGATCGTCCGGGGCCAGGCGCGGCTGCTCGACGAGGCGGCGCTCGGCGATATCGAGCGCGTCCGCCAGCTGCTCGACGAGCTCGAGGGCGCCGAGGCGATCGCCTCGGTGCTCGACGCGGCGCGCGAGGCGCAGGCGACGCGAATCTTCATCGGCAGCGAGAACCGGCTGTTCTCGCTTTCGGGCTCGGCGGTGATCGCCTCGCCGTGGCGCGACGGCGAGGGCCGGGTGGTCGGCGTGGTCGGGGTGATCGGCCCGACCCGGTTGAATTACGCGCGCGTCGTCCCCATGGTGGATTTCACCGCCCAGAGCCTGGGCAAACTCATCGCCAGCGACGGATTTTCCCGCAAATGACCGATACCGATTCGCGCCCTGCCGAGACCCCCACCGCCGAAAGCGACCCCGAAGTCGCCAAGGAGCTCGAGGGCGTTCCCGAGGAGCTGCTCGACCAGGGAGAGGACAAGCTCGGCGAGGCGCTCGACCGGCTGCGCGACGATCTCGACGCGGCGAAGCAAGAGGCGCTTTACGCCAAGGCCGAGACGCAGAACGTCCGCCGCCGCCTGGAGAAGGACATCGCCGATGCGCGGACT
>JAIVIY010000087.1 GCA_020200285.1 Novosphingobium sp. | reverse complement strand
CATCGCCGCCGCGGATCGCCTCGACCGGGGCATGCGCCAGCCCGGCCTCGGCGCAGTCGAGGCGGTGCATCTCGAAATCGCCGCCGATCACGTCGGCGAGCTCGTTTCCGCCCGCGAGGCTCAACTCGTCGAGCCCCTCGTCGCCCGAGACGATCATCGAGCGCGTCGTGCCGAGCGTCGCCATCGCCTGGGCGTAGATCGGGACGTAAGCGGGTCGGGCGATGCCGATCAATTGGCGCCCGACCCGCGCCGGGTTCGACAGCGGCCCCATCAGGTTGAAGATCGTGCGCTTGCCGATCGCCTTGCGGATCGGCTGGATGCGGCGCATCGCGGGGTGGTGGTTGGCCGCGAACAGGAAGCAGATACCGAGATCGTTCAAGGTCTTCTCGGCGGTTCTTCCGGCCTTTTCCATGTCGAGCCCGAGCGCTTCGAGCGTGTCGGCGGCGCCCGCCTTCTCGGCCGCGGTCTCGCCGCGATCGGACAATTCGACCAGGAACCGGGCGATCTCTTCGTCGGAGGTCTCGCCGTCGAGCAGCGCGCCGAACGCGGCTTCGGCTTCCTCCTCGCTCAGATGCAGCTCGACCGGGGGCAGCGCCTTCATGCGACTTCGCGCGTCTTGACGCCGCACAGCGCCAGGAAGTTGGCGAGCAGGGCATGGCCATGCTCGGTGGCGATGCTCTCGGGGTGGAACTGGACGCCGTGGATCGGCAGCGTCGCGTGGCGGAAGCCCATGACGTGGGCGTCGCCAATTGAACTTTGGGGGGCGGTGGCGTTGACGATCAGTTCGGCGGGCGGGTCCTCGACCACCAGGCTGTGATATCGCGTCGCGGTGAACGGCGAGGGCAGCCCGGCGAACACCCCGCTGCCGTCGTGGCTGACCGGCGAGGTCTTGCCGTGCATCAGCCCGCCGCGGACCACCCGCCCGCCGAAATGCTGGCCGATCGCCTGGTGCCCGAGGCAGACGCCGAGCAGCGGTCTGGCCGTCTCGGCGCAGGCGGCGACGAGATCGAGGCTGATCCCGGCCTCGTTGGGCGTGCACGGACCCGGCGAGATCAGGAAGCCTTGCGCCCCGCTCGCCAGCGCCTGCGCTGCCGTCAGCGCGTCGTTGCGCACCACCTCGACCTCGGCGCCCAGCTCCATCAGGTAGTGGACCAGGTTCCAGGTGAAGCTGTCGTAGTTGTCGACGACCAGGATCATCGCGCGGCCTTCGCCGCTTTGCGCTGCGCGATCAAGCGCCGCTCTTGCCGGCGAAGCGGTCGGCGGCGCGGACCAGGCCGTCGGTGATCCCCGGCTCGGTGAACAAGTGCCCGCCGTCGGGGACGATCTGCAGCTCGACCTCGGGCCAGGCCTGCTTGAGCGCCCAGGCCGCGGCGGGCGGAGTGCAGCAGTCGTGGCGGCCCTGGACGATCACCCCGGGAATCCCGCGCAAGCGATGCGCATCGCGCAGCAATTGCCCTTCGTCGAGCCAGCAGTTGTGGCGGAAGTAGTGGTTCTCGATCCGCGCGATCGCCACCGCCTTGTCGTCGCCGGTGAATTCCTCGAGCACGGCCGGATCGGGCAGCAGCGTGACGGTGGTCGCCTCCCACGCGCTCCACGCCTTGGCCGCGGCGAGCCGGACTTGGCGGTCGTCGTGGGGCAGGCGGCGGTGATAGGCCTCGACCAGATCGCCGCGCTCGGCTTCGGGGACGTGCCCGGCGAACGCCTCCCAGGCTTCGGGATAGAGCTCGCTGGCGCCGTAGCGATAGAGCCAGTCGAGCTCTTTCGGGCTGGACAGGAAGATGCCCCGCAGCACGAGCTCGGTGACCCGCTGGGGGTGGGTCTGGGCGTAGGCCAGCGCCAGCGTCGAGCCCCAGCTGCCGCCGAACACCAGCCAGCGCTCGTGCCCGCACATCGTCCGCAGTTTCTCGAGGTCGGCGACGAGGTCCCAGGTGGTGTTGGCCTCGAGGCTGGCGAACGGGGTCGAGCGGCCGCAGCCGCGCTGGTCGAACAGCAGCACATCGTAGCGCTCGGGGTCGAACTGGCGGCGCTGCTTGGGGCTGCAGCCGCTGCCCGGCCCGCCGTGGAGGAACACCGCGGGCTTGGCCCCGGGCGTGCCGCACTTCTCCCAATAGAGCGTGTGCCCGTCGCCGACCTCGAGCGTGCCGTGGTCGTAGGGTTCGATCTCGGGGTAGAGCGTGCGGCGTTCGGTCATGAGTCGGGGTCCTTGTGGGTTACGACGATCAGCGGGCCGAGCGGCACGCCTTCGTCGTGGCGGCCGGCGGCGGGGTCCCACAGCGCCGAGACGCTGCCGTCGAGGTAGAGCGCGTTGGGGGTCTTGAGGCGGTCGCGGAAATAGCGCGCGAAACGTCCGAAGCTGACCGGCCCCTCGGACAGCACGAAGTGCGCCCGGCCGGCGGCGTCGACGCCGACCCCGTTGCGGATCAGCTTCGACGGGCCTTCTTCGGCGAACTCGGGATGGAGCTTGCCGGCGATCACCAGCATCGGTCCCGATTGCGTGCCGAACTCGGGCCGGTCGGCGACCTCGGCGTAGAACGCGTCCGTGGCCATCACCCGCCACGTGGCGCCGCTACCGAAGAACACGCCGTTGGGCTTCAGGTGGAAGTTGCCGCCGCCCTCGGCGCGGTTGAGCGTCTTGAGCCGCTCGCCGTCCTCGACGTAATACCCGATCGGCTTGCCGTCCTCGCCGAACATCCCGCCGTTCATGGCGAAGGCGACCATGGGCGCATCATCGGCGCGGTCCGCGGCAAGCGCGGCGAAGCTGCGGTACGGCGCGCCGCTCTCGGGCCCGAGCGCGGTGGCGATGAAGTGGCGCGCCGGATCCGCGACGCAGTGGGTGAGCGCGACGCCCTCGAACATCGCCCGCCGGCACGGCGATTTCGTTGCAGGGCTCGGGGTGGGCGAAGGCTTGGCCGCGACCTCGCGCTTGCCGATCTCGATCCGGCTGACCGGCTCGCCCTCGGCTACCTCCTGCCGGCAGCCTACGAGCAGCGCCAGCGCGAGCACGGCGGCGCGGCTCACTGCCCGAACCCCGGCTCGCCGGCGACGCGCACCGCCTCGCGCGCCGCGGCGATCAGCGCGCCGGCCTTGGCCTCGCATTCGCGCTGCTCGTAGGCGGGGTCGCTGTCGGCGACGATGCCGGCGCCGGCCTGGACGTGGAGCACGCCGTCCTTGACGATCCCGGTGCGCAGCACGATGCAGCTGTCGATCGAGCCGTCGGGGGCGAAATAGCCGACCCCGCCGGCGTAAGCGCCGCGGGTCTCGGGCTCGAGCTCGGCGACGATCTCGCAAGCGCGAATTTTCGGCGCGCCGCTGACCGTGCCCGCGGGAAAGCCCGCGAACAGCGCGTCGAGCGCGTCGTGCTTGGCGGTGTCGAGCCGCCCAACGACGTTCGAGACGATGTGCATCACGTGGCTGTAGCGCTCGACGGTGTAGCTCTCGGTGACCTCGACCGTGCCCGCCTCAGCGACCCGGCCGACATCGTTGCGCCCGAGGTCGAGCAGCATCAGGTGCTCGGCGCGCTCTTTGGGATCGGCGAGCAAACTGCGTTCCGCCGCGCGGTCTTCCTCTACGCTCCTGCCCCGCGGCCGGGTTCCGGCGATCGGGCGGATGGTGACCTCCCCGTCGCGGACCCGGACCAGAATCTCCGGGCTCGAGCCGACCAGCGCGAAGCCCGGAAGGTCGAGGAAATAGAGGAACGGCGAGGGGTTCACGCGCCGCAACGCGCGGTAGAGCGCGAACGGCGGCAGCGGGAACTCGGCGGTGAAGCGCTGCGCCAGCACCACCTGGAACACGTCGCCGGCGGCGATGTAGTCCTTGGCCCGGAGCACCATCGCCGCGTAGTCGTCCGCCGCCATCGTCGGGGTCAGCACCGGCTCGGAAAATGGGGACTGTCCCCGTTTTTCGCGAATGGGCGCTTCGGCGAGCCGGCGCAAGGCGTCGTCGATCCGCTCGCCCGCGGCTTCGAGCGCGCGGTTCGCGCCGCCTTCGGGCCACACCGGCGCGACCACGCAGAGCTCGTCGGTCAGGCGGTCGAACACCAGGATCAGCCCGGGGCGGACGAACAGCATGTCGGGCAGCGCGAGCGAACTTTGCGGGGCGCGCGGGAGCCGCTCGACCAGCCCGATCGTCTCGTAGCCGAAATAGCCGACCAGGCAGGCGAGCGCGGGCGGCAGCCCCGGCGGGACGTCGATCCGGCACGCCGCGATCAGCGCGCGCAGCTCGGCCAGGCTGCCGCGTTCGAGCGGGGCGAAGGCGTGGCGGTCGCGCCGCCAGCTGCGGTTGACCTCGCACTGATCGCCGGTGGCGCGAAACACCAGGTCGGGATCGACGCCGAGCAGGCTGTAGCGCCCGCGGACCTCGCCGCCCTCGACCGATTCGAGCAGGAAGTCGCCGCGGCCCGGCTCGACCAACTTGGCCGCCGCGCCGACCGGGGTCTCGGCATCGGCGATCAGCCGCCGCCAGACCAGCGCGGGCTTGCCCGCCTCGAGCGCGCTCAGCGCCGCGGCGTGGTTTTCGGGTTGCGGGGTCACCGGATGCGCTGGCGGGGCGCTCAGCCGCCGCCGCCGACCAGCCGCTCGCGCACCGCGCGGACCGCCGCCGGGTTGCGCTCGACCCCCACTTCCTTGCGCAGCGCGCGGCGGAACTGTTCGGCGTACTCGCGCCCCGTCACTTGCCCGAGCTCGCGCCCGAGCGCGGCGACGAGCGGGTCGTTGGCGGCGAGCCGGCCCGGCTCGATGTTGTCCAGGCGGATCACGAACCAGCCGCGGTCGTTCGGCGCCTCGAGCTTCTTGGTGGTGCGCTCGGCCATGCTGAACATCAACGCCAGCGGCGGGGCGACCCGGCCGCTCGCCGCGACCTGCTGGCGCGAGGCGTCGATCGGCTCGGTCTGGGCGCCGGCGACGCCGGCGGCGCGCAGCGCCTCGGGCAGCGCGGCGCCCCGGGCGATCGCCGCGATCGCCTTGTCGGCGGCGGCCTTGGCCGCGGCGGCGCCTTGCGCGCGGGCCCAGTCGGCGGCGACGCGGTCGCGGATCTGCGCGAGCGGCGGCGGCGCGGCGGGGACGATGCTGGCCGCCTCGAACACCACGAAGCGCTTGCCGGGCACGACCTCGGCGAGCTGGGCCTGGCCCTCGCTCTCCATCAGGAACACGGTCGGGACGATCCGCGCGAGCTCGGCCGGCACGCTCTCGCCCGGCTTGCCGAACACGCGGCCGTCGGCGGTGATCGCCGCGGTGGTCTGCGGCGAGACGCCGAGCTCGCCCGCGACGTCGCTCAGCTTGCCGCCGCCATCGAGCTCTTCCTCGATCCGCGCGGTGAAATCGGCCAGCGCCTCGCGGCGCAGCTTAGCGGTCAATTGCTCGACCAGCTCGGGCCGCGCTTCGGCCAGCGTCTTGCCCGGGTTGCGCGTGACCGCGTCGACCCGCGCGACGTGCCAGCCGAGCCCGCTGCGCGCGGGCGCGGCGACAGTTCCCTGCGCCGCAGCGAACACGGCTTGCGCGACCGCGGGCGAGGAGCGGTCGGCGAGCGCCTCGCGGGTCAGCGCGGCCTGGCTCGGCAGCAAGCCCTTGGCCCGCGCCGCGGCGTCGAGCGCCTTGCCGCCCGCGACCTCGGCGGCGAGCGCCCTGGCTGCGGCTTCGGTCGGGACGATCACCTGGGTGATGCTGCGGGTCTCGGACGGGGCGTACTTGGCCCGGTCGGCGGCATAGGCCTGCTGGATCTCGGCGTCGGTCGGGCCGCGCGCGTCCTTGACCGCGTCGTCGCCGAACGCCGCATAGCGGATCGTGCGGCGTTCGGGCTGGGTGTAGCGCGCCGCGTTGGCGCGGTAGTAGCCGGTCAGCGCCGCGTCGGACGGCGGCGCCTTGGGAGCGAACGCCTCGGCCGGGACGAAGCCGATAGCGCCCTTGCGCCGCTCGCGGCTCAGCTCGCCGTAGCGGCGGGCGAGCTCGGCCGGAACGATGGCGCCGAACGCGACCGGCACCAGCACCTGCTTGGCGACCAGGCCCTGGGCGATGTCGTCGCGGACCTGCGCGTCGGTCAGCCGCTGCTGGGCCAGCGCCTGGCGATAGATGCCCTCGTTGAAGCGGCCGTCGGGGCCGAGGAAGGCGGGGATCTTGGCCAGCTCGCTGCCGATCAGCGCGTCGCTGGCGACGATCCCGACGTCCTCGCCGAAGGCGAAGATCGCGGCGCGGTCGATCATCGAATCGAGCACCTGGGGAATCGCGCCCGAGGCGACGAAGCGCTGCATGGTCAGCGTCGGGTTCTGCTGGCGCTCGCCCTCGAAGGCGTTGCTCACCGCCTGGCTCAGCGCGCCGGTGCCGATCGTCTCGTCCCCGACCGTCGCGGCGCGGTCGCCCCCGGCGACGCCGCCGAAGCCGGCCCCGGTGATGTCGCTGGCGGCGAACGCGACCGCGATCAGCGCGAGGAACGCGAGCGTCAGGCCGACGCCGAGCTTGGACTGGAAGAACGAACGGATCAGCGAGATCATGGCGGTGCGGGGGCTCCAGAGGGGGCGTCGGGGCGCTCTAGGGCGTCATGCGGCGGGCTTCAAGCGTCGCGCCCGCGTGCCGCCGCGGCACGGGCCCGCGATGGGGCTTTGCAAGCCTCTCCAGGATTGGTAGCGGCGCGGCGCCCGCCATCCCGACGGCAGCAGGACCCCAGACCGAGCATGAGCATCCGGCCCTACATCGTCGGCAACTGGAAGATGAACGGCAGCCGCGCGCTGCTCGCCGAAGCGCGCGCGATCGACCGCGCCACGGCGCGCTATCCCGGGGTCTCGGTGGCGCTGGCGCCGCCGTTCACGCTGATCGCGGCGTTGCGCGAGGCGGTCAGCGCGATCGGGGTCGGCGGTCAGGATTGCCACGCCGAAGCCAAGGGCGCGTTCACCGGCGAGGTTTCCGCCGCACAGCTCAAGGACGCCGGCGCGGATTTCGCGATCGTCGGCCATTCCGAGCGCCGCGCGGCCCACGGCGAGACCGACGCGATGGTCAAGGCCAAGTCCGAGGCCGCGCTCGACAGCGGGCTCGGGGTGATCGTCTGCGTCGGCGAGACGCTGGCCGAGCGCGACGGGGGCCAGGCCGAAGCGGTGGTCGCACGCCAGCTTGACGGGGCGTTCCTGCCGATCGTCGCCGCCGCCGGAGGCGAGCCGGTCGACTGAGCTTGCGCGCCGAGAAGGCCGCCCTTACATGCCGTGCGAACCATTAACCCCACCCCGTTCGTGCTGAGCTTGTCGAAGCACCGTCCTGTTCTTCTGCAACGGCACGAAGGAAGAGCGGTCCTTCGACAAGCTCAGGACGAACGGAACTTGGGGTGCTGCAAATAGGACTTCCATGTCGCTGTTCATTTTCCTCACCGTCCTCCAGGCGATCATCGGCGCGGCGCTGGTCGGAGTGATTTTGATACAACGCTCCGAAGGCGGCGGGCTCGGCGTCGGCGGCAGCCCGGCGGGGCTGATGTCGGCGCGCGGCGCGGCCAACTTCCTGACCCGGATGACTACGATGTTGGCCGTGACTTTCGTCGGCCTGAGCATCGTCCTCGCCGCCCTGGCGGTCGGCGCGAGCTCGGCGATCGAGATCGACACCTCGCTCGAGCGCGGCGCGCCGGCGAACGCCCCGGTCGCGCCGATCAACCCCGATCCGCTCGCCGGCATCGGCGGCGCACCGGCCCAACCCGCGCCCGCCGCCCCGGCGGCCGGCGCGAGCCCGGCGCCCGCCGACGACCCGTTGCAGGGGGCCGCGCAGTAAATCCGGCTCGCCTTCGGGCGAACCGCTCCGTTCTCCCCGTGGACTGCCGCGCGAGGCCCTTGCCCCGCGCGTCCGCTTGCGCGTAAGGCCCGTCTCCCATGGCGCGGTATATTTTCATCACCGGCGGCGTGGTGTCTTCGCTCGGCAAGGGTCTGATGGCGGCGAGCCTCGCGGCTTTGCTTCAGGCGCGCGGGTTCAAGGTCCGTATCCGCAAGTTCGACCCCTACCTCAACGTCGATCCCGGGACGATGAGCCCCTATCAGCACGGCGAGGTCTACGTCACCGACGACGGCGCCGAGACCGATCTCGACCTCGGCCACTACGAGCGCTTCACCGGGGTCTCGGCGCGCCAGGCCGACAACATCACCTCGGGCCGGATCTACAGCGACATCATCGCCCGCGAGCGCCGCGGCGACTACCTCGGCGCCACGGTCCAGGTGATCCCCCACGTCACCGACGCGATCAAGGACTTCGCCAAGGCGGAGACCGACGGCCTGGACTTCGTGCTGTGCGAGATCGGCGGGACCGTCGGCGACATCGAGGGGCTGCCGTTCATCGAGGCGATCCGCCAGTTGCGCAACGAGCTCGGCCGCGACCAGACGGTGTTCGTCCATGTGACGCTCGTCCCCTACATCGCCGCGGCGGGCGAGTTGAAGACCAAGCCGACCCAGCACAGCGTCAAGGAATTGACCGCGCTCGGCGTCCAGCCCGACGTGCTGGTGTGCCGTTGCGAGCACCCGCTGCCCGAGGGCGAGCGCGCGAAGATCGCGGCGTTCTGCAACGTCCGCAAGGAAGCGGTGATTCCCGCGCTCGACGCCAAGAGCATCTACGAGGTGCCGCTCAACTACCATTCCGAGGGGCTCGACTTCGAGGTGCTGCGCGCGTTCGGGATAACCCCCGGCCTCGCCCCCGACTTGCGCCGCTGGCACGACATCGCCGACCGCCTGCACAACCCCGAGGGCGAGGTGACGATCGGCGTGGTCGGCAAGTACGTCGGCCTGCCCGACGCCTACAAGTCGCTGAACGAGGCGCTGGTCCACGGCGGCATGGCCAACCGGGTCAAGGTCAACGTCCGCTGGATCGACGCCGAGCTGTTCGAGAAGGACGACGCCGAGATCGCCGCGCACCTCGAGCTGGTCGACGGCATCCTCGTCCCCGGCGGGTTCGGCGAGCGCGGCTCCGAAGGCAAGATCGCCAGCGTCCGCTTCGCCCGCGAGCGCGAGGTGCCGTTCTTCGGCATCTGCCTGGGGATGCAGATGGCCTGCATCGAAGCCGCGCGCAACACCGCGGGAATCGGCGACGCCAGCTCGACCGAGTTCGGCCGGACCGAAGAGCCCGTCGTCGGCATCATCACCGAGTGGATGAGCCCCGAAGGGCTGCAGACCCGCGCCGCGGGCGGCGACCTTGGCGGGACGATGCGGCTCGGCGCTTACGAAGCCGTGCTCTCGGGAAACAGCTACGGCCGCGGTCAAGCAGGCGCGGCTGGTGTGAGCGCAGCGAAGAGTCTTTGACGCGCGCGAAATTTCGCGGCAACGGGGATTGGGGCCGCCAAAGTTTCAAAAAAATTGCGTTTTGCAACCAGCCGTTCCTTGTGTCATTTGACACAGGGGCTTTTGGGGGAATGGGCGGCCGCGATGCACGCGACACAACTGGCCGAGCTGCTGACCTCGCACAGCCTGTTCGCGGACTGCGAGCCCGACGAGCTGTCCGACGTGCTGCTGCGCGGCCACCACCGCACCTTCAAGCGCGACCAGGAGCTGATGGCCCAGGGCGCGGAGGGCGACAGCCTGTTCATCGTGCTCTCGGGCCTCGCGCGGGTCAGCATGGTCGCCGCCAACGGCCGCGAGATCGTGCTCGACTACGCCGAGCCGGGCGCGGTGCTCGGCGAGATCGCCTTCCTCGACCGCGGCGAGCGCACGGCGTCCGTCCACGCGATCGATCCGGTCGACGCGCTGATCCTCAGCCGCGCCGCGTTCGACGAGATCGTCGCCCGCCACAAGGGCATGGCGCTGCGCCTGCTGCGGGCGATGGCCCGCCGGCTGCGCCAGTCGAACCAGGTGATCGAGGCCGACCGCGCCTATACCTCGGGCCCGCGGCTCGCGCGGTTCCTGCTGCGGCTGATGATCGTCGGCAACGACAACGATCCGCTCGGCGAAGGCCAACTCAAGCTTGCGCTGAGCCAGGGCGAGCTCGGCAACTTCGCCGGCATGAGCCGCGAGCAGATCAACCGCCAGCTCTCGGCCTGGGCCGAGAGCGGGGTGATCGCGTTGAAGGGCGGGCGGGTGACGATTCTCGACCGCGAGGCGCTGATGGACGTGGCGGAGGCCTGGTGATGGGGGCCTGGTAGCGGAGCGCGAACGAGCTTGTCTCAAGGAACGATCGTCTTCTGCGACCCGGACGATCGCTTCTTGGACGGGGCGCCGCAAGGCGCGGGGGCGGGCTCGGCAGGGCCCGCCCTCAAATTATGGGGTGCATTACCCTCGCCCCTTCAGGGGAGAGGATACGAAGGCTTGGCAGCTCGTCTGCCTAGCCGAAGTTGGAGAGGGGCGTACGCCGTTCGAGCGTTGGAGCACCCCTCTCCAAGCTTCGCTAGCTCGCTAGGCTCGCAAGCTGCGCTATCCTCTCCCCTCAAGGGGAGAGGGAAACGCGTGAGCCAATCCTCGTCTAACATATGGCGGCCGTCACAGCGGCGAAACGCGAATCGGCTAAACGGGCGCTGCGACCCGAAGCCGTTCCGGTAATCGGACGGCCAACTGACAAAGGGGCGGCGCCGTTCGCGGCACCGCCCCTTCTTTTTGCCCGGCCGGAAGCGGGAGGCTTACGCCGCCTGGTCTTCCTTGGCCTGGTTCTCGACCACCGCCAGCGGGGCGTCGCCGCCGACGACGATCTTCTTGGGCTTCATCGCCTCGGGCACCTCGCGCACCAGGTCGATCGTCAGCAGGCCGTCGGCGAGGTCCGCCTTCTCGACCCGGACGAAGTCGGCGAGCTCGAAGCGGCGCTCGAAGTTGCGATTGGCGATGCCGAGGTGGACAAAGCTCTTGCTGTCCTCGACCTCGGCCTTGGCGCCCTTGATCGTCAGCAGGTTCTGCTGCGCGACGATGTCGAGCTCGCCCGGCTTGAACCCGGCGACCGCCAGCGTGATGCGATAGGCGTCCTCGCCCTGGCGCTCGATGTTGAACGGCGGATAGTTGTCGCCGCCGTTGAGCCGGGCCTGGCGCTCGAGCAGGTCGAACAGCCGGTCGAAGCCGACGGTGGTGCGGCGGTAGGGAGTGAAGTCGAAACGGTTCATCGCAATATCCTCCTTCAGAGCAAAGTTGCACGTCCCGCGAGACCGCCCGAAACTTCGGCGCGGCTGCAGGGTTTGAGCGTCATGCCCGCGGCGCGGCGCATGACACTTGCGCCGATTTGTGATAGCCGCGCGCGATTTCAAGGGGTGGTAAAAGAGGTTCGAAGGCACCGGCTATGAGCGATCCCGCGTTGGGCCCGGACGTCGAAATCTACACCACCGCGTGGTGCGGCTTTTGCTACCGCGCCAAGGCGCTGCTCGACTCCAAGGGCGTCGCCTACGACGAGCACGACGTGACCATGGGCGGGCCCAAGCGCGCCGAGATGTTGCAGCGCGCCAACGGCCGGACCACGGTGCCGCAGATCTTCATCGGCGAGGTCCACGTCGGCGGCTGCGACGATCTCCACGCGCTCGAGCGCACCGGCAAGCTCGACATGCTGCTGGGGCGGTGAGCGCGCCCACTCGCATCGCGCTGCTGCAGATGACCGCCGGGGTCGATCCGGGGGAGAACGCCGCGATCCTCGGCGAAGCAATCGCGCGCACAGCGGGCGAGGGCGCGGCGATGCTGTTCACCCCCGAGATGTCCGGGCTGCTCGACCGCGACCGCAAGCGGGCGACGGCGCATGTCGTCGATGAAGCCGCCAACCCGGTGCTCGCCGCGGTACGCGGCGCCGCCGCGCGTCACGGCGTCTGGATCGCTTTAGGCTCGCTGGCGGTGGCCAGGAGCGACGGTCGCTGGGCCAACCGCTCGCTGCTGGTGGGTCCGGACGGAGCGCTCGTCGCGCGCTACGACAAGCTCCACATGTTCGACGTCGACCTGGCGAGCGGCGAGAGCTGGCGCGAGTCCAACGCCTACGCTTCGGGCGACGCGGTCGTGACGGTGGACGACACGCCCATCGGCCGGCTCGGCCTCACCGTCTGCTACGATATCCGCTTTCCCGCGCTGTTCGAGGAGCTTGGTCGGCGAAACTGCGACGCGATCGCGATCCCCTCGGCGTTCACCGTGCCCACCGGCCGCGCGCACTGGCACTTGCTCAACCGCGCGCGCGCGGTCGAGGCGAGCGCGTGGGTGATCGCCGCCGCCCAGACCGGCCGCCACGCCGACGGGCGCGAGACTTACGGGCATTCGCTGGTGGTCGACCCATGGGGCGAGGTGGTGCTCGACATGGGCGCGGGGCCCGGCCTCGGCTTCGCGACGATGGATCCGGCGCGCACCGCCGAGGTCCGCGCCCAGCTGCCCAGCCTTGCGAACCGGCGCGAAATCCCTAAGTCGGCGGGATCATGATCGTTTTCGATCTCGAATGCCGTGGCGGCGGGCACCGCTTCGAAGGCTGGTTCAAGTCCTCGGACGACTTCGCGCGCCAGTGCGAGCGCGGCCTCGTCGCCTGCCCGCGGTGCGGCTCGGCCGATGTCGCCAAGGCGCCGATGGCCGCGCGCCTCGCGCGCAAGGGCAACCAGGCTCTCGCGCCGGTCGCCAAGGCCGATCCGCCGGCCCGGCAGCCGACGATGGCCTCGCCCAAGCTCCCGCCCGAAGCCGCGGCGATGATGCGCGCGCTCGCCGCGATGCAGGCCGAGGCGATCAAGGATTCGCAGTGGGTCGGCGACAACTTCGCCGAGGAAAGCCGGGCGATGCACTACGGCGAGCGCGACCCCGCGACGATCCACGGCCAGGCCACCCGCGAGGAGGCCGAGGAGCTGTGGGACGAAGGCATCGTGATCGCGCCGCTGCTGATCCCCGTCGCCCCGCCCGACGAGGTCAACTGATTGCACGGCGCCGCTGCGCCGCCTAAACGCTTCCCGGCGTGCGCCCGTAGCTCAGCAGGATAGAGCACCAGATTCCTAATCTGGGGGCCACAGGTTCGAATCCTGTCGGGCGCGCCATGTCTCCAGAATTTCCCAGGTTATGCATAGGGCCGCTACTGTATCCGCTTGTGCTCGCCTGCATGTGGCGCACCTCGAATTTCCACGCCGCCCGGGGCCACCCCTAACCGAACATTAACCCTTCGCGGCCATGAGGGCGGGCGGGGGTGCCGCCGGCCATGGATGACCTGATCGCCGATTTCGTCTGCGAGGCGCGCGAGATGCTCGAAGCTCTCGAGGGAGAGCTCGTCGAATGGGAGCGCGACCCCGACGACCGCGAGCGGCTCGACGCGATCTTTCGCTTCGTCCACACGGTCAAGGGCAACTGCGGGTTCTTCGACTTTCCGCGGCTCGAAGCGCTGAGCCACGCCACCGAGGACGCGCTGAGCGAGGTCCGCAAGGGCGAGCGCCGCGCGGATTCCCGGCTGGTCGACGCGGTGCTGGCGATCCTCGACCGGATCGGCGAGATGGTCGAGGACATCGAGGCGGGGCGCGAGTTCAGCGAAGGCGACGATGCTGCGCTCATCGCCGCGCTGGTCCCCTCCCTGAGCGACGCCGTCGGAGAAGCCAATCCGCAAGCAGCGCGAACCGACAACCCGCTCGGCGAAGCCGCCGCGCGGCCGACCGGGCAGTTGCGCACCGTCCGGCTGCCGGTCCAACTGCTCGACCGGGTGGTCAGCGGCGTTTCCGACATGATCCTCGCCGGCAACGAGCTCGCCCGCCAGATCGACGCCTGTGGCGGCGGCAGCGGGCTGGAGGCGTCGTACAAGCGCGTGTCCTCGATCCTCACCGACTTGCGCGTGTCGATCATGCAGGCGCGGATGCAGCCGATCTCGCTGCTGTTCTCGAGCTACCGCCGCCTGGTCCGCGACCTCGCCAGCGAGCTCGGCAAGCCGGTCGCCTTCGAAATCGAAAGCGGCCAGGTCGAGATCGACCGCGAGATGATCGAGCTGGTCCGCGAGCCGCTGCTCCACCTGATCCGCAACGCCATCGACCACGGCATCGAACTCGCCGAGGAACGGCTCGCCGCGGGCAAGCCGGCGATCGGCAACATCCGCCTGTCGGCGCGCCAGACCGGCAACCAGATCCGCATCGGCATCGCCGACGACGGCCGCGGCATGAACGCCGACCGGGTCGCCGAACGGGCGATCGCCGCGGGCGTCCTCACCGCCGAGCAGGCGCGCAAGCTTTCGCCCGAGCAGCGCCTCGCGCTGATCTGCGAGCCCGGCTTCTCGACCGCGGACGAGGTCACCCAGCTGTCGGGACGCGGCGTCGGGATGGACGCGGTGCGCAACAGCGCGGTGCGCCTCGGCGGCTCGCTGACCATCCACAGCACGCCCGGCGCGGGCAGCCGGATCATCCTCAACGTTCCGCTGACGCTCAGCATCGTGCCCTCGATCACGGTCCGCGCGGCCGGCCAGGTGTTCGCCATCCCGCGCTCCTACGTCGACGAGATCGTCCGCCCCAACAAGGATCTGTCGTTCCACAACGTCGGCGGGATGCGCCACGTCCTGCTGCGCGGGCACGAGCATCCCTGCTTCGACCTCGCCGGGGTGCTCGGGATCGAATCCGAGAAACCGCTCGACCGCCAGACCCTGGTGATGCTCAAGCTGATCTCGGGCTCGGTCTTCGGGCTCGGCATCGACGGCATCGAGGACCATGGCGAGCTGGTGATCAAGCCGGTCGCGCCGCGGATCATCGGCACCGGCTTCTACGTAGGGGTCGCCCAGCTCGACGACGGCCAGGCCGCGCTCGCGCTCGACATCGCCGGGGTCGCGGCGGCCGGCGGGATCAGCTCCGACATTCAGCGCGCCCGGTTCGCCGAGGCATCCGCGCAAGCCGGCGAGGGCGAGGCGCAGCTCGAGAGCGCGATCACTTTCGACGGCTTCGACAAGCGCCGCAAGGCGATCGTGACCAGCGCGGTCGAGCGGCTGATCGAGGTCGGGGCCGAGGCCGTCTCGCTCGGCGCCGGCGAGCCGCAGCTGGTCTTCGACCAGACGCTGATCCCGCTGCACGGCGTCGACGCGAGCGTGCTCGAGCGCAAGAAGGTCTCGGTGCTGCTGCTCCATGACGGCGAGCGCCGCGTCGCCTACGCGATGTCCGACGCGGTCGATACCGCCGCGCTCGACCTGACCACCGCTACCCGCGCGGGTAGCTCCACGGTCGTGCTGATCGACGGCGCGCCGGTCGAGCTGGTCGAATGTCACGCCTTGTTCGCCGCGGCCTCGGGTGGGTTCGACGGCGGATCGACCTGCCGGCTGCCGCTCGGCGACCGCTGGTGCCGAGATTTCCTAAAACCGCTGGTCGAAGCGCGCGGCTATCAGGTGGTCGAGGACCGCGACGCGCCTGTCGACCTGGCGATCGTGGTCGACGAGCGCGAAGCGGACGCGCCCGCCGAGAGCGCGAGCCAGGCTGCCACGGTGCTCAAGATCACCAGCCGCCGCAAGCGTGGCCGCGGCGCCGGGGGTTCGATCTACCGCTACGACCGCGACGCGCTGGTCGCCGCGCTCGACGATGCCCAGGTTGCGGCCCAGCTCGGAGACGCGGCATGAGCGCGCCGCTGTTGATCGTGAAGATCGCCGGCGACCGCATCGCGGTGCCCGCGGAACGGGTCCATTCGGTGATCGAGCTCAGCCGGATCGTCCCCGTCCCGCGCGCGCCGCGGTTCATCGCCGGGCTGACCACGCTGCGCAGCCGGACGCTGACGGTGATCGACACCGCCTGCGCGCTGGGTCTGCCCGAATCGACCGAGATCGCCGAGTTCGCGCTCGTCGTCGAAAGCGACGGCTGCGGTTACGCGCTGATGGTCGAGGCGGTCGAGAACGTCGAGAGCGGGGAGCCGGCGCCGTGCCGCCCCGACGTCAAGCTCGCCGACGGCTGGAAACGCGCCGCGCAAGGACTGGTCGAGACCGAAGCCGGCAGCCTGCTGGTGATCGATCTCGACATGGTCATCGCCGGGCCGCTGCAGGATCAGGCGGCATGAGCCGCACCATAAAACCGCGCGAAAAAGCCGCGGGTCGCTGGAGAACGATAGGATGAAAACCTGCCTGATAGTCGACGATTCGCGCGTGATCCGAAAGGTTTCGCGCCACATCGTCGAGACCCTGGGGATGAGCGCGGAGGAGGCCGACAACGGCCGCACCGCGCTCGATCATTGCCGGGCGAGCATGCCCGACGTGATCCTGCTCGACTGGAACATGCCGGTGATGAGCGGGATCGAGTTCATCAACGCGCTCCGCGCCAGTCCCGAGGGGCGAAAGCCCAAGGTGGTGTTCTGCACCACCGAATACGATCCCGGCCACATCCGTGAGGCAATCGCCGCGGGCGCCGACGAATACGTGATGAAGCCGTTCGACCAAGAGACCTTGCAGCTCAAGTTCGAACTCATCGGCATGGCGTGAGGTCCACTCCCATGAATGCGGTCACTTCCCTCAATTCGAGTTCCAACCCGCCCGGCGCGCCGGTCGGCGGCATGGTGCGGGTCTTCGTCGTCGACGATTCGAGCATGATCCGGGCGGTCTACACGCGGATTATCGCGCAAGACCCCGGGCTCGAGCTCGCCGGCACCGCGATCTCGGCCGAAGACGCGCTCGCCCAGCTCGGCGGGCTCCACGTCCAAGTGGTGCTGCTCGACCTCGAGATGCCGGGGATGGGCGGAATGCGCGCGCTGCCCGAGATCATCAAGCGAACCGGCGGGGCCAAGGTCATGGTCGTCTCGACGTTGGCCGGCGACGGTGCCGAGCATACCGTCCAGGCGCTCTCGCTCGGCGCGGCAGACACGCTGCAGAAGCCGGCGCCGGGGCAGTTCGACGACGAGTACCGGACGCTGATGATCCAGAAGATCAAGGCGCTCGGCAAGCGGCCGCTGCGCCGCGCGGCGAGCAGCGAGGCGCCGCCCGCTCCGGTCATCGTCCAGCGCGCGCCCTCGCAGTTCCGCGCCCGGATCGTCGCGATCGGCGCCTCGACCGGCGGGATCTACGCGCTCAGCGTGCTGCTCGGCGCGCTGCCGCCGAAGATCGGCGCGCCGATCCTGGTCACCCAGCATCTTCCGGTCGAGTTCCTCGACGCCTTCGCGCGGCAATTGCGCGAATGCTCGGGGCGGCAGGCGGTGCTGGCCGAGGACGGGATGGACCTGGTCCCCGACAACATCATGGTGGCCCCCGGCAACGCCCACCTCTGCCTCGAGCGCAAGGGCGCGGGCAACGTCGTCCGGCTCGACCGCAACCCGGCCGCCAGCGGCTGCATGCCCTCGGTCGATCCGATGTTCGAATCGCTGGCGCGGCACTACGGCGGCCACGCTCTCGGCGTGGTGCTCACCGGCATGGGCCGCGACGGTACCGTCGGCGCGCGCGCGCTGGTCGAAGCCGGCGCCGGGGTCATCGTCCAGAACGAAGCGAGCTCGGTCGTCTGGGGGATGCCCGGCTCGGTCGCCAAGGCCGGCCTCGCCTCGGCGATGCTCCATCCGCTCGATCTCGCCGCGCGGATCGCGGTCTGCACCGAACCGTCATGACCAAGACCGAGCTGCACCAGCTTGCGGTCGACATGGTTTCCAAGTTGCTCCACCGAAGGACCGGACAGGCGCTTTCGGCGGACCGGCACTGGCGGATCGACACCGCGCTCGAAACGGTGTTGCGGCACCGCGGAATTCGCTCCAGCGAGGACCTGATCGTGCTCCTGACCGAGCCCGGCGACAGCGGGTTCAAGGAAGAGCTGGTCGAGGCGCTGCTCAACAACGAGACCTATTTCTACCGCGACCGGCAGGTGTTCGACCACCTTGCGGCCGAGGTCCTGCCGGCGATGGCGCGCGAGAAGGGGGCGAGCCGGCGGCTGACGATCTGGTCGGCGGGCTGCTCCACGGGCCAGGAGCCGCTGACCATGGCGATGATCCTGCTCGACCAGGGCGAGTGCTGGAAGGGCTGGGACATCGACATCCTGGCGACCGACGTTTCGGGCTCGGCGATCGCCACCGCCCGGCGCGGGGTCTATTCGAACTTCGAGATCCAGCGCGGCCTCGCGGTCGGCCAGATGCTCACCCACTTCGAGGAGGGCGCGGCGGGCTGGCGAGCCAGCGATCGCTTGCGCGAGATGATTCGCTTCGAGCGGCGCAACTTGCTCGAAGGACCGCCCAGCGGGGCCAAGTTCGACCTCATCCTGTGCCGCAACCTGCTGCTCTACCTCGACGCAGGGGCGCGGCGGGTCGCCTGCGGCACGCTGCAGTCGGCGCTGGCGCCGCACGGCCGCCTGCTGCTCGGCGGGGGCGAGACCGTGCTCGAGCACAGCGAGATGTTCCGGCCGGTCAAGGGCGGCTGCGGCTTGTACAAGCTGACCGGCGAGCGTCTCGCCGAGCCGGCCAGGCGCACCGCCTAAACCCGCCAACGCTATGGTTTATGGCCGATTAGAGGTTGCTTAAGACCTTGCCGCTAGCGTCGCGCCCGGAGAACCTTGCGGGGGACAACGGGGTGCAGGTCGCGATCAGCAGCCGGGGTGAGCTGCCGGACAACCTGAAGGCGATAGCGGTCGCGCTCTCGGCGGTTCTCGTCGCGACGGTGCTGGCCTTCGCGATGTACTCGCTCGACGGCCAGAACGTCTCGCTGGGGCTCGTGGCCGGAACCCTGACCGCCTGCGGCTTCGCCATAGTCTTTCTGCTGCGCCGGGGGCATTTCCACCTGGCGCTGCTCGAGGAGCAGGCCCACACCGACAGCTTGTGCGGCCTGCCCAACCGGCGCGCGCTCCACCTCGACGTCAGCCGCCACGCCCGCCGCGATACCGAGATCGCGCTGGCGCTGATCGACCTCGACGGGTTCAAGGCGGTCAACGACTTCTACGGCCACGTCGTCGGCGACCGCGTGCTAAAGCTCACCGCCGGCCTGTTCCAGGAACTGTGCGAGGGTCACGGGCGGGCCTATCGGCTCGGCGGGGACGAGTTCGCAGTGGTCATGGTCGGGCCGCTCGCCGGCAACATTCTCGAAGGCATGTGCTTCCGCCTGCTCGCCAGGCTCGCCGAGCCGCTCAAGGTCGACGACCGCTCGATCGCCATCGGCGCGAGCATCGGCCTGTCGCGAGGCTCGACCCGCGAGGGCCCCGATTCCTCGGAGCTGCTGCGCAAGTCGGACGTCGCGATGTACGTCTCCAAGGCGCGCGGCAAGGGGCGGATCACCTGGTTCAGCGACGAGTTCGACACGCGCCGCCAGGCCCAGCAGCGGATCGACACCGACTTGCGCGAGGCGCTCAGGGCCGGGCACTTGCGGCTCCACTACCAGCCCCTGATCGACGCGGTCACCGGGGGGATCAACTCGGTCGAGGCGCTGCTGCGCTGGGAGCGGCCCGACGGCGAGCGGATCGGGCCCGATGTCTTCATCCCGGTCGCCGAGGAAACCGGCCTGATCGAGGCGATCGGCCTGTGGGTGCTGCGTCAGGCCTGCCTCGACGCGCTGCCGTGGGACGGCATCCGGCTGTCGGTCAACGTCTCGGCGGCGCAGCTGCGCAACCCGCAGTTCCCGATCCATCTCGGCCAGATACTCGAGGAGACGGGTTTTCCCGCTTCCCGACTCGAGCTCGAGATCACCGAGACTTACGTGATCGGAGATCCGGTCATGGCCAACCGCAACCTCGAGCTGGTCCGCGATTTCGGGGTCGGCATCGTGCTCGACGACTACGGCACCGGCTTCGCCTCGATCGGCTTCCTGCGCAAGTTCCGCTTCGAGAAGCTCAAGCTCGACCGCTCGCTGCTGGTCGATTCGGTCAACGACGATTCGACTCGCGCGGTGATGGCCTCGAGCGTGGCGATCGCCAAGGCGCTGGGGATGAAGGTCACCGCCGAAGGCGTCGAGACCGAGATCCACGCCGACCTGGCGCGGGTCGCCGGCTGCGATCAGATGCAGGGCTGGCTCTATTCCAAGGCGATTCCCGCCGACGAACTCGCCCAATTTCTCGATGACAGCAAGGCGCTGATCGATGCGGCCCCGCCGCTCAAGAAGCGCGCCTGACCAGGGCAATCCAGGACTCAACCGAACTCAGACAGAGAGACCGAGGGCAGCATGAACGCGATGACTGAAATCGAGGCACCAAACCTCATCGCCGAAATCGGCGAGGTCGAATTGTCGCCGGCGGACTACGTCGCGGCCGCGTCGGAGAACCGCTATCGCCGGTGGTTCAACGGGCTGTCGCTCGACGGCAAGCTCAAGTTCCTGGCCGGCGTCCCGCTCGCCGGGCTCGTGTTCGTGGCGGCGGCGGCGATGGCCGCGCTCGCGGGCAGCGACGCCGAGCGAACCGGGCTGTCGATGTGGCTGGTCGGCGGGTGCTGCGTCTTCGTGTCAGCCGTGGTCCTTACCGCGCTGCAGCAGACGCTCAACGACACCGTGGAGCCGCTTCGCAGCATCACCGGGGACATGGTCCGCCTGAGCACGGGCGATCGCGACTTCCGCCTCGCCCACCTCGAGCGCCAGGACGAGATCGGCGCTCTTGCCCGCGCCCTCCAGGTCTTCGTCAAGTCCGGGCACAAGCTCGACGAGATGTTCGACCAGCGCGCCAAGCACCGCGAGGACCAGAAGCGCCTGACCATGCAGATGGCCGCGAATTTCGAGCGCGAGATCGGCGAGGTGGTCAGCAGCGTCGCCTTGGCCGCCTCGCAGCTGCAGGACACCGCCACCGCCATGGCCGCCGCGGCTGAGCAGTCGTCGGACCAGACCGGCGAGGTATCGAGCGCGATGAGCGACGCGGCCGCCGGCGTCACCGCCGCGGCGGCGGCGAGCGACGAGTTCGCGATGTCGATCAACGAGATCAGCCGCCAGGCTTCGAGCTCGGCTCAGCTCGCCCGCAAGGCTACCGACGCCGCGCGCGACGCCGACGGGACGATCTCGACGCTCAACGACACCGCCAATGAGATCGGTCAGATCGTCGGGCTGATCTCGTCGATCGCCCAGCGCACCAACCTGCTCGCGCTCAACGCCTCGATCGAGGCGGCGCGCGGCGGCGAGGCCGGACGCGGGTTCGCGGTGGTCGCCAGCGAGGTCAAGGATCTCGCCGCGCAGACCGGCAAGGCGACCGAGCGGGTGGCGGTGCAGATCAAGGCGATCCAGCAGGGCACTTCGGCCAGCGTCGCCGCGCTCCAGGCGATCGTCGGCCAGATCAACGAGCTCGAGGCGACCTCGGTGTCGATCGCCGCGGCGGTCGACCAGCAGTCGGTCGCGGGCCAGGATCTGGCGCGCAGCATCGACCTCGCCGCGCGCAGCACCGAGAACGTGTCCACGACCGTGTCCCAGGTCCGCCAGACCTCGATCTCCACCGGCGCGGCGGCGACCCAGGTGCTGAGCTCGTCGAACGAGCTCGAGCAGCAGGCGCGCGTCCTGCGCGAGCAGGTCCATACCTTCCTCGATGGGGTGCGCCAGGAAGCCGCCTGACCCCGCCGCCCGCCGCCATCCGCCCTAGCCAATCGGCGCAGCGGCGGATAACGCTTGGCGCATGAGCGGGAGCACGCTGGGCTGGACGACCGAGAGTCGCGGCGGCGCGCGCATCGTCGCGCCCGCCGGCCGCGTCGACGAGGCCACCGCCACCGAGTTCACCGAGCGTCTGAGGGAAGCCGCCGCCGCGGGCGGGGGCACGCTGGTGCTCGACCTTGCCGGCATCGCCTACATGTCGTCGCGCGGTTTGCGCGCGCTGACGCTGGCGCAGCGCAAGGGGTCCGAGGCGGGGACGACGATCGTCCTCGCCCGGCCCAACCCGACGATGCGCGAGATCCTCGCGATCAGCCGCTACGACATGGTTTTCAAGGTCGCCGAAACGATCGAGGACGCGCTGGCCTAGGGTGCGAGGAGGGGCGATGCTGGTTCGGTTCTGGGGCACCCGCGGATCGCTCCCGGTCGCGGCCAAGGCGAACGCCGTGCGCAACAAGATCGCCGCGGCGCTGGTCGCCGCCAGCGGCCGAACCTTCGCCGACGAAGGCGCGGCGCGCGAGTTCCTCGAGAGCGAGCTCGATTTCGCCGCCGCGCACACGTACGGCGGCGCCACCAGTTGCGTCGAAGTAGATGTCGGACAAGGCCCGTTCATCGTCTGCGACATGGGCTCCGGCTTGCGTGAGCTCGGCCTCGATTCGCTGCGCCGCTGCACCCAGGAAGGCCATGCGCGCGAATGGCACTTCTTCCTTTCGCACCTCCACTGGGACCACATCATGGGGTTCCCGTTCTTCGTCCCCGCGTTCGTCCCGGGGTCGAAGATCGTGATCCACAGCGGACACGCCGACGCCGAGGAGGCGCTGCGCCGCCAGCAGGAGGAGATCTCGTTCCCGGTACCGTTCGACTATCTGCGCGCGGAGATCGAATTCCGCACGCTCGAGCCGGGGCGCGAATACGAAATCGGCGCGGTCACGGTGTCGCTGATCGAGCAGCACCATTCGCATTCGAGCTATGGCTTCCGCTTCCGCGACGCGGCCGGCAAGGTCGCGATCTACTCGACCGACAGCGAGCACAAGATCGACCGGATGGAGGGCGAGGCCGATGTCGTGGCGTTCTTCGCCGACGCCGACCTGGTGGTCTGCGACACGATGTACAGTCTCGCCGACAGCGTCTCGATGAAGGAGGACTGGGGCCATTCCTCGAACATCGTCGCGGTCGACTTGTGCCACGAGGCGCGCGCCCGGCGGCTGGCGCTGTTCCACCACGAGCCGACTTATTCGGACGCCGACATCGCGCGGATGCACCACGAGACCATCCGTTACGAGGAACTGACTCGCGGCGCGGTGGCGCTCGAGGTGCTGTGCGCCTATGACGGGCTCTGCGTCGAAGTCTGACCGCCGCGCCCGCCGACTCGCCGGGTGGGCGGTCTTGTTGGGCGGGATTCTCGGCGGGTTGCTGAGCCTGGCGTTCGGCGAAATCCTGCGGCGGGGCCTGTTCGACGAGTGGCAGCGCACCGCGCCGCGCGCGATCGCGGGCGAGCGGGTCGCAGTGGTGCTCATCGATTCGCTGAGCCTGGACGCGGTTGGGCCTTGGCCGTGGCCGCGTTATTACATCGCACGGCTGACCGAGGAGATCGCCAAACAGCGGCCCAAGGCAATCGGCTACGACGTGTTGTTTGCCGAGCCCGACGCGCTCAATCCGCAAAACTTCGCCGGGCTTTACCCCGAGCTCGACGCCGAGACTGCCGCCCGCGTGCGCGCGTTGCCGACGATGGACAGCGTGCTCGCCGACGTGTTCGGAAGCGCGCCGGTGGTTCTGGCGCGAGTCGGCACCGATCACGACGGGGTCGATCCGGCGGGCCTGCTGGTCGATCCGCCGATTCGCGGCGAGCCGCCGGCCGACGTGCTGCGAACGCAGCAGGTGGTCGCCAGCCTGCCCGAAATCGACGGGGTCGCGCTCGGCCATGCGCTGGTCAACGGTCCCCCGGACGACGACGGCATCGTGCGCCATGTGCCGTTGACGATCCTCGCCGGCGAACAGGCGATGCCCGGCTTTGCGGTCGAGCTGGCGCGCCTTGGCCTTGGCGCCGAAGACCTCGCGTGGCGCGGCCGTACGCTCGCGCTCGGCGACCGCGCGCTCGAGGCCGACGGCGCGGGCCGGCTGCGGCTGCGCATGGGCCGCATGGCGAGCGCCGCGGTGTTCTCGGCTGCCGAAGTCCTGGGCGGCCGCCTGCCGCGCGACGCCTTCGCCGGAAAGGTGGTGCTGATCGGCTTGGGCGCGGAGGGCACCGCCGACATCGTCGCCACGCCGCTGGAAACCGAAATCTTCGGGGTCCTCGTTCAAGCTCAGGCCGTCGACGCGATCATGGCCGGCGGCTGGCTGTCGCGGCCCGCCTGGGTGCGGTGGATCGAGTGGGCTGCGGCGCTGGCGCTGGTGATTCTCGTCGTCTTCGCGGGAGGAACCCGGCGCTACTGGCTGCTGGCGGTGGCCGTGGGAATGGTCGCCGCGCTGTGGCTGGGGTCGTTCTTCGCCTTCGACCTCGCCAATCTATTGTTCGATCCCATTCGCCCGACGCTGATCGGCCTGGCCGCGGCGCTGACGATGGGAGTGACGCTCTATCTGATCGCCCGCGCGGACCGCGCCCGTCTCGCCGCGGCGCTGGTCGATCAGCGCGTCGCCGCCGCCGAGCAGGAAGGCGAGCTGCGCGCGGCGCGGCGCATCCAGCTGGGGATGGTGCCGGGGCCCGAACGGCTCGCCCGGCTCGACCCGCGCGCCGAGATCGGCGCAGTGCTGCGCCCGGCGAAGTCGGTCGGCGGCGATTTCTACGATGCGCTGATGATCGCGCCCGACCGGCTGCTGTTCGTAATCGGCGACGTCACCGGCAAGGGCGTGCCCGCAGCGCTCTACATGGCGCTGTCCAAGGCGTTGTCCAAAAGCGTGCTGAGCCGCCACAGCGGCGATCTCGGCGTGGCGGTGGCCGCGCTCAACCGCGATTTGATGGCCGAGGCCGACGACGAGATGGGAGTGACGATGCTGGTCGGGGTGCTCGACTGCGCCAGCGGCGCGCTGGCGCTGGTCAACGCCGGTCACGAAAATCCGCTGGTGGTAGGGGGTGCGGGCGACGTGGAGTCGCTGCCGTTGCGCGGTGGCCCGCCGTTCTGCGTGATCGATTTTCCCTATCCCGAAGAGCGCGCTCAGCTGACGCCGGGCGACACGCTGGTCCTGATCACCGATGGCGCGACCGAGGCGCAGGACGCGTCGCAAGCGCTGCTGGGGCTCGATGGAGTGATTGCCGCGCTACGTGGGCAGGGAGCAATGCCCGCGACGACCCGCGCCGCCGACCTCGCCGACCGCATTCGCGCATTCGAGGGCGAGACCGAGCCGAGCGACGACCTGACCATTGTCGCGCTGCACTATCGCGGGGGATAGAGCGTCGAACCCGGAAATCTGCACAAAAGCCCCGTCCGTCCTGAGCTTGCCGAAGGACCGTTCTTTTCGAAGCTACGCGCGGGTCCGAAGAAAAGGGCAGTGGTTGACCTTCGGTCGCCTTCGGCCCGACAGGCTCAGCACGAACGGATTCGGAGGGAGTTCGGTTCGGCTTTCGCGCGGCCAGGTTAGCGGACGATCACCTCGACCCGGCGGTAGCTC